>JAQXBV010000070.1 GCA_029252195.1 Yoonia sp.
TCAAGCTCAAGGCGTTCTGCTGCGGAAAGAAAACCAGGACAAATCATACCCGTAGCTGAATCGTTCCACGCCAAAGCGTCAAGACGTCAAATTCGGCTTCCGAAGGACTCAGAGTATATTGAAAGAAAAAAGCACTATATATTGTGTCTTGTTTCAAAACAATAACGCCAATTCTCTGACATTGGACGGCAGCCCGAAAACTGTTCAACCGAAAGGTGAAACTTAACAGCGCGTCGCGCGGGCCTAAATCAGAACACCGCCAAGCGAGTTTGTGCTCGATTGCGTGATTCTCACCGGCTTGACCTGCCCCAAAATAGAGCTGGGCGCATCCGCAAAGACCGCATGCAAATACTCTGATTTTCCAATCATTTGCCCAGCAGTGCGCCCCTCTTTTTCGAACAACACTTTGACCTCACGGCCAACCATGGCATGCTGAATGGCTCGCTGCTGCTCTGTCAAAAGCGCTTGCAGGCGCTGGAGGCGTGCGTTCATCACTTCTTCTGGCAGCTGCGGTTTTTCAGCGGCGGGTGTGCCGGGACGGGTGGAGTATTTGAACGAATAGGCCTGCCCGTATTGCACCGTGCGGATCAGGTCCAAGGTCGCCTCGAAATCCTCCTCTGTTTCACCCGGAAAGCCCACGATAAAATCGCCGGACAAAAGGATGTCAGGGCGCGCGGCGCGAATGCGTTCAATAAGCTTGATATACCCTGCGGCGGTATGCTTGCGGTTCATGGCCTTCAGGATGCGATCCGACCCCGATTGCACCGGCAAATGCAGATAAGGCATGAGCTTGGGGCAGTCCGCATGGGCGGCAATCAGGGCGTCATCCATGTCATTGGGATGGCTTGTGGTAAAGCGCACCCGCTCCAGCCCGTCCACATCGTTGAGCGCCCAGATCAGACCCGCGAGCCCCCCTTTGTGCCCGTGATACGCGTTCACATTTTGCCCAAGCAAAGTGATTTCGCGCACGCCGGCATCGACCAGTTCTTGCGCTTCACGGATCACGCGGTCTGCGGGGCGGCTTACCTCTGCGCCGCGTGTATAGGGGACGACACAAAACGCGCAGAATTTGTCGCACCCTTCCTGCACCGTCAAAAACGCGGTCGGCCCGCGCTTGGCTTTGCTGCGCGCCTTGAGCGCCAGAAATTTGTCGTCATCGGGAAAATCAGTGTCGAGCGCCTTGGCCCCCGTCTGAATGGCGTCATCCATCGCGGGAAGGCGGTGATAAGACTGCGGGCCCACCACAAGGTCAACCATCGGAGCGCGGCGCATGATCTCTTGGCCCTCGGCCTGTGCGACGCATCCGGCGACACCGATTTTCACATTGGGGTTCGCATCCTTGAAAGGCTTCATACGGCCAAGATCCGAATAGACCTTCTCGGCGGCCTTCTCGCGGATATGGCAGGTATTGAGCAAAATCATGTCCGCATCTTCCGGCGTGTCGGTCGCAACATAGCCATTGCCGCCCAGCGCCTCGGCCATGCGCTCGCTGTCATAGACATTCATCTGGCAGCCGTAGGTTTTGATAAACAGCTTCTTGGGATCTGACATGTGGCACCATTCGCGTGAGTTTTCGAACAAGTTGGGGGTTTAGACCTGTTGCGCGGGGCATGCAATGGAGGTGGCATTTCCACAATCTTCACCTTATCAAGGAACAATAGGACAATCGAAAGAGTTCAAACCTGCCGCTATGCAATATTCTAGTCTCGACGCCTTTTTAAACGACGGAAAATCCGCCTTAGCCAAAGGGCCAATCGCATTGATATTGCTGGAGGATGAGGTTGAGGTAGGGAGCACCATCCGGCATCATTTGGAGGCAGGTTTTAAGTCCGTCATTACCTTCGGTCTGTTCGACATTGCCCGTCCAGACGACCTGCCTGACAACGTGCACCATGTCGATTTTGATATGTCGCGCCCCGATGCTCTGACGACCGTGGTCAATCAGGTGATTGCCCAGGCACAAGGGCAATGGCTGTTTTACGGCTACAACGCAGAATATATCTTTTTCCCGTTTTGCGAGCACCGGACCATCGGTGAAATGCTGTCCTTTCACACCGAAGAGCGGCGCGATGCGGTTCTGACATATGTCGTCGACCTTTATGCGGGCGACCTTGACGCACATCCGAATGCGGTCAGCCTTGATAATGCTTATCTGGATAAATCAGGGTATTACGCTTTGGCGCGCACCGATAAGAACAAGAATTTTGCCGAACGTCAGCTGGACTTTTTTGGCGGGTTACGGTGGCGTTTTGAAGAACATATCCCAGTGCCGCGCCGCCGCATTGACCGGATTTCGATTTTCCGCGCCAAGCCCGGTCTGGAGCTGCGTCCCGATCACACATTTAGCGTGCCCGAATATAATACCTATGCCTGCCCATGGCACAATTCGATTACGGCGGCCTTATGTTCGTTCCGGACAGCCAGGGCTCTCAAACGTAATCCCAAGAGTGCAGCCGAAATCAAAACTTTTCGCTGGCACAACTCCGCGTCCTTTGAATGGCATTCCCAACAACTGCTCGACCTCGGCCTTATTGAGCCGGGGCAATGGTTTTAGGCTCTGCATTCGTCTTCAGGCGCAGATGCGTTTAAACGCATCCTACGTTTATATGCAGAACACAGGGGCTAGTCACCGGATTGACGGACAAGCCCATGCCGGATCGGTGCGGTCGCAATCAGATGATCATAGAGCGCATAGTCGTCTTGGTCCCGAATGTGATGTTCCCAAAATCGCCGCTGCCAAATCCCTTTCTCACCTCGCTTGACCATGCTCGCACGAAGGTCCTTTCGCGCAGGGACATGCCGCGAGAAGGTGGATTTGATATGCCGCCACCGTGCAGAAAAGTCGGCATCCCCCTCTGGCAAGGTCCAGATCATGTGCAGATGTGCGGGCAAAATCACCGCCGCGTTGATCTCGAAGGGCCGTTGCTTTTGGCACAATCGGACCGCATATCGCAGCAGATCAACTTGATCCACGAGCAAACTGGCCTTCGGGTCCGCCAAATGCACGGTGAAAAAGTAGGTCCCGGCTGGGACGAATCTGCGGCGATACATTGTCATACCGCAAAGCTTCGCGCTTTAAGGTAAACAAATGTTAAATGGCAAAGCTAAGTGGGATGGGTTTTAACCCATCATCCTTTTGGGCTGCGCCGCAACCTGATCACCACATCTACAGAGGCGATCTCAGCGCCAGCAGGCAGGCTTGGCAACCTGCGAATTTCGAGCTCTTGTGCAGGCGCATCCGTCAACTCAGTGGTATCTTCCCAATAAAAATGCGGATGATCGGTCATATTGGTATCGAAATAGCTCTTGGACCCATCGACCGTGATTTCGCGCATCAAACCCGCGTCGCAAAACGCCCGCAGCGTATTGTAGACCGTGGCGAGTGACACTTTTTCACCCGCGTTGGATGCTGCGTCAAACAGGCCTTCCGCCGTGACATGCCGGTCCTCACCGTCCCCGACCAGTAACGCAGCCAAGGTCAAGCGTTGCCGCGTCGGACGCAAACCAACCCCCGCAAGCCAATCCGTACACCGTGTGATCGCAGTATCTGTCATCTGAGCCCTTTATCTTAAACCATTCATATGGGGCAAACGGGTCCGGGATCAATTGAAAACGAAAACCCCAGACTCTTGCCCAAAGTAAACCAGCGGTGTTAAACGGGACATAGGCAATTGAAACCATACGAGTTAAGAAGGCGGCGCGCATGTCCCAATACCCAAGCAGTTTTGACAAAGAAGGGCTGCTCGCTTGCGCCCGCGGTGAACTTTTCGGGGAAGGCAACGCACAGCTTCCCGCCCCGCCCATGCTCATGATGGACCGCATCACCGAGATTTCGGGCGACGGCGGCGCGCATGGCAAAGGGCACGTCGTCGCAGAATTCGACATCACCCCCGACCTGTGGTTCTTTGAATGCCACTTCCCCGGCAACCCGATCATGCCCGGCTGTCTTGGCCTTGACGGCCTGTGGCAATTGACTGGCTTCAACCTAGGCTGGCGCGGATGGCTGGGTCGTGGCTACGCACTTGGCGTTGGCGAAGTCAAACTCACTGGCATGGTCCGCCCGGACCGCAAAATGCTGACCTACAAGATCGATTTCACCAAGGCGATCCAGACCCGCCGCCTGACCATGGGTGTGGCAGACGGAATTGTAGAGGCCGACGGCGAAGTGATATATCAGGTCAAAGATATGAAAGTCGCGTTGAGCGAAAGCTAATTCGCCGTTCCGCCCTGCCAATACCTGCGCGGGGCTTGCCCCGCACCCCAGAGTATTTTGAAAAAGCGAAGACAACCCCGGCCTTGGCATTGCTTGCTCCTTTGTGCAGGCTGGCTTAGACAAAGGTAATATTAATACAGGAGTGCGCTCATGCGTCGTGTCGTTGTCACAGGTCTCGGAATTGTCTCGCCGATCGGGAATAACGCGGATGAGGTTCTGACCTCTCTGAAAGCCGGCAAATCGGGAATCGTTGCCAGTCCAGAGATGGCCGAGCACGGGTTCCGCTCGCAGATTGCGGGCACTGTGAAGCTGGACGTGACTGAACATGTCGACAAGCGCGCCCTGCGCTTCATGGGTCCGGGTGCCGCCTATGCCTATATCGCCATGGGTCAGGCGATTGCCGATGCGGGTCTGAATGAGGCGACTGTATCGAACGTGCGCACAGGGCTGATCGCGGGCTCTGGGGGGCCGTCCACGTCGGCGATGTTCACTGCGCACAACATTGTCAAAGACACAGGTGCGACCAAGCGGATCGGGCCATTTGCCGTGCCGAAGTGCATGTCGTCCACAATCTCGGCCAACCTGTCGACCCAGTATAAAATCAAGGGCATCAACTATTCGATCACCTCCGCCTGCTCGACCTCGCTGCATTGCATTGGCTCTGCGGCCGAGCAGATCATGATGGGCAAGCAGGACGTGATGTTTGCGGGCGGCGCGGAAGAACTCGACTGGACGCTGTCGTGCCTGTTCGACGCGATGGGTGCAATGTCGTCCAAATATAACGACACGCCAGAGAAAGCGTCCCGCGCTTTTGATGCCAACCGCGACGGTTTTGTGATCGCAGGTGGTGGTGCGATGCTGGTGCTGGAAAGCCTTGAGCACGCGCAGGCACGCGGAGCAAAGATTTACGCCGAAGTCACAGGCTTCGCCGCGACTTCTGACGGTCACGACATGGTGGCCCCGTCTGGTGAGGGCGGCGAGCGCGCGATGCGTCTGGCGTTAGAGACCCTGCCCGAAGGCCGCAAAATCAGCTACATCAACGCACATGGCACCTCGACGCCGGTGGGTGACGTGGGCGAGATTGAGGCCGTACGCCGTGTGTTCGGCCAAGGCTCCACACCGCCTGTGTCCTCGACCAAATCGATGACGGGGCATTCTCAGGGGGCAACAGGCGCGTCCGAGGCGGTCTATTGCTTGCTGATGTTGCAAGATGACTTCATCGCGCCCTCGATCAACGTCGAAACCTTGGACCCGAATTTGGACCCCGCCGAGATTGCGACAACCCGCGTGGATAACGCTGGGTTGGATACAATCATGACGAACTCGTTCGGGTTTGGCGGGACGAACGGGTCGATGTTGTTGAGTAAGTTTGCTGGGTAGATCCATTCATGTTTAGAGTGATTGACAAATCGTACACAGCTCTAAACACATTGGAATGCCCGCCCTGATGCCTAGGTTATGATGTCGAATAGATGGAATATCCCAATTTGGCTTGAGAACACGATCCGTGAACGCGACACTGTTTGCGTATATTGCAGAGTCGCGTTCACTTCTTACAAGACCTCGCGAAAGAGCGCTCCAAGTTGGGAGCATATCGTGAATGATGCACAGATTATCACAGCTGAAAATATTGCGCTCTGCTGTTGCAGCTGCAATGCGAGCAAAGGTAAAAAAGAATTGTCCCTTTGGCTAAAGTCTGATTATTGCAGATCAAAAGCCATCGACGAAACGACTGTGGCACCCATTGTTCAGTTAGCAATTGCAGATGGTCGATAGCCGTGCCCATTCAAAAACTTGACGCCGCGTCCCAAACCGTTCACCTAGAATGAAACAAACAAGGGACGTCACATGACCATTTCTATGCAAGGCAAGCGCGGGTTGATCATGGGGGTTGCTAATGAGCGCTCTATTGCTTGGGGGATTGCGAAGGCGATGGCCGAGGCTGGGGCGAAGCTCGCGTTTACCTATCAGGGTGAGGCGTTCGGCAAGCGGTTGGAGCCACTCGCGGCCTCTGTTGGCTCTGACTTCATGGTTGATGTTGATGTGACCAATGCGGCGTCGATGGATGCGGCGTTTGCGGCCCTTGGCGAGCGTTGGGAAACGATTGATTTCGTCGTGCATGCGATTGCCTATTCCGACAAGAACGAGTTGACGGGGCGCATTTCGGACACCAGCGTCGAGAACTTCAAGAACTCGATGGTGATCTCGTGTTATTCGCTGATCGACGTGTCCAAACGCGCGATGGCCCTGATGCCAAACGGCGGCACGATCCTGACGCTGACCTATCAGGGCGCCAACAAAGTGACCCCGTTCTATAACGTCATGGGCGTGGCCAAGGCCGCGTTGGAAAGCGCCGTGCGTTATCTTGCCAACGATCTTGGCCCCGACAAAATCCGCGTGAATGCGATCTCTCCCGGCCCGATGAAAACCCTTGCAGGGGCGGCCATTGGTGGCGCGCGCAAGACTTATAAACACACGGGCGAGAACGCACCTTTGCGCTCGAACGCGACCCTCGAGGCCGTGGGCGGCACGGCTGTCTACCTCGCTTCCGATGCGGGCGCTTGCACAACGGGCGAGATTATTCGCGTCGATGGCGGCTATCATGTGCTTGGGATGCCGCAGCCCGAAAACCTCTGAGCAGGGCGCCGGGGCCAGCCCCGGACCCCGAGGTATTTATTGGCCAAAAGAAGGGAAAGAGAGATGTCGACAAAGATTTTTGTAAATTTGCCGATCACGGATCTGGCCCGCAGTCGTGCCTTCTATGAGGCTTTGGCTTTTCAATCAATGAAAAGTTCAGCAACGACGTTGCGGCCTGTGTGGTTGTCTCGGATGACATCTATCTGATGATCCTGTCGCATCCGTTCTTTGAAGGGTTTGCGCCACGGCCCATCGCCGATAGCACCAAATCAACTGGCGCGATTTATGCGATCTCTTGTGAGACCCGCGATGCGGTTGATGCGATGATGGCGGCTGCCGTGGCCAATGGCGGCCACGACAACGACAAGGTGCAAGACATGGAAGCATTCATGTATAACCGCAGCTTCAGCGACCCCGACGACCATGTGTTCGAGCCGATGTGGATGACCCCCGACGCGGCCAATTAAGCCGCGTCGATACCCACAACTTCAAAATCAAACGTCAGGTCTTGGCCCGCAAGCGGATGGTTCGCGTCCAATGTCACTTCGGTTTCAGTGACGGCGACGATTGTCACGGGGATCACTTGGCCTTCAGGGCTTTGCATTTGCAACTGTATGCCCACCTCCTTCGGGATATCGTCAGGGAACTCGGTACGCGGCACGGGCTGGCGCGCAGCAGGGTTGATCGGGCCGTAGGCCTCAACGCAAGGGATTTCTGCGACCTTCTTTTCGCCTGCAATCATGCCGTGAATAGCCTTATCAAGGCCCGCGATGATCATGCCAGAGCCAAGTGTGAACTCAAGCGGATCGCGCCCTTCGGAGCTATCAAAGACCTCACCTGATTGCAGTGTGCCTTTATAGTGGATGCGAATTGTGTCGCCTGCTTTTGCTTGGGTCATATCGTCGTCTTTCTTTTGGTCATTTCTCAGAAAGGCGGCACGCTATGCGCACATGCCCCAAGATGCAAACCGCTTTGCCTCTTTTCGCCGCGCGCATGGCATGCAACCCTGCGGCCAACGCAATAAGAGGAGGCCGTTTTGTTCAAGTCCGTCTATGTTTTCGATGCTTACGGGACGCTATTTGATGTCAATTCTGCAGCCCGCCTCGCGAGTGCAGAACCTGATCACATGGAACTGGCGGCACATTGGCCCGCCGTTGCGGCAACGTGGCGGCGCAAACAGTTGGAATATACATGGTTGCGGGCGGTCGCGGGCCGCCACTGCGATTTCGAACAGGTGACCAAGGACGGCTGGACTGGGCGCTTGAAGCGGCGAAGTTGTCCTCGCCCGCGCTGCGCGAAAGGCTTTTGGCGCTTTATTGGGAGCTTGATGCCTACCCAGAGGTGCCCGAGATGCTGGCGCGTTTGCAAGCGGCGGGCGCACGCACCGCGATCCTGTCCAACGGCACACCAGAAATGCTCGCGGCGGCTGTGACCTCCGCAGGTATCACCGCAAATCTCGACGCGGTTCTGTCGGTTGAGAGCGTCGGCGTCTACAAGCCGCACGATAAAGTCTACGACATGGTCGGTCAGGAATTCGGCTGCGCAAAATCCGAGGTCTTGTTTGTATCGTCCAACGGCTGGGACGCTGCAGGCGCTGAGGGCTACGGCTTTACCACTGCATGGGTGAACCGCGCGGGTGACCCCGTGGACAAGCTTTATGCCACCCCGCATCACATCCTGCCCAACCTGACAACCATACCGGATTTGACCTGATGCCTTTTTTTCATGCCGCCGACGGGACCAAGCTTTATTACGAGCAGAGTGGCGAGGGCCTGCCTGTGCTGGCGCTCGCGGGGCTGACCCGCAACACCCGAGACTTTGACCATGTCGCCCCCCACCTGCCCGTGCGCCTGATCCGTATGGATTACCGCGGGCGTGGGCAATCGGACTGGGCGGATTACAAAACCTATAATATCCCGCAAGAAGGCGCGGATGCGCTGGCCTTGCTTGATCACTTGGGAATCAAACAGGCAGCCATCCTCGGAACCTCGCGTGGCGGCTTGATTGCGATGCTGCTGGCGGCGACAGCGAAGGATCGGCTCTTAGGTGTTGCCCTCAATGATATCGGCCCCGAGATTGATCCCAAGGGGATGAAGGTCATCGCCAACTATATCGGCAAGAACCCCGTCGAGGATAACCACGAGGACGCGGCGCGTGCGCGTGCGCGCAATTGGGTGCACTTCAAAGGCGTGCCGCATGCCCGTTGGCTGGCCGAGGTGCGGGCCCATTATGCCCAAACGGTTGACGGTTTGGTGGTCAACTATGATCCAAAGCTGCGCGATGCAGTGCTTGAGGCGCTGGGCTTGCCGGCCGTTGACCTTTGGCCGCTTTACGATGCGCTTGGTGGATTGCCCCTTGCTCTTATTCGCGGGGCGAATTCCGATCTGCTGACCGAGGCCTGCGCGGATGAGATGCTACGCCGCCGCCCCGATATGATCCGCGCCGATATTGCGGACCGTGGCCATGTGCCGTTTTTGGACGAAGACGACGCGCTTGATGCGCTGACTGAATGGTTGGAGGACTTGCATGAACATTGAGATGATCCGCGCCGCAGCTCAGCGGATTAAAGGCCATGCGCATGTGACGCCCCTGCTCTCTTCGCCTTTCCTCGATAAAATCGCGGGACGGCGTGTGCTGGTCAAGGCAGAGTGCCTGCAACACACTGGCTCTTTCAAATTTCGCGGCGGCCGGGCTGCGGTTTCTGCGCTCTCGGACGCGCAGTTGATGAACGGCGTGATCGCCTATTCCAGCGGCAACCATGCGCAGGGTGTCGCATTGGCTGCCAAAGAACACGGCGCGCCAGCCGTGATCGTGATGCCTTCGGACGCTCCCAAGATTAAGGTGAACAACACCCGCGCCTTGGGGGCCGAAGTGATCCTATATGACCGCGCGACCGAAGACCGCGACGCAATCGGCCAGCGGATCGCCTCCGCGCGTGGCCTGACCCTGATCCGCCCCTATGACGAGCCAGAGGTCATCGCGGGGCAAGGCACCGTTGGCCTTGAGATTGCCTCGCAAGCCACAGCTTTGGGCGTGACCGAGGCCGACGTGGTGGTCTGTTGCGGTGGCGGCGGGTTAACCTCTGGGATCGCCCTCGCTCTCGCCGCTGACGCGCCAAAAATGCGCGTGCACCCAGCCGAGCCTGCGGACTTTGACGATGTGACGCGCTCGCTGGCGGCAGGTAAAATCGTCTCCAACGCGCGCCTGAGCGGGTCAATCTGCGACGCGATTGTCACCCCGCAGCCGGGCAATCTGACCTTCCCGATCATGCAAGCGCATTGCGGCGCAGGTGTGGTTGCGACTGACGAAGACTGCTTGCGCGCGATGGGACTGGCCTTTGAGCGACTTAAAATTGTTGTCGAACCGGGGGGGGCCGTTGCACTGGCGGCGGCGCTATTCTACCCCGAGCAATTCACGGGCGACACGGTGATTGCCGTAACCACAGGCGGCAACGTGGACTCTGCGACATTCATCCGCGCGTTGGAGACGTTATAGGCTGGATCACTGCGAAAGCACACCTCAGGGTTGAAACTGGACAAGGTGAATACTTGGAGTTGACTCAAGGATCCGAAATGCATTCTATGTGCCTCGGGAGGGCTGTTCAGCGTCCCGCGCAAGCGGAAGACCGAACAGCAAGGGAAAGCCGCGCAAGGGAAACCTTCAGCGCGGCTTGAACTTTTTTAGAGCTAAGGATGTCACGATGCGGACCATAAAAATTGACCAAAACGGCGTGAAAATTCATGCGCGTGTGGACGGCGTTGATCATCGCCTCGCACCCACATTAGTTTTCTCCAATTCCCTCGGGACGACCCTGAATCTCTGGCAAAAGGTTATGCCCCTGTTACCCGAAGGCCTGCGCCTGATCCGCTATGATCTGCGCGGACATGGCGAGTCGGATGTACCTGCCGCACCTTATACGATGGGGCAGATGGTCAGCGACGCAGAGGCTGTCTGCGATGCGCTCGATGTGAAAGACGCGCTGTTTGTCGGCCTCTCGGTGGGTGGCATGATAGCGCAGGGGTTGGCTGTGAAGCGCCCCGATCTCATTCGCGCGTTAGTGCTCTCCAACACCGCGGCAAAGATCGGCAACCCCGCGCTCTGGCAAGACCGCATTGAGGCGGTAGAGGCCCAAGGCATGCCCGCATTGAGCGACGGGATCATGAAGCGCTGGTTCGGACGGAATTTTTACGGCACGCCCGATATGGCCCCTTGGCAGGCGATGGTCAGCGCCTGTGACCCTATCGGTTACACAGGCGTATGCGCCGCGATTGCAGGCACCGATTTCTTCACGCCGACCTCTGGCCTGCGCATCCCGACGCTGGGCATCGCGGGGGGGCAAGATGCGGCAACGCCTGCCGATCTGGTGCGCGAAACCGTTGATCTGATCCCCGGATCGCAGTTCAAGGTCATGCCGCAATGCGGCCACTTGCCCTGCGCCGAAGATCCGATTGGATACGCCGAAATCCTCACAGAATTTATTGGAAATACTGGACATGTCTGACTTTTTGCTCATCCACGGATCCTGCCACGGCGCTTGGTGTTGGGACGATTTGATCCCCGCACTTGAAGCCTTGGGGCACACAGCCCGCGCGATTGATCTGCCCAGTCACGGGGCCGATAAAACGCCTGTCAAAGACGTCACGCTCGATCTCTACGCCCGCGCCATCATCGACGCGATCGATACACCTGTCACGCTGGTCGGGCACTCGATGGCGGGCTATCCGATCACGGCGGCGGCAGAGCTTGCACCCGAAAAAATCAGCAAACTCATCTATTTGTGCGCCTATGTGCCCAAAGCGGGGATGACGCTGGGGGACAGACGCAAGAGCGCGCCCACCCAGCCGCTCATCGAGGCCATCCGTATTTGTGACGACAGGATCAGCTTTGAGATCGACCCGACCATGGCCGCCGAGAAATTCTATCACGATGTGGAGCCGGCGCGGGCGGCTTGGGCCGTGAGCAAGCTTGGCCCGCAACCCATCGCTCCGCAAGAAACCGTGCTGGCAGTGACCGAAACGCTGCCGCGGCACTATATCCGCTGCTTGGATGACCGCACCGTCCCGCCCGCGTTCCAAGTCACCATGACCCAGGACTGGCCCGCCGAGACCGTCAGCGAAATGCACAGCTCGCATTCGCCCTTTCTGTCGGACCCAATTGGCCTCGCAAAACTCCTGAGCAGGGTTGCAAACTAAGCAGGAAGCTATAGCTGCAACCGATAAAGAATTCGGAGCCCGATATGCAAAGCCGCCTGCCCATGATCTTTATCCTGCTGACCGTCGTGCTCGACAGCATGGGGATCGGCCTGATTATGCCCGTGATGCCCGATCTGATCCAATCCATCGAGGCAGGAGATTTGGGGCAAGCGGCCGTTTGGGGCGGCATTCTGGCGACCACTTTTGCGGTGATGCAGTTCCTTTTCGGGCCGACCATCGGGTCGATGTCAGACCGCTTCGGGCGCAGGCCCGTCTTGCTGATTGCACTTGTTGTCATGTCGTTCGACTATGTCCTGATGGCCGTCGCTGGCACGATCTGGCTTTTGGTCATTGGGCGTATCATCGGCGGGATCACGGCCGCGACACAGTCCACGGCCTCCGCCTATATGGCTGATATCTCCAAGCCCGAAGACAAGGCTGCCAACTTCGGCCTGATCGGGGCCGCGTTTGGCGTTGGCTTTGTGATCGGGCCGCTTTTAGGCGGGCTTCTGGCAGAATACGGCACCCGCGCGCCGTTCTGGGCGGCAGCCGTATTGGCGGCGGCTAACGCGATTTTTGGCTACTTCGCATTGCCCGAAACAGTGACCGACCGCATTCGCAGGCCGTTTGAGTGGCGGCGCGCGAACCCGCTTGGCGCGTTTAAAGCGATTACCAAATTACCAGATCTTGGCCGCTTTATGATCATCAGCTTTGTGATCAGCCTCGCGTTTTTCGTCTATCCCAGCGTTTGGGCCTATTACGGCAAACTGCAGTTCGGCTGGGGTCCGGGGATGATCGGTCTATCGCTGGGTGCCTTCGGGATCGGGATCGCAATTGTGCAAGGTCTGCTGATGCGGCCAATCCTGAACAAAATCGGCGAGCGAAATGCAGTTGTTTTGGGGTTAAGCGTCGACGTATTGGCCTTCATCATGCTCGGATTTGTCACCAACGGCTGGCTCGCGCTGGCGCTGACGCCGTTCACGGCACTCGGCTCAATCGCAGGGCCTGCGTTGCAAGGGATCATGTCGCGCACGGCGGCCGACAACCAACAAGGCGAGCTCCAAGGCGCGCTCACCTCGATCAATGCCGTCGCGACGATCATGGCGCAGCTCTTGATGACGCAGCTCTTTTTCTACTTCACACATGATAGCGCGCCAGCTTTCCTCCCCGGTGCGCCATTCCTGTTCTCGGCCGTTTTAACATTTGGGGCGGTTCTGATCTTCATCCCCGTGCGAAAGTCGATCTCTGCGCGCACGGAAACGACAGCAGAGGTCGGATAAGACCTTGCGCTGAAATTATGGGGTGGCAAAGTGACGGTAATTTAGCCACGCAGGACCACCCACATGAAACTCGCTGACCTCGACATCATTGTGACAGCACCACCCGCTCCGGGCTGGGGGGGGCGGTATTGGATCTTTGTGAAGGTCACATCCGACACAGGCGTTGTGGGCTGGGGCGAATGCTATGCCTCCAGTGTTGGGCATGACGCGATGAAGGCTGTGATCATCGATGTCTTCGGACGGCACATGGCTGGCGAAAACCCCGAGAATATCGAGCTGATGTTCCGCCGCGTCTATTCGGCTGGCTTCACGCAGCGCCCCGATCTGACGGTCATGGGAGCGTGGTCCGGTCTGGAAATGGCCTGCTGGGATATGGTTGGCAAAGACCGCGACCGTCCTGTCCACGCGCTGATCGGCGGGCGCATGAACGAGCGCATTCGGGCCTATACTTACCTCTATCCGCTCAAGTCCCACCCCCTGCCCGCGTTTTGGTCCGACGCCGATATGGCCGCCGAAAGTGCCGTCGATTTGGTCAAGCAGGGCTACACCGCGGTCAAATTCGACCCCGCCGGGCCCTATACGATCCGCGGCGGGCATATGCCGTCGATGCATGACATCAGCACCTCTGTGAATTTCTGCAAAACGATCCGCAACGCGGTCGGCGATCAGGCCGACCTTCTGTTTGGCACCCATGGGCAATTCAGCACCGCAGGCGCGATCCGCATGGGACAGGCTCTAGAGCCGTTCTCGCCGCTTTGGTATGAAGAACCAACGCCGCCCGACGCGGATATGTCTGCCGTCACGCGCGCCGTCCGCATCCCCGTCGCCACCGGCGAGCGGCTCACGACCAAGTCGGAATTCGTCGCCGCGCTCAGGGCGGGCGTACAAATCCTGCAACCTGCGCTCGGCCGTGCTGGCGGCATTTGGGAGGCCAAAAAAATCGCAATCGTTGCCGAGACCTACAATGCACAAATGGCGCCTCACCTATACGCAGGCCCCATCGAATGGGCCGCGAATATCCAACTTGCGGCTTCAATTCCCAACATCCTCATGGCCGAAACCATTGAAACAGATTTCCACTTTGCCTTGATCAAGAACAGCCTCTCGGTCGAGGGTGGCTATATTCCTGTTCCCACAGGCGCAGGGCTCGGGATCGACGTCGACGAGGCGCTGGCGCGTGCACATCCTTACGAAGGCGATGGGTTACACCTGCAAATGCAAAACGACCCGATTGGCTATCATGAGGTCAATAACTTTGCAGGCGGCGCGCCGGTGAAAACCTGACTTCCCCTGCGCGCATGATAGGGCTATAGTGAACCGCGTTCATTGGGGGTTCACGAATGGCTGGCAAAGTTGCAGAGCGGCGCAAACAACTGCGCGATGATTTGATCAAGATTGCCGAAACTCGAATCGCGCAGGATGGGCTTTCGGCCCTGCGCGCACGCGATCTGGCAGCAGAGGCGGGCTGTGCGCTTGGTGCGATCTATAATGTCTTTGGTGACTTGAACGACCTAGTGTTAGCCGTGAACGCCCGGACCTTTCACGCCTTGGGCGCCGACGTGGCCGCAGCACTCGCCGATGCCCCGCAAACGCCCACAAAACAATTGATCGTCATGGCGCAGGCCTATCATCACTTTGCTGCACGCCACTATAATCTCTGGCGCGCGCTTTTTGATCTCGACCGCCCTACAGGTGAAGAAGCACCTGAATGGTATCTCGCTGAAATGGGACAACTTTTCACCTATATCCATGATCCGCTGATGGCGCTCAACCCGCAGATGGCGGCGGATGATCTCGGCCTTCTGACCAAGGCCCTCTTTTCCTCTGTCCACGGGATTGTCCTTTTGGGACTGGATGACGCCAGCGCAGGTGTGCGTGCAGATAACGTCGACGCCATGATTGCACTTATTCTCAAGCAAATGAACACCGCAAAACCACTTTGGTGAACTACGTTCATTTTTTGACTTGCGTTCATGCGATTTAGGGTGGAAGAATCCACTACTGAACAATGTTCACGCATGGAGGGATTGAGGGATTAATGTTCAAGACACTGAGTATGCGGATCGCATGCGCGGGCCGAAGACTGCGTCCGCGATGCTTTCGCCATCGAGTTGATCGACCAGAAAATCCGTGAGGCTGACGGCAATCTGAAAGTCGCCAAAGCGACCCTTGCAAGCCTGATCCAGCGCAAGCGCTCGGAAGATCACCAGCGCCAAGCGCTGAGCGGTCGCATTGTCGATCTGACAAAACGGGCAACTTCGGCGCTGAACGCCAAAAACGAGGTGCTCGCCGCCCAAGCCGCATCTGCCATCGCCCAAATGGAAAATAAAGTGGAGATCCGCAACCAAACCCTCGCCTGCCTTGTACAGAAAACCATGCGCCTGCGGAGCGGTATTGAGGTTGGCCATCGTCGGATCATCGACCTCAAGCAAGGCGCAATTCAGGCCCGTGCTTTGCGCCGCGAGCAAGACATCCAAATACGCATGGGGCCACTGTCTCGTGGCAGCAGTGCTGAGGAAGCAGAAGAATTGATCGCACGGGTTTTGGGACGTGACGACCCGTTCGAACACAGCGAAATCCTCTCGCAGATCAACAATGACTTAACCCATGGCTCGATCACAGACCGCATGACCGACGCAGGCCTTGGAGACGCGACGCGCGCAACTGCAGCCTCTGTCCTCGACCGCATTAAAGCCACGAAATGTCTTAAAAATCCGAGTAAATACGATGCAAACGACAAGATCTGATAACAACCTGATCATGTTCTTCAATGGCGCCGCCGTGGTCGTGGCCTACGGGATGCTCGCGCTCTCGCTTTACCTTTCAACCGAAGTCCCCCTTTCAACAAAGGGGTTCTGGGGGATCGGTATCTTGCTGCTGACACTCGCACTGGTAAACTTCGTGAAATACCGCTTCGACGACCGCTTGTCCGATGACCGCATCCAACGCCTTGAAGATGCGCGAAACGAAAAGCTTTTGTCGGAATACGTCAGCGACAAAGTAGCCTAAGGCCCCGATATCGGCGTGGGGTGGGTTAAAATCCATCCTACATACTTCCAAATCTTCATACCTTTGTTAAGGTTCGCTCCATGAACATCGTTCGCACCCTCGCCGCCCGCATCGTCGGGAATTGTATCCGCCTTTTTGCGAGGGCTATCACGGCTGTGCGCGCCGATTGGCAAGGGATCGAACCTGTGCCACGCCAACGGGTTTATTATTCAAATCATACGTCAAATGGGGATATGCCGATGATCTGGTCGGTTCTGCCCCCTGCCTTGCGACGCGAGGTGCGCCCTGTGGCCGCGGCCGACTACTGGCTCAAAAACAAGCTGCGTGCTTTTGTCGGACCAGAGGTGTTTAACTGCATCCTGATCGACCGGCGCCCGGAAGTCGACGATAAACCGATGGACAAGATCCTCGCCGCGCTTGATGAAGGCTCGTCGCTGATCATCTTTCCAGAAGGCAACCGAAACATGACGGACGCCGACTTGCTTCCGTTTAAAGCGGGTCTTTATAACATGGGGCTTGCCCGACCTGATGTTGACCTCGTCCCCACTTGGGTTGCAAACCTCAATTCGATCATGCCCAAAGGTGAAATCATCCCCCTGCCGCTTATTTGCACGGTCACTTTCGGTGCGCCCGTGCATGTGCAAGAGGGCGAAAGCAAAGACGCCTTTCTTACGCGCGCAGCAAAGGCCCTATCAGACCTCAAGCCCGTGGTGACATCATGAATTCCACCACAATCGACATCATTTGGCTTACGATCGGGGCCTTTGGCATCTTGAT
Source organism: Yoonia sp. (assembly GCA_029252195.1). Lineage (GTDB taxonomy): Bacteria > Pseudomonadota > Alphaproteobacteria > Rhodobacterales > Rhodobacteraceae > Yoonia. The sequence continues at coordinate 17,109 of JAQXBV010000070.1, forward strand.
CGGGTTTACAGTCGTGGGCGAGGTTCTGCGCGCCCGCCAAGACTCCAATACACAAAACCCCGTGCTCGAAACCTATATGACCCGCGTGCAAAGCTGGTGGGGGATGGTTGCCCTTATTGGATTTGCGATGCTGACGGGCAAAATTGGGATCACCGTGCTTTTTGCCTTCGCATCCTTTGCGGCGCTGCGTGAATTCCTGACCCTGACGACCAAGGCGCAGGCAGATCACCTATCGCTCGCCCTTGCGTTTTTCGTGGTTCTGCCGCTGCAATATATCTTTGTAGCGATGGAATGGGCGGGGCTTTATGCAATCTTCATCCCAGTCTATGCCTTTCTATTGCTGCCCATCGTCTCGGCGCTGCGTGGCAATGCGACCAAGTTCCTGATCCGCGTAGCCGAGACGCAATGGGGGCTGATGATTGCAGTTTTCTGCGTTAGCCATGTGCCAGCATTGATGAACCTCGATATCGCGGGATACGGCGACCGCGCGATCCTGTTGGTGACATTCCTTGTGATGGTCGTGCAACTGGGCGATCTCTTGGAATACTTCTTTGGGCGACGGATCGGCCGCACAAAAATAGCAGCGGGCCTGTCGCCAAAAACGTGGGAAGGGCTCGCATGCGGTGTGGGGTCGGCCATGATAATAGGCGGATTGCTCAGCTGGATCACCCCGTTTGGTGTACAAGGCGCAATGGTCATGGCAGGGGTCGCGTCCCTTGTCGGCATGTTCGGCAATCTCGTCTTCGCCGCGATCAAACGTGACCGTGGCGTGAAGGACTGGTCACACCTGATTCCAGGCCAAGGCGGGTTTGTCGACCAACTCGACAGCGTCGTGTTCGCTGCGCCAATCTTTTACCACCTCACTAAGTTTTTCTGGGCCGTCTAGTGCTCTGTTGCCATCACAAGCACCCAGCGGGTGTCGCGGCTGGGGCCAGACACCCCCAATCCGAACGCCTCAACGGTTGTCGCATTCATCATCGCGTCATGGGCGGGCGCGTTTTCCAATTGCTGCAGTGCATCTTCTTCTGTGGTCATCCTCCCGGCAAGATTTTCACCCCATGCAACAGGATCAAAACCCTGTCGCGACGTCCCGATCGACAAAGTTCGGGGCGATCGTCGTTCCGCCACAAGCGGTCAGTCCGAGGAAAACCACCATCGGCATCACACATCTGAAAAGTGCATTGGACATCCTCATAGGAGCCACAGTCAGATTACTTAAAGCGCGAAAACCCTACTTTTCGGTGAATTAATTCCGCCTTTATCCAGCAGACACCACAAATATTTCACCAAATGCGCGTTTCAACTCTCATCGCTTGGCGTTTTGAGCGTCGACCATGTATCATCGCGTGGCGGTTTCGGAGCAGGAGGGCAGGACTTGCGGTGAATATGAACCTTCGCGATAAAATTGGCGGAAATCGGCGCGGTCACGAATAAAAACGCCAAAATGAGAAGCTCGTGAAAAGAGCTTTCTCCCGCAACGACCGATTGCACCATCGAGGCCAAAAGCAACATTCCGATCCCGATCGTGCCGACCTTTGTAGGCGCGTGCAGGCGGGTCATCGGATCATTGAATTTTAGCAGTCCAACAACGCCGATCACAACAAAGGCCGATCCGATGATCAGGCAAATCGCGACCAGATAGGTGCCGATAATCTGTCCAGTCATTCGATAATATCTCCTCTGAGCAAAAAGCGGGCCAAGGCGACTGTGGAGACGAAGCCGAGCATCGCAATCAAGAGCGAGACTTCGAAATAAATTTGCACGCCTTGGTAAATCCCCAAGACGACCACAAGGCCAAGTCCGTTGATGACCATCGTATCTAGCGCCAAGATCCGGTCCCCGGGAGTCGGGCCAAGTACCAAACGCACCATCGAAAGGATTTGTCCGATCCCAAGCGCGACAAACGCAACCAAAAGCGTAAAATCAAGAAAGCCGGAGGCTGTAATCACAAGAAAATCTCCTTCAGGCGGCGCTGGTAACGGTCCATAATGTCGTCACGCACCGCATCCGGGTCATTGGTATGCAGCACATGGACGAGCAGGCTGTGCCCCTCATCCGACAAATCCGCCGAGACCGTGCCAGGTGTCAGGGTGATAGTGCCCGCCAGCATTGTGATCGCTTCGGGTTGGCGCAATTCTAGCGGGATGACAATCCACGCAGGCTTAAGCTTGGCATTTGGGACCGTGAGCACGATCCATGCCACTTGGATATTTGCCACAACGATGTCCCAGAGCACCAAGAAACAATAGGTCGTCATCTTGCCCAGCCGAACCCCCTTTGGTCGGTCAGGCCACCAGACAGATGTACCCCAAGGAATAATGATCCCGAGGATAAGCCCGAAAACAACCATGCCCGCAGAGATTTCATTCTGCAAAAGCGTCCAGACAGCGGTCAAAAGAAGCGTCAAGAACGGGTGCGGCAGCAGCCTTTGGAATACACGGGCCATGTTAATGGCCCTCCTGTGGTGTGCTCAGCTTGCCAGGCGTCTCAAGGACGGTCGCGATATAGGGCGCGGGCGCAAAAAGCTGTGCTGCGATTTTCGTGGTATAGCCATGCACCTGTCCCGCAAAGACCGTATGCGCCACGAGCAGCGCCAAAAGCCCCGCCACTGCCGCGTAAGACAGGGTCGCAGGCTGGGTCACGTCTTCGATTGTTTCTGTGGGTGTCATGCTGTTGGATTTCCAGAACAGAATGCTACCCGCGCGGGCAAAACCTACGACACCGATCAGGCTCGACGCCAAAACGATGACCCAGATCCAAACGACCAAAGTCGAATTATAGGCGGCATCCAGCACCAGCAATTTGCCCAAGAACCCTGACAACGGCGGCAGGCCCGCCATCGCAATTGCCGCCGCGAAGAACAAACCCGCAGTCATGGCTTGGCCGCGCATCGGCGGTTGCGCCGTCAACGCCAGATCGCCCCGCCCCGTGCGCACCAAATCTGTGACCAGAAACAGGCACGCCGCGGCCAAAGTCGAATGCACCGTATAATATAATGCAGCCGCAATGCCCTCAGGCGTGAACAACGCAACTGCGACCATGACCATCCCCATCGAGCCGATGACCGAGAAAGCCACCAAACGATCCAGACGCTTGGCCGCCAAAACGCCGATCATGCCCACCGCAACCGAGACAATCGCTGCAGGCAAAAGCCAGACCTCGTGTAGGCCAGCCGTCACCGCCAGATCGGGTGGAAAGACCAACGTGTAAACGCGAACAATCGCATAGGCGCCGACCTTTGTCATGATCGCAAACAGGGCCGCAATCGGTGCAGGGGCCTCTGCGTAACTCGCGGGCAACCAGAAATGAAGCGGGACCAGCGCGGCTTTGATCGCAAAAACCAAGATCAGCAGAACCGCGGCCACCCTAATGCCGACCGTGCTCTCTGGGCCAATCTGCGCAATCCGGCTAGCCAAATCCGCCATATTGAGCGTGCCTGTCTCGGCATAGATCGACCCAAGTGCAAAGAGAAACAAGGTCGAGCCAATCAGGTTAAACAGCACATATTGCACGCCTGCACGCAGGCGCGCATTGCCGCCCCCGTGGATCATCAAGCCATAAGAGGCGATCAGCAGCACCTCGAAGAACACGAACAGGTTGAACAGGTCGCCCGTCAGAAAAGCCCCCATAATGCCCATGATCTGAAACTGGAACAGAGCGTGGAAATGGTGTCCCCGCGTATCCCAGCCAGAGCCGATGGCATAGAGCATCACGAATAGCGCGAGCACGGCCGTGAGAAACACCATCATTGTCGACAGGCGGTCCCCCACAAGCACGATCCCGTAAGGCGCGGCCCAGTCGCTCAACTGATAAAGCACGATCGACCCGTCGGAGGCCTGCCACGCAAGCCCCACCGTAATCGCGATAAGGGCAAGGAGACCCACAACAGAAACGGCCCGCTGAATCCCGATATGATAGCGCGCGGCCAAGACAATAAACGGTGCGAGCAACGCTGGCAGAACGACAGGCGCGATAATCCAATGCATCATGCGCCCTCCTCCGAATTGGTCACATCGGTTTGTGGTTGATCATCCACATGGTCATCATCCGAACCAAGGAATGCACCAAGACCGATCATCACGACAACAGCCGTCATCCCGAACGAAATCACGATTGCCGTCAGCACCAGGGCCTGAGGCAGCGGATCGGTATAGGTCGTCACGCCATCACGCAAAATCGGGGCCGCACCAATGGTGAGCCGGCCAGATGCAAACAAGAAGACGTTCACGGCATAGGTGAGCAAGGACATGCCCAAAATGACGGGGAAGGTACGCAGCCGCAGCACAAGATAAAGCCCCCCTGCGGTCAGCACCCCTATGGCGGAAGCAACAAGCAATTCCATGTTACACGCCCTCCTTTGCGTCGTTCGGCGTGGCTGTGTTGAGTGCTTCGCGCGACGGGTCAATATCCATCGGAAACTCGCTATCGGCCATATTGGAACGCCGTGCAAGCCGCGAGAAACTCTCAAGCGACAGCATCACCGCACCCACAACGGCAAGGAAAACGCCCAGATCAAACAGGGCTGCCGTGGCCAGTTCAAACTTCTCAAATGGCGGAATACGCACATATGTGAAGTCAGAAGTTAGGAATGGCTTGCCCACGAACCAAGATCCCATGCCCGTAAAGCCCGCGATCAAAACCCCCGCCCCGATCACCCCGTGATAGGGGTATTTCAGCCGCGCCGAGGTCCATGCAAAACCGCTGGCCATATACTGCATAACCACCGCAATCGACACGATCAGACCCGCGATAAAGCCCCCGCCCGGCTCGTTATGGCCGCGCAAGAAGATATAGAACCCGACCATCAGAACGACAGGCATCATCACCCGCGTCAGCACAACCATCATCATCGGATGGGTATCGCCCGCACGGGGCTGATCGGGCTTGCGGTTCAAAAGCCGCGCCCGCACCGGTCCGCCCAAAAGTGTCTCGGTCAGGGCGTAAATCAACAGGGCCGCAATGCCCAAAACGATAATCTCGCCGTAGGTATCAAAGCCACGGAAATCCACGAGGATCACGTTGACAACATTGGTGCCGCCGCCGCCCTTGTATGAATTTGCCAAATGGAATTCAGAAATCGGCACCCCTGTCGCATCGCGCAGCAGATAGTAATAGGCCAGACCAAAGGTCGCGAGCCCGCCGAAAATCGCAACTACGCTATCACGGACGCGGCGCAAAACCGAGCTTTCGACAGGGGTGGTATTGGGCAGGAAGTTGAGCGCCAAAAGCATCAGCACAATCGTGACGACCTCGACGCTGAACTGTGTGAGCGCCAGATCAGGGGCGCTGAAGAACACAAAGCCGATCGAGACCATCAATCCAACGATCCCGATCAGGATCAGCGACAAAAGCCGATTGCGATGCATCAAGACCATACCGCCCGTTGCCGCGACCAGCATCAACCATCCGGCGATTGCAACGGGTCCGGCGGGCTGGATTTCGCGGGTCGGCGCGCCCACGGTGCCCGTGCTCCACGCGTGATAGCCCACGGCAATAATGGTCACCGCACCAATCGCCGCATAGCGGGTGAACGCCCCGTTATGCAGCGGCAGGATCAGCCAACGCGCGCAGCGCAGCGCTGCGGCAATGATCGCCTCGAAAATCAGCTTGGCTTCGGGGCGCGGTGCTTTATCCCAGATCCGCAGCGCCGGGTGGAACATCGTCAGCATCAGCAAACCGCCAACAACCGCAATGACCGACATGAACAACGCAGGCACAAGCCCGTGCCAGATTTTGAAATGGACGTCGGGCACCACCGCTTCGCCACCCAAGACAGAGGCCGTCACCAGTTTCACAAAGGGTTCCGCCACAAAGGGCGCAATGCCGATGACGACGACCAAAACCACAAGGATCGCGGGCGGCAACCACAGGCCCGGCTTGGGGTCATGCGGCTTGGCGGGGTAATCATCGCGCACAGGGCCAAAGAACACATGACCGATCAGCCGGAAGCAATAGGCCGCCGAGAACAGCGACCCGAATGTTGCAAGCGCCGGCACCAGCCAATGCGAGCCGAACATGACCGTCTGATGCGCCTCTTCGAGCATCATTTCCTTCGACAGAAAGCCATTAAGAAGCGGAATCCCCGCCATCGACAAGGCCGCCAGCGAGGCAATCATAAAGGTAACAGGCATCAACTTGCGCAGACCGCCAAGACGGCGGATGTCGCGCGTATGCGCCTCGTGATCGATGATCCCTGCGGACATAAACAAGGCTGCCTTAAACGTCGCGTGGTTCAGGATATGAAACACCGCCGCCATCGCGCCAAAGGCCGTGCCCGTGCCCAAAAGCATCGTGATCAGGCCCAAGTGGCTCACTGTCGAAAAGGCAAGCAGCGCTTTCAAGTCGTGTTTGAACAGGGCAATAACGGCGCCCAGCACCATCGTGATCAACCCCGCAGAGGTGACAATCACAAACCACTCGGGCGTCCCTGACAAGACGGGCCACATGCGTGCCATCAGGAAAATCCCAGCCTTCACCATCGTCGCCGAGTGCAGATAGGCCGAAACAGGTGTTGGTGCCGCCATCGCGTGCGGCAACCAGAAATGGAACGGGAATTGCGCTGATTTCGTGAAACAACCCAAAAGGATCAGGACCAGCGCAGGCACATAAAGCGGATCGGCCTGAATGAGTGCGCGGTTTTGCAAGATCACGCTCAGATCATAACTGCCGACGATCTGACCAAGGATCAGCATCCCCCCGATCATCGCTAGCCCGCCCATGCCCGTCACGGTCAACGCCATACGCGCGCCTTGGCGCCCTTCTGGCAGATGCTTCCAAAAACCGATGAGCAGGAAAGACGACAGCGACGTGAGTTCCCAGAACACCAGCAAAAGCAGGATGTTATCGCTCAAAACGATCCCCACCATCGCCCCTTGGAACAAGAGTAGATAGGTGAAGAACTCGCCCATATTGTCTTTGCGGCTCAGATAGTTACGCGCATAGGCGATGATCAGCAGGCCGATCCCTAAAATCAGCAACGCAAAGAAAAAGCCCAGCCCGTCGAGCATCAAAGTGAAGTTCAAGCCCAGCGCAGGCATCCAGTCGATCCGCGCGGTCACAATTTCCCCTGCCAGAACGGCGGGCAGATTGCTCAGAAGCCCCATGAAGGCTGCAAGTGACACCGTAAAGGTCACGCCCGCAGTCGCCGACCGCCCCGCTGCGTTCATCAACCCTGGAAGAAGTGCGCCAAAGAACGGCAAAGCGACAATAAAGAGTAGGGACACGCGAACTCCTTTTCAGCGATGTTGGGCAACCAGTACAAAATTGCGACGGATTCGCAAGGGCGGGACGACATTTTCACTCCCTCCGATAAAGCTAGTGCCTTGAATTGCCAGTGATGATCGCCGCAAAAATTAACGCTGTGGCGATGCGATTGCGCATTTCCATGCCGTATCCGACCACCAGCGCGACAAATAGTTGCAGCCCTAGGGCGCATAAAAACGGACGCAAGAGCGAGGCTGAGGGCATGGCTGATCGCCTTGGGCTTTTGCATTCCGACCAAGACGCAGGCGGCGCGGCGGCTCTCCGCCCGCGAGCATTGGCCGATTTACACTGCTGTTGCACAAAGGCATGCTGCGCCAACACCTCAAGGAGACCCAAGCCTATGCGCTTCATTCACGCAGCAGACTTCCATCTGGGCAAGCCCTTCGGAAACTACGACGAAGACACGCGCGCAGCCCTGAAGGCCGCGCGGATTGAGGCGCTCCGAGCAACGGGTGACCTTGCGGTCAGTCGCGGCGCAGATTTCGTTGTGATCGCGGGCGATACGTTTGATGCAGAGGCCCCGCCGTCGCGGCTCGTCAAACGGGCGCTTGACGCCATGGCTGCCTACCCTGCCCTGACATGGGTCTGGATGCCGGGCAATCACGACTCTCTTGCGGCTGTCGATTTGTGGGAAAGGCTGGGACGGGACAAACCTGATAATGTGATCCTTGCGACCACGGCTGAAGTGATCGACATCGGGGCGCATGTGGCCATCCTGCCCGCGCCACCTGCCGTACGCAGCCCTGGCTATGACCTGACCGCTTGGATGGAAACGGCCCAAACGGGGGATCGGATCCGGATCGGTTTGGCTCATGGGGGCGTAACAGATTTTGGCTCCGAAGACGGCGGCCTTGCGACGGTCCCCCCTGATCGGGCAGAGCGGTCAAACCTTGATTATCTGGCGCTTGGGGATTGGCACGGGCAAATGCGGATCGGGCCGCGCACTTGGTATGCGGGCACGCCCGAGGCCGACGGTTTCAAAGGACACCGTCCTGCGGGCGTGCTGCTGGTCGAAATCGCGCAGGCTGGCGCGGTCCCTCAGGTCGATCAGGTTGCGCTCGGGCAATACCAATGGTCGCGGATTGACTGCGCGTTTTTCGCAGGAAACGATCCGCGAGAAAGCTTCTACGCGGCATTGCCCGCACAGGGGCGCGACAAGGCACTGGTGCGTTTTGTTGGCAGCGGGCGGTTGGGGCTATCGGAACACGCGCTGCTCAAAGCGGCCTGCGAAACCGTTGCGGACGACTTCCACTTTTTCGACGCAGACCTAAGCGCCATTGGCATCGCGCAAAATGAAGACGATCTCGACCTGATCGCGCAAGCGGGAGCCTTGCGGGTCGCCGCAGAAAGCCTGCTCGCCCAGACCTCTCTTGAGGGGCGCACGCAAGACGACGCGCGGATCGCGCAAATGGCGCTGGCCCATCTGTTCCATCTGGCGCAAGAGGTCGGATCATGAAACTGCGCAAACTGACGCTGCACAACGTGCGCAAATTCGCCAATAAAACGGCGGTTCTCGGCCCGTTCGGCGACGGGTTGACGACCATTACGGCCGAAAACGAAAGCGGCAAAAGCACCTTCTTCGGGGCGCTGCATGCGCTGTTTTTCTACGACTACGGCTCTGGCAGAAAAGAGTTGAAAGACATGCAGCCCTATTCCGGCGGGGCAATGCGGATCAGCGCCGAGATCGAAATGGGTGGGTCTCCCTATCTGATCGAAAAGATGTTTAACCTCAAAAAGGCTGGGTCATCTGCGACGATCAAGGACCTGCGCAGCGGCGCGATCCTGAAGCAGGCGGATGATGCAGAATCCTGGATTACCCAGCATATTCTGACGGCCAACAACGGCCCTTTCGGGCTTTTGTGGGTCAGGCAAGGCGCGGTTGACGTTGATGCAGGCGCGGACGGGGTCAATGCGCGCCGCGATGTGATGTCCAGCGTACGCGGCCAGATCGACGCGGTCACAGGCGGGCGGCGAATGGACGCCATCGTGCAGCGCTGCAAGCTGGAATTCGATACGATCAGCACCAAACAGGACAAACCCAAGGCGGGCAGCGCGTGGAAAGAGGCCGAAGACCGCGTCGGCCTCTTGGCTGATGAACAAGCCCGACTTCAGGTCTTGGTCGACACATTGAGCCAGGATCTCGCGCTCAAGAAAAAGGTCATGGCGCGACTGCAATCGCTCAATGCGCCCGAATTACGCGCAATGCGTGCGCAGGCGATTACAGCTGCACAGCACCACCTCAACGAGACGCGCGAACATGCCCGCAAGGTCCAAGAGGCCGATAAGGACATGCAACTTGTGCAAGCGGCCGAGCGCGATATCACCCGTGAAATCGCGCAGATTGCACAGGCACAACACAGCCGCGAGACGCTCGCCGCGCAGATCATCGCCAAAACCGAAGACGTCGCGGCCGCACAAAAAGCAAAAACCGAGGCGCAGAAAGACTTGGACGCCGCGCAGGGCGAAATTGCCGACTTTGAGGCAAAACGGAGCGCGCAAACCGGGCTTTTGACCCAAGCACGCCACACAGAGCGCCTGTCGCAGTCCCATAAACGGCTTGTCGCATTGGCCGATCATTTGACGCGCCTCGCCGCCCCGAAAGACAAGCTGCGAGATGCCGAGGCTCTCCTTGGCGGCACCGAAATCTCAAAGACGGCCCTTGAGCGTCTGAACGACCTTGAGCGCCGCCGTGACATTGCGATTGAGACGCGCAAAGTGCATTTCGCCCGCTTTACCCTACGCGCACAGAGTGCTGCGGGACAGATCAATGGCGTCGATATTCCCAACGGCGAGGCGCGGCTGATCGATCAACCGCTCGACCTGCTGCTGCCCGGATTTGGCGCGATCTCGCTGCAACCTGCCGCGGGCGCGGGTCAAGGCATCGAAGACCCTGACGCATTGCAGAAATCACTCGCTACAGAGCTCGGCGCCCTTGGTGTCGCCACTGTCAAGGCGGCACGGCAAGCCCACGACGCGCGGCTGGCCGCCGCACAAGACAGGCAGACAGCACAGGCACAAATCCGCGCCTTGGCGCCGGATGGTCTGGAGACGCTGAGACAAGAATGGGAAGCACTTTGCACGGCGCTCGGGCACCCGCTGTCCGATTTGCACCCGCAGCTTGCCCCGACCGACCAAGACACCGCATCCGAACAGATCGAACGGGATATCGCCGCCCTTGACGCGACCCTCAATGACTTGCGCCAAACGCTGCCTGCGCTGCAAAATGCGTTGGCTGTCGCTGCCAGTGGATTGACCGAGGCCGAGGTTCTGCGCGCCAGATTACAAAGCGACGCGCAAGACCAATGCAGACCGGAGGGCGAAGACGACACGCTTGCCACCCTGTCGCAGGCGCAGTCGGACAAGCGGAAGGCCTTGGCGCAGGCCAACGCGACCCTCACAGAGCTGCGCGCGATTGCGCCCGATGTCTCTGCCGCGCAAGCCACCTATGACCGCGCGGTGCAGACCGACACCGAAGATATCAAAGAAATCAATCGGCTGGAAAGAGATCTCGCGCGGCTCAACGGCGCGATCCACACCCAATCCGAAGGTGCCGTCGAAGAGCGGTTGGCGGAAGTCGCGGGCAAACTGGAGCGCGCTCAGGCCCGTGCCGCGCAATTCGCAAGCCACGCGCAATCGCTGAAACTGCTGCTTTCGGTCCTAGAGGCGGCAAGAGCCGACGCCCAAGACACTTACTTTGAACCCGTGCGCGCAGAGCTCTTGCCGCTTTTGCGTCAGCTGCATGCAGGTGCGGATTTCGAGATCGACGCTGACAAGCTTTTGGTCGAAACGATCACGCGCAACGGGGTCACAGATAAGGTCGACGTGCTCTCAGGCGGCGCTTATGAGCAAATCGCGATTTTGACGCGCTTGGCCTTTGCGCGGCTCTTTGCCAAACACGGCAACCATGTGCCGATTATTCTGGACGACGCGCTTGTGCATACTGACGACGAGCGGATTGGAACGATGTTCAACATGCTGGCGCAAATCGCGCGGGGTCAACAAATCATCGTGCTCAGCTGCCGGACGCGGGCGTTTTCCGATCTGGGCGGGCAACGGGCGTTTATCACATTCTCGGACGCGGGCGCGCCATCCACAAGCATTTGATTTGCACGCCACCCCTGCCCTCTGCTAGCTTGGTCCAAAGCAGTTTGCACCGCAGACCCGACAAACGGGCAGGTGCGCGATAGACAGGTGAAACATGCAAAAGTTCGTTTTGGTATCCGCAATGATGGTTTTGACAGCTTGCGGAGGTGGTCGGGTGTCTGGCGACGTGGGCAAAGCCTGCATGGCCGCAGACCGCAAAGCCGCGTCCTCCAGCCTGTGCTCTTGTGTGCAACAAGCCGCCAACCGGACGCTCAGCGGATCCGACCAAAAGCGCGCCGCCGACTTCTTTGAAGAACCTCAAAAGGCGCAAGATACCCGTCAGTCTAACAACCGCTCTGACGAGGCCTTCTGGCTGCGCTACAAAAAATTCAGCGCGACCGCAGAGCAGATGTGCCGCTAACGCAGCACACCACGACGGGTCATGACGCGGGCGTAGAAATACTGCAAAACCAGCACCACAAAGATGGCCGCAGTGACCCCAAGGGCGACAGTCCCCGACAATTCAAATGATGACGGGCGCGCGATCCCATAGCTGTAGACAGACGCGGCCGCTAAACCCAAAAACGCAAAGCCAAAGCAAGTCCGCGCCAGTCGGGAGCGGAAGAACAACAGGATTGACCCAAGCACCGCAAACCAGACTCCAATGGCCCAAGTGGCCTCAAACCACATGGGCGCATCCTCCAGAAACGCGCGTTGTGGTGCGGCCATCATGGCGAGATAGGCGCCGTTTTCAAGCTGCGACATCAGATAGTCATAAGCGCTCCCGCTGTTCCAGAGGAACGAAAGCACGCCGACAATCCACAGGTGTATAGGTGTTTTCATGACACTTTTCCCTCGTCTGATGCAAAAAACCCTAACACCGCTGACGAAGTTTACAAAGCTTATCGCGTTTCGATTGCGCTGGGGAAAACCGACCCCTAAAACATTCCTATGAATACACAAACCGACATCGCAGATCTGGCGGCAAGGGTGGCAGGCGGCGACAGACGGGCGCTGGCGCGCGCGATTACGCTCGTTGAAAGCGGGCGCAGTGATCACCGCACGCAGGCGCTCGCCTTGCTTGATACATTGGGCACCGCGCGACAGGCCCTGCGGATCGGGTTGTCTGGTACGCCCGGTGTGGGGAAATCCACGTTCATCGAAAGCTTCGGGATGATGCTGACGGGCATGGGCAAACGTGTTGCCGTGCTGGCGGTTGATCCGTCTTCGGCGCGCTCGGGCGGCTCGATCTTGGGCGACAAGACGCGGATGGACAGGTTGGCCCGCGATCCGAACGCCTTTATCCGCCCCTCGCCCAGCCAGACGCAACTCGGCGGCGTGGCACGGAGGACACGGGAGGCCGTGGCGCTCTGCGAGGCCGCGGGCTATGATATCGTGCTGATCGAGACCGTGGGCGTTGGCCAGTCCGAAACCGTCGTGGCACAAATGGCCGATCTGTTCTTGTTGCTGCTGGCCCCTGCGGGCGGGGACGAATTGCAGGGCGTGAAACGGGGAATCATGGAAATCGCGGATATGATCCTTGTGAATAAGGCCGATGGCGATCTGAAACCGCAAGCGATGCGAACCTGCGCGGATTACGCGGGAGCCTTAAGGCTCTTGCGTAAACGGAGCCAAGACCCCGATGGCTTCCCCAAGGCGATGACTGTTTCCGCACTGGAAACGATCGGATTAGAGAAGGCTTGGGACGAGATACAAGCGCTGATGATATGGCGGCGCGAAAGCAGCGTTTGGGCAAGCACCCGTGCCGAGCAAGCCCGCTATTGGTTCGCCGAAGAAGTCCGGCTTCAACTCTTGGCACGTATTGCCGCCGACCCCGACCTGCGCGCACGGATGTCGGCCCTCGAACAGGACGTCGCCGCAGGGCGGATCACGCCGGCAGCCGCAGCCGCGGAAGTGGTTTCAAAAACGTGATGTGTGGGGCTGAAGATGCATGACAGCGGCGACCTTGTTTTTAGTGGCGAACATCTGAAGGCCACACTGTTTGAAGGGGACGCAGAGAACCTCTTGGTGACGTTTAGCTATCGCGAAAAAGGGCGCTCCGACTTCAACCCCGCACAGCAAAGTACCTCAGACAAGGCGCGCGGCTTTGCTCAGCTTTGCATTGCAACGCGTAAGAATGACTGGTTCATCAATCCCGACACCTATGGGCTGGAGGCCGTGCTTAAAACCTTGGGACCGCATTATAAAAATGTGCATATGATGGGGTTTTCAATGGGGGGCTACGGCGCGTTTCGGTTTGCCCGTTCGGCGCGGGCCAATTATGTGTTGGCAGTTTCGCCACAGTTCTCGATTCACCCGGACGTCGTGCCGTTCGACCGCAGGTTTCGCAGTGATGCGGCAGGGTTTGACGCGGCGCTCGGCAATTTGGCCACCTTCGCAAGGCCGGGGCTACAGGGGGTCATCGTGACAGACCCGTTCCGTCGTTTGGACTTGATGAACGCGCAAATGATCATGGAGGTTTTTCCCCGCATCCAGCTTGCGCGGCTCGGCTTTGGCGGGCACCCAGCAACAACGCTTTTGCGGCGCAGGAACAAATCGGGCATTGTGCAACGGATGGCGCTTGCAAACCCGCCACGCGCGGAGCCTATCATCGCAGAACATCGCGAAGCGCGCTTGGATGACCCCGACTATATGATCGACATGCTGCAGCGCTGGGAGGCACGTAGCACAGGTTGATTGTCGCCAAAAAAGAACCAATCTCGCAGGTATGAGAAAAGATCAACCTCGTCACGGCCTTGCACATGCGGATGCCTTGGTTCTCTCAGGGATTTGCCGATGCATGGGCGTAAAATGCGGGTCTCAATCATCATGAACCAAGCTGAAATTGAACAATTTCCATACTGGTATAGGCAGACGACCCAATTCTGCTGGGCTCTTGCCAATGGCAATCAGCCACGATCAGTTTTCTGGCGCAAGACGGCGCTGTTTTAACTAATAACGATTCGGTTTTCGGATTTTATCAAAAGATACTCAGGCGGCCTTACACCGTGTTTTAGTCCCGTTTAACCCCTGAAGCGGGGCCATTGAACGTTGTCCAAGAGGTGCAATCGTGACGCGCACGGGCGCATCGCGCCGAAAAAGAACTGGCCTGATATAAAAAGCGCATGCTGAACGGGTGACAGTCCGAATTGCATTGCAGGCCTCTGCGCTTGTGCGTAGCAACCAGATAAGGCCACCCGCAGCCTTGGAATTTGCTGAAACTGTTTGAGATGCGGGTTGACGCGGACCGGGAATCCTCCTATCTCGCGCTAACCGAATTCATGACCCCGCATTTTGCTGGGTCCTAGCCCGTTAAAAGGGTGCGTGAGTGGCCGATCCACCGAAGCGCCCGTTAAGACAAGGATTACAACATGTCACGCCGTTGCGAATTGACTGGAAAAGGCCCAATGTCTGGCAACAATGTCAGCCACGCCAAGAACCGTACCCGCCGTCGGTTCTTGCCGAACCTGCAGGACGTGACACTGATGTCCGAATCGCTCGGCCGATCGTTCAAGTTCAAGATCTCTAACGCTGCATTGCGCACAGTCGACCACCGCGGTGGTTTGGACGCTTTCTTTGCAAAGTCCAAAGATGCAGAACTTTCCGCTGACGCGTTGAAAGTGAAAAAAGAGATCGCGAAAGCAACTGCTGCTGTCTAAGCCTCGTTTGTTTTGAAGATTAGAGAGCCCGATTGCGTAAGCTATCGGGTTTTTGTTGTTGCGCGGGATATCTGGAGGAGGAAACTCATGTTTAGGAGAAACGTTCCAGAATTCCCTTAAGGCGTCCATCGGTTATTAAGTCCCTCCACTCTAACAAGGCGTTCACAGCCGGATCAGCATATAACGCGAGCTCTTCCTCGATACATCTGAGTGCATCCTCTTGCCTTCCATCTGACATCAAAGCTGTCACATAGTTGGTGATCTGCAACTTCGGGTGGCCATTGTCTTCGAAAAGTTGCGAATACGTACGACCACCGATGGCACATTTGACATCCTCGATGGCTTGGGCTGTTTGTTGCAAGAGCAACGGCGCAAAGTATTCCGGACTTCGCCCCTCCGATGCGAGAATACTTGACGGGAAATGTTTCACCTTCAAGCATGAACACGGCGTTACACCGAAATGAAACGGGCTTGTTGATATTGTCTAATAAGGGAGATGCGTGCCAAAAAATCGGATCAAACGCCATAGGCTTTACTGTCACCGAAATCTCCGCGCGGAACTCAAATCCGTGTTGCGATGCGGTCGCCCTGATGAACGCGCTGAAGAACCAAGCCCCCTCCACCCTGAATAACCAATGCGAATTGATCTTCAGGTCGTGTTTTTTCAGGAGTGGCCTCGCGTGTTCTAGTGCTTCCTTCAAATACCGATTTTGGCAACGGCCTCGCTGGAGGGGTGTTATTTCTTCAGTTGCGCGAACTTGCAGCTTTGATTTGGTCATTGACGAAAACCTTTCGATCCCAAGCTACAAGTTTGTTTTGCAGGTTATTTCGCATCTGTCATTGGGACAGTCACAGCGAAAACGACACTGTCCGATGAACGGAACGCAAAACTGCTCCATAAGCGCTGATTCGTGGAGCGGTTGGCAAATAACCAGTTCACCGCCACCAAAACCCCATTCAAATCCAAGCAAGTATGGCACCCCCCGTAGGATGGGTCTTGACCCATCACCCCCTTTGGCCCGACACGTACCCCCATGACAGCGCTGCCCATTGATCCCATCCTGCCCGATCTGATCGCCGCCCTGCGCAGCTATGGCCGCGCCGTCTTGCAAGCCCCGCCGGGGGCGGGCAAAACCACCCGCGTCCCGCTCGCTCTGCTAGATGCCAAGCTGACCACTGGCCGCATCATCATGCTTGAACCCCGCCGCCTCGCCACCCGCGCCGCTGCTGAACGCCTGTCTGAGACCTTAGGCGAACCTGTCGGTCAAACCATCGGCTACCGCATGCGCGGCGAAACTGCTGTGAGCGCAGCCACTAAGGTTGAGGTTGTGACCGAAGGCATCCTCACCCGCATGATCCAATCGGACCCCGAACTGGCGGGCATCGGCGCAATCATCTTTGATGAGTTTCATGAACGCTCTTTGAACGCTGATCTGGGTCTAGCGCTCGCGTGGGAGATACGCGCCGCCCTGCGCCCCGACCTCGTGCTCCTCGTCATGTCCGCCACGCTGGACGCAGCCCCCGTCGCAACCCTGCTCGACGGTGCGCCGATCCTTACGTCAGAAGGTCGCGCTTTTCCTGTCACGACCCACTTCCTCCCCAAGGCGCTTGCCAAGGCCATGCGTTTAGAGGCCGCAACCGCCGACCTCATCATTCAAGCCGCCTCCGAGACCACAGGCGGCGTGCTCGTCTTCCTCCCCGGTGAAGGCGAAATCCGCAGGGTCGAGGCCGCCCTCGGAAACCGCCTCCCCCAAGACTGCACTATCCGCCCGCTTTACGGTGCCCTGCCCTTCGCCGCCCAACGCGCAGCCATCGCCCCTGTCAAAGAGGGCCGCAAAATCGTGCTCTCAACTTCGATCGCTGAGACCTCGCTCACCATCGCCGATATCCGCGTGGTCATTGATGCTGGCCGCGCCCGCCGCGCCCGCTTTGACCCATCCTCTGGCATGTCGCGCCTTGTGACCGAACGGGTCAGCCGCGCCGAGGCCGCACAACGCGCAGGCCGCGCGGGCCGCGTCGCGGAAGGGTCCTGTTACAAGCTCTGGACCAAAGGCGAAGACGGCGCATTGCCCGCCTTTCCGCCTGCGGAGATCGAGGCCGCTGACCTCGCGCCACTTGCTCTTGAGCTGGCGCAATGGGGCAGCGACGATCTGGCGTTCCTGACGCCCCCGCCTGAAGGCACGCTGGCCGAGGCACGCCGCCTGCTCATATCGCTCGGTGCACTCGACGCGCACGCCCGCATTACCGCGCATGGGCGCGCGATGGCGGCCCTACCAACGCATCCGCGTCTGGCCCACATGCTGCTGACCGCCGGCCAGCAATCCGCCCCCCTCGCGGCCCTGCTCGCCGCCCGCGACCCGCTGCGCGGCGCACCCGTTGACCTGTCCCTGCGTATTGCCGCGCTGAAAGGGCGCTATGACGTTGCGGGGCAAATCAACCACGCCGCTGCAGCCCAGATCAAAGCCGAAATATCGACCCTTTCCAAGGTCTTGCCAGATGTATCCCCGATGCCCCTCTCCGTGATGGCCGCCCTCGCCTACCCCGACCGGATCGGTTTGCGCCGCAAAGGTGACGACCCGCGATACGTCCTCTCTGGCGGCAAGGGCGCGATCATGGACGCGGGCGACCCACTCGCAGGGCAGCGGCTGATCGTGGCAACAGACCTCGACGGCGACACCCGCGAGGCCAAGATAAGACAGGCGGTTGCCATGACTGACGCCGAGCTGCGGGCCATCTTTGCAGACCAGATCACATGGGTCGATGTCTGCACATGGTCGAAACGCGACAACCGTGTGCTGACACGCCGCCAAGAACAATTCGGCGCACTCATTCTTGATGACCGCAACTGGACAGACGCCCCCGCCGAGGCCATCGCCGTCGCCATGATCGACGGCGTGCGGCAACTCGGACTGAAACCATCGCCCGCCGCCAACAGGTTTCGCGCAAGGGTCGCCCTAGCGGGTGAGCTGCCCGCCATGGACGACACCACCTTGCTCGACACCCTCGAAGACTGGCTCCTACCCCACTTGGGAGGCGTCAAAACCGCGGCCGATTGGAAAGGCTTTGATCTACTACCTGCCCTGCGCGCCATGCTTGATTGGGAGCAGACCAAAAGGCTCGACCGTATCGCCCCCCCTCATTTCACGACGCCATTAGACCGGAAAATCCCGATTGATTACGACGGCGAGGCCCCCGCGATCACCCTGCGCCTGCAAGAGATGTTTGGACAAACCACACATCCGATGGTTGGCGGGACTCCCCTGCGGGTCACCTTGCTCTCTCCGGGACAAAAGCCTGTGCAGGTGACACAAGATATCGTCGGTTTCTGGGCAACCTCCTACGCGGATGTGCGGCGGGATATGCGCGGCCGCTATCCGCGCCACCCTTGGCCCGAAGACCCGACACAAGCGGACCCGACCCTGCGCGCAAAGCCGCGTGGCACTTAAGGCCTTTAAGCTGTCGAGTTGCATGAATCGAACATATATGTTAGTGAAATCTCAATAATAAAAGACTATTAGCAGGTTATGATGATTTCTTTTCTCCGCTCCTTCTGGACAGGCGTTTTGCGCCCCTTTTTTCAGCGGCCCCCTGCGCTGCAATTGGCGGCGCTTTGCCATCGTCGCACGGACGACGGCAAAGTGGTCCTCTTGGTCAGCTCGTCGTCTGGGCGCTGGATCTTGCCGAAAGGCTGGCCGATTGATGGTATGACAGCCGCCGAAGCCGCCGCGCAGGAAGCGTGGGAAGAAGGCGGCGTTAAGGCGTCAAAAGTCGGTCAATCATCTTTGGGATCTTTCTACGGGCGTAAAACCTACAGCAACGGGCGATCCGAACCCTGCGAAACATTGGTCTACAAGTTGAAGGTCGCGGATGTGGCCAATGACTTTCCGGAGGCGAACCGCAGAGACCGGATTTGGGTCACTCCTGCGAAGGCTGCTGAACTGGTGGATAATGCACAACTAAAGTCACTTTTGGCGAAGTTCTAGGCACTCAGGGCAACTCAGCGTTGAAAAACATCGCCGTGGCCGTTACCCCTCGCGTGGAAACGATACATCCATAAGGGGCGGCACATGTCGACGAACAGCTCAGACCACAACTGGAAAACGCTTGATCGGGATCTGGGGCGGATTGCGTCATTTGAATCCGCGACGCTCTATGTGGCCAAACCCTTGGTTGGTTTGGGCATTGCCTTGGTATTCATCTTACTTGCAGGCCTCGCAGCATCCATACTTTTTGCTGGAACTTCAACATCTTACGTCGTGATCGCCGCCGCGGCTGTCGGGGCGTACATGGCCGTCAATATTGGTGCGAACGATGTGGCCAACAACATGGGCCCGGCAGTAGGCGCCAATGCCCTGACGATGGGCGGCGCCATTCTGATCGCGGCCTTGTGTGAAACTGCGGGAGCGCTCCTTGCGGGCGGCGATGTCGTTTCAACCATTTCGAAGGGAATCATCAACCCCGAAAGCGTATCAGGCCACGACGTCTTTATCTGGGCGATGATGGCTGCGCTGATATCCTCGGCGCTTTGGGTCAATTTGGCCACGTGGCTTGGCGCGCCTGTCTCAACCACACACGCTGTCGTTGGCGGCGTCATGGGGTCTGGGATCGCTGCTGCAGGTTTTGCAGCCGTGAATTGGCCGACGATGGGAACAATCGCCGCAAGCTGGGTGATTTCACCGGTGCTCGGCGGAACAATTGCGGCCCTGTTTTTGTGGTTTATCAAATCTTATATCATCTACCAAGAGGACAAGATTGCAGCGGCCCGCAAATGGGTGCCTGTCCTGATCGCGATTATGGCCGGCGTTTTTGCGACCTATCTCGCGATGAAGGGGCTCAAAAAGGTCATCGATATCAGCGGCACAACAGCGGTTTTGACCGGAGTTGGCGTGGGGATAGTCACCTATTTCGGCGCGGTCCCCGTGGTGAAACGTCAGTCTGAGGGCCTTGAAAACCGCAATCGGTCTCTCAAGGTGCTGTTCACTGTACCATTGGTTATTTCGGCAGCGCTTTTGTCCTTCGCACATGGGGCAAACGATGTAGCCAATGCCGTTGGACCATTGGCCGCGATCGTGCATGCTGAACAGTTCGGGGAGTTCGCCGGAAAGGTGGAAATCCCAGTCTGGGTGATGGTCATTGGCGCTCTTGGGCTGTCGTTTGGACTTGTGCTCTTTGGGCCAAAACTCATCCGGATGGTTGGCAATCAAATCACCAAACTGAACCCGATGCGCGCATATTGCGTAGCCCTTTCTGCCGCGATCACAGTGATCGTCGCAAGTTGGTTGGGGCTGCCTGTATCTTCGACGCATATCGCCATTGGCGGCGTGTTTGGTGTTGGCTTTTTCCGCGAATATCATGAAGAGCGTCGCGCTCGTCTCTCAAATGCTACTCGCGCCGAAGCGGAACGCATCGCACCAGAAGAACGGCGCCGGCGTAAACTGGTCCGCCGCTCCCACTTCATGACGATTATCGCGGCATGGGTCGTTACCGTTCCCGCTGCAGCGTTTATGTCGGGCGTCATTTTCTTGATTTTACACGGTGCTTTTGGATAAAAATAACCCTGCGGCAGACCCAATCTGCGGCAGGGTTAAGCAATGCGTGTTTTCTCGGACTCCCGAGGGGGGCGACCATTTTTCGGCGAAAAATGGAGTTACACACCGAGACAATGCCGCATGATCGCCTTTTGAACGTGCAGTCTGTTTTCGGCCTCGTCAAAAATAACCGAATGCGGACCGTCCATAACCGATGAAGTGGCCTCATCGTCGCGGTGCGCAGGCAGACAATGCATGAAAAGAGCATCTGGCTTTGCCTTCTCCATAAGTGCATCGTTGACCTGATAGCCGCGCAATTGATTGTGGCGCCGCTCGCGTGCGGATTGTGGATCGTGCATCGACACCCATGTATCAGTCACGACCAGATCCGCGCCGGCAACAGCCTCGTTAGGATTACGCACGGTTGTATAGAGGCCATCCAAAGCGCGCTCCGGATCGAGCGTTTCCGGTCCCGTGAAGACCAGCTCGAAATCAAACTGCTTGGCCGCATGCGCAAAACTCGCAAAGACGTTGTTGCCATCCCCTGACCAGACAACTTTCTTGCCTCTTATCGGGCCGTTATGTTCTTCAAAAGTCATGATATCAGCCATGATTTGGCAAGGGTGGGTGCGGTTGGTCAAACCGTTTATCACAGGTACCGTTGCGTATTCGGCCATGTCCAACAGCGTCTGCTCTTCAAAGGTCCGGATCATGATCAAATCAACGTAGCGTGACAAAACACGCGCCGTATCGGCAATTGTCTCGCCATGACCGAGCTGCATATCAGCCCCAGAAAGCACCATCGTTTGCCCGCCCATTTGGCGCACGCCCACGTCAAAGCTCACGCGCGTCCGCGTCGACGGCTTTTCAAATATCAGAGCAACCATTTGCCCCGCGAGGGGTTGATCGGCGTCAAGTGTGCCTTTGGAAAGACCACGGCGGGCGTCTTTCATGCTGCGCGCGTTCGTGATGATGTTGCGCAAATCTGATTGCGGTGTCGTATGGATATCAAGAAAATGTGTCATAAGTCTTTTCGCTTTTGGCGGAAGGAAATGGGGCTTTGCCCCCGGCCCAATGGGCCGCCCCCTGCATATTTTACTCGGAAGAAAGGCTCTTGGCCGCTTTATCCAATAGGGTGACGACCATGCGTATATCATCATCGCTGATATTAAGCGGTGGCAGCAGGCGGATGACATTGTCGGCGGCAGGCACCGTGAGAACGCCTTGGGCATATCCTGCCTTCACAATATCGGTGTTCGTCGCTTTACACTTGAGACCCAACATGAGCCCTGTACCGCGCACACTTTCAAACACATCCGGATAGGAGGCGACCAAGCCTTCAAGCTTCTGGCGCATGATCCCACCTTTACGGTTCACCTCAGCCAGAAACGCGTCGTCGGCGATGATCTCCATCACCTTCCCCCCCACGGCACAAGCCAATGGATTGCCGCCATAAGTAGACCCATGGGTGCCCGCAACCATACCGGAGGCCGCATTTTCGGTAGCCAGCACGGCACCAAGAGGGAAGCCCCCGCCGATGCCTTTTGCGACCATCATAATGTCAGGCGTGACCCCTGCCCATTCATGCGCGAAGAGCTTACCAGTGCGGCCCATGCCACATTGCACCTCGTCGAGCATCATCAGGATGCCATGCTCGTCGCACAGATCCCGCAGGCCCTTCAGGCAGACGTCTGGCATGGGGCGAATACCGCCTTCGCCCTGCACAGGTTCGACCAAGATGCCCGCAACGGTTGGCGATTTCGCCGCTTCGGTCAGCGCTGCGTGATCGCCAAATTCCAAGTGGATAAAGCCGGGAAGGAGCGGGCCGAACCCTTTGGTCATCTTCTGAGAGCCAGCGGCGGCAATACCCGCGCTAGAGCGCCCATGAAACGAGCCCGAGAAGGTGATGATATCGGTGCGCGCGGTATCGCCCTTATCATACCAGTATTTGCGCGCCATTTTGACGGCCAACTCGCAGGCTTCGGTCCCGGAATTGGTGAAAAATGCCGTATCCGCAAAAGTTTTATCCACCAACGCATCCGCCAGCTTTTGCTGCGCAGGGATGTTGTAGAGGTTGGAAACATGCCACAGCGTATTGGCCTGCTCGGTCAAAACAGCCACAAGTTCAGGTGCGGCGTGGCCAAGTGAATTCACCGCGATCCCAGCGCCCAAATCCAAGAAACGTCGGCCATCTGCCTCGGTGAGCCAAGAGCCTTCTCCCTTTACAAAGGTGAGCGGCGCACGCGAATAAGTCGGCAGAACGGATGGGATCATAGCGAAATCAGCCTTTGCTGGATAAAAGAAGCCCGATTGGTGCCAATGGCGGGGCGTCATGTCAACGATTTTTCGGAAAATAATGGACGTGCGTGATCAGGCGACGGGATTAGCGTCGGCGTCGGATCACATATGTGGCACAGATCATCATGGGTGATGACGTAGTGGAAAGTCGCGGATTTGAAAAGACGCAAACTTATGCCTTCAAACGATACCCCGTATTCATCCACCGCCAGCAGATGCCAACGACAACCGCGCAGGCGGCCCCCACAACACAAAGCCCAATCCACGGGCTGCTGTCAGACACCCCGATCATCCCCCAACGCACACCGTCGATAATATAGAAAAACGGGTTGGCGTGAGACATAGCGCGCAGCCAGCTTGGCAGCGCGTCGATGGAATAGAATGTGCCCGACAGGAACGCGAGCGGGGTCACAAGGAAGTTCGAGATCGCGGAAAGCTGGTCGAATTTATTGGCAAAGATGCCTGCAATCAGGCCAAGCCCCCCCATCAGGATCGACCCGAGCAGCACAAAGAGGATCACCCAGAACGGATTGATCATACCGACACCCAGGAAGATCCAGCAGCCCAGTGCAATCACCACGGCGACCAAGGCACCACGTGCAACAGCGCCGCAGATATAGCCCGTGACAAGTTCAGCGGCCGAAAGTGGCGGCATCAATGTATCCACGATATTACCCTGCACCTTCGCCGAGGCGAGGCTGGACGATGTATTGGCAAAAGCGTTCTGGATCACGGTCATCGTCAAAATACCGGGAGCGAGGAATGTCATAAACGGCACGCCCATCACATCGCCGCGCTGCGGGCCGATCGCGATGGTAAAAATCATCAAGAACAGGCCCGCGTTGATCAGCGGGGCCATAACCGTTTGCGACCAGACATTCATGAACCGCTTGACCTCACGGCGCATCAGCGTCCATGTGCCCAGCCAGTTGACACGGCCAAATCGGCGCACGCCCATATCGGCCTGTTTCTGTCCAATTTGTTGATTCATCGCCTCACCTCGTCTCAATTCAGCAGATGCGCTTCACATCCGGCCTTACAATGCTTACAATAGGTGATTGAACAAATAGGCAAGGCCCGATGTGCGCGTCACATCCAGCCCGAAAATCAAAGGAATATGGATGTCCTGGACAGATGAGCGCGTCGAGACGCTTAAAAAGATGTGGGGAGAGGGCCAATCGGCCAGCCAGATCGCCAAGGAATTGGGCGGTGTGACCCGCAATGCTGTGATCGGTAAAGTTCACCGCTTGGGCCTGTCCAATCGGGCAGGGTCAGCCGGAACTGCAGCCCCGGCAAAAGCTGCCGTGAAAGAGAAACCAGCGCCGAAGGCACCTGCTGCTGCCGCCGCCGCGCCAAAAGCGCCGCCAAAGCCGAAGACGACAGGAACAACGGCTGCGCCTTCGGCGAAGGCCAAGAAAGACGATGACGAGGAAGAGGTCTTGGAACTCGACGAGAACGGAATCCCGATCTCTGCTGCGCGCCGTGCGATTATTCCTGCAGGCCAGCCTTTGCCACCGCAACCTTCTGCGAACGAGATTTCGCCAGAAGCACTGGCGAAAGTGTCCGAAGTCGAAAAAACAGCAAAGCGTTTGACGCTGATGGAATTGACCGAAAAGACATGCAAATGGCCTGTTGGCGATCCTGCAACGGATGATTTCTGGTTCTGCGGATTGAACGTGCAAACGGGCAAACCCTACTGCGAAGCGCACGTCGGAGTCGCGTTCCAGCCCATGTCATCGCGGCGCGATCGCCGCCGTTAAGGGCGATGGGTTAAAACCCATCCTACGAAATTTGGGCCATCCACATCTGTGGGTGGCCTTTATTTATGGCTTCCTTTGAGCAGATATCCTAGACTTTGTTCGGTCAACAGGGGAGATTTCATATGCCACAGTTCATCCTGACCTATCATGGCGGCAGCCAACCTGCGACGCCCGAAGAGGGCAAGGCACATCGGGCACGATACATCGAATGGATGCGTGAGTTGGACATGGTCGTCAGCCAACAGCCCCTCAAAAACACGATTGTACTGGGGGCGGATCAGATCGGTACGCCGATGATGGGTTACTCTATTCTCAACGCGTCCGACCTTGATGAAGCTCGCGCAATCGCCGGTAAATGCCCGTTCCTTGAGATAGAGAATGCGACGATGCAAGTCTCCGAACTCATTGCTATGGGCTAAAACAACATAGGATGCGTCTTGACGCATTCTCCCTTCACCATGACGTCTGTCTGGGAAAATGTATTCGCGGAAGCGGACAACTCCGAAGGCATAGCTCACAAATGAAGTCTGTTCGAAAGATAAAAGAAAAGGGTAATGCGCCACCGACCACTCACAGCAAGTGGCGCACCACGAGGAGTTAAAAACAACCTCCTCGGTCCTTAAAGTTAACCCAAATACACAAGCTAACTTGTCGTAGTTAAGTGCGAGGGCTTTGGCCGATAATTAACTACGGCCCCTGCACACCTGTGACACTTGGGAGCGCAAACAATACCTTGCGCTTCCCGCCTCATATTCGCAAATTGAAAATACACAAATTGACATAAGAACCGGATGACATGCAGATCGTACTTTCGCTCAAAGATGACGGGATCATTTTGTCCCGAGACAGGATCATTCTGAATGAAGTGAAGGTCCGTAAATGGGGGGTGCTCCTGTGCGCGTTGGCCTGCCAGCAGCAAATGGGCGGGCCGCACTTGACGTTCGACCACCTCTACCAACAGGCGCTCTTCTCGCAGGGTCGTAAAGGCCACAAAACGCCGCGCACCGTCGGGGTCGAAATCGACAATTTTCGCAGACAAATGAAGGCGATTGGCCTGATAATATTGAAGCGTAAACGCGGATCCGCCACCACCTATGCATTTGATCCAGCGCTCTGCATCCTTGACGAGGAGGCTGATTTTTCGACGCGGCTCAATCACCTGCGCGGAAGCAGCGACGCCCTCGCATTCTGGATCAAACCGCCATTACCAATCCACCTCCCTTGGCTGTTTTCAAGCATGCGCGCTAAAGTCGCCTTTGCTCAAGGGCAGATCGACATCGCACTCAAACACCAACAAGCGGCCCTTGCCTTAACTCGTGATCCTTTTCTCAATGCCGCATCCTACGCAGAGGTTGCGCGTTTCGCCTACCGAGCGGACCGCGATCTTGCGCTCGATATGCGCGATCAGGCGATGGACTTTGTCGAAAGCGGGCGCATGAACGGGGCCATCGCACAAATTTTTGCGCCGCGTATTCGGGTCTCGTACGCGTTCCAAGATGACGTGAGCGCCGAGGTTCAGTGCCAACAACTCGACGTGATCGCTGCCAATTACCTCAGCCGGGGGATAGATATCGCTGGACTTTGCCGCGCGCTCAACACACGCGACGCAATGCGCCGCAGAGCCGCAACCGATAGCGCCGGCCTTGCCGACTTTCAACTTGCGAGCGCCTTGGCCATCGCGACCAACGACCCTGACCTTGTTCAGGCCAGCCTGTTCAACATCCTCGCTTGCCTCGAGTTTAGCACAGCCGTCACCCCGCAAGACAAGATCAAGGGCGCCGAAATCAACTCCTGGTTCTGCCAACAGTTTAACATTGGGCGCGACAGCGCCCAAGCCGAACTCCTACACGCACAATTCCACATCGAAAGCGGCGACTTCGATAAAGCGCGCACAGCGATCAAACGTGGCGTCACCCTCATCGCAGCGGGGCGCAACGCGACCGATGTAGCCTTCTTCTTCCTTGCCCGCGCAAACCTTGCTTATCAAACGACGCTTGTCGCAAAAGCAGCCGCCCACATGAACACAATCACCGCCCGCCTCACCCGAGCAGAACGTATCTACACGAGGGTCGGCAATGTCATCGGCGTCCGCAAAGTTGCGCAGCTAAAAGCCAAACTTGCACAAAGCGCCTAACGAAGCGTGAACCAGATCGCCTTCAAAACATATCAAAGTTTCGTATTTGCGTCCGGCAACCCAGCCACAAACACTCTCCTGAAAATACGAGCGCCTTCTTTTGGCCTCTAAATACTTTCGTCGGTGCCTCCCCCCTTTGCCATCTTCCCCAACCCGCGCGTTTGACATATAGCCAATCCCATGACACAAAATCCGCCTTACCTGCGCCCCGACCTCGCCCCGCAAGCCCGCTTTTCAGAGCCCAAGCGTGACGGCCAGCCGACCATCGGCATGGTATCCCTTGGTTGCCCCAAAGCGCTGGTTGACAGCGAACGCATCCTCACCCGCCTTCGCGCCGAGGGCTATGCCATCTCGCCCGATTATGCGGGCGCGGAAGCGGTCATCGTCAATACCTGCGGCTTTCTTGATTCCGCCAAAGCCGAATCTCTCGACGCCATCGGCGAGGCGCTCAAGGAAAACGGCAAGGTGATCGTCACGGGCTGCTTGGGCGCCGAGCCCGACTATATCCGCGAGCATCACCCAAATATCCTCGCCGTCACAGGCCCGCATCAGTATGAACAAGTTTTGGACGCCGTTCACAAAGCGGTACCACCCTCGCCGGACCCGTTTATCGACTTGCTGCCCGCCACGGGGGTAACGCTCACACCGCGCCAGTACAGCTACATTAAGATTTCAGAGGGCTGTAACCACAAGTGCAAATTCTGCATCATCCCAGACATGCGCGGAAAGCTGGCCTCCCGCCCCGCCAACGCCGTGCTGCGCGAGGCCGAAAAACTGGTCGCCGCAGGGGTCAAAGAACTGCTCGTCATTTCCCAAGACACCTCCGCCTACGGGCTCGACCGCAAATATGACGAGACCGCCTGGAAAGACGGGCAAGTCCGCTCCCACATTCTCGACCTGACGCGCGAGTTGGGTAAACTCGGGGCATGGGTGCGCCTGCACTACGTCTACCCTTACCCGCACGTGCGCGACCTGATCCCGCTCATGGCAGACCAAAGTAATGGCATCCTGCCCTACCTCGACATCCCGTTCCAACACAGCCACCCCGATGTCCTGAAACGCATGGCACGGCCCGCCGCAGGGGCCAAAACGCTCGACGAAATTCGGGCATGGCGCGAAATCTGCCCCGACATCACCCTGCGCTCGACCTTCATCGTCGGCTACCCCGGTGAAACCGAAGAAGAATTCCAACACCTGCTCGACTGGCTCGACGAGGCCCAACTCGACCGCGTCGGCTGCTTCCAATACGAAAACGTCGCAGGCGCACGCAGCAACGCCCTGCCCGACCACGTCTCCGCCGAAGTCAAACAAGACCGCTGGGACCGCTTCATGGAAAAAGCCCAAGCGATATCCGAAGCCAAACTCCAAGCCAAAGTCGGCAAAATCCTAGAAGTCATCGTAGACGACATCGACGAAGACGGCATCGCGACGTGTCGGACATGGGCCGATGCGCCAGAGATCGACGGGAACTTGTTTATTGACGAGGGAACGGAGGGCCTAAGCGTTGGGGATGTGGTGAAGGTTGAGGTTGAGGAAGCTGGGGATTATGATTTGTGGGCGGCTTTAGTTTAAGCCTTACTGAAGTGTTCCGGCAAATTCGGACAGCGTGCTAAGATGTATCCAACCCGAACGAATGGATACGAGAATGACAAAACGACGGAACTTTTCAGACCAGTTTAAGGCTGCTGTGGCGCTT
>JAQXBV010000071.1 GCA_029252195.1 Yoonia sp.
TAACTGTTTAATTACAATATGTTATTAAGTTAACATAGTGACTGAATTTTCCTGCTATCATTATGATTTAAGCCTAGCCGATATCGTTGGCGTTGTGTGCTTCAGAATTGCTTTAACCAGGGGAACTTTAAGCGAGAAATCGCTTCATATCGTGTTTTGATACTAGCCCCGCCGTAAGAGGTGCTTGCGACGTCACCTTGACCGTGTCCCGTGTAAATGTCGTTGATTTCTTTAGAAATTCCCGCATCACGAAACATGTTTTTCAGTGTTCTACGGAACGAGTGCGCAGACTTTAATGGATCAGGAATGAGTTTGGCCAAGATTGGGTTGATAGCTGCTCCTGCGCTTGTACTACAAAGTCCGTTCCCGTCTATGGGGTAGTCAAACAAGCGACCTTCTCCTTGGGGTGGAAGAACCAGAGTTGGGTGTAGAGGTACGATCCGTTTTGACCCGATGTTCTTTGCCTTCAGCACTGTAAACGTCCGAATGCCATCATCATCAACATTGAAACACTCCCATGTTAGACAGCCAACCTCTGATAGCCTTAATCCTGTTGTCGCCTTGATGCACAGCAGTAGACGCTCTTGCGGTTCCCAATCGTAGGTAAATATGCGGTCTAGCTCCAACGGGGTAAACCCTTGCCAATGGTGGCGTTGCTTTCCCTTGCGTTTGAAGTTTATTTCTCGAAAAGGATTTTGCTTAATATAACCTTTCTGAACACAATAGGTCAGTAAACTCGAAACCTGCCAGTTTCTGTCAACGATGGTGCGCTGTGAAAGGTTTGGCTGAACCTCCAATTGTTCCTCAATAAAGGTGTATGCTTGGACAGAAGTCAATTCGCTAAGCCTGTAGTCACCAACAAGCTTCAAGAACAAATTAACACCACGATACATTTTGTTTTTGGTATTCGGTTTATCATACTCTTTTTCGACTTGGGCGAAGTATGAATCCCGTACATCTGAAATCCGAAGCTCTTCTATCTGTTTTACCTGTCTGTTACGTTCAGCTTGTTGCGGCTGAAGAAGCGGCTCATCACCTAGCTCCTTTTCCAGTAATGCTTGCAAGGCGATAAAGTTTATTTCCGTGAAAATGTCTCCATCTAATTCCACCACTTTCTGACGCTGTACTTTCTGAAATACAGGTGACGGAAAACCTTGTTCCTTTGCTGCAGTCGTTAACAGGTCCTCGAAGAACGAATGCACAACTTCTGTATTGTACAAGTCTAATAGACCTTCTTGATGTGCGGTTAGTGCTGAGCCTGAGGGGGCATTTAGAGCCTCAAGCACCATACGATGTAGCTCTTCGTCTAAGAGCCACTTCTCTTGGTATTCTGAGAGCGTAAGCTCCACTGGTAAACCAATGCTCATAAATGCCGTAAGGATTCCATTTGGTATTTTAGGATCATCCGTTTTAGCGTCATAGCCAATTGTATCCATAACAATCTGCAGGGCAGCATCTGTGCGTTCTGTCACATTATCTTGATCTTCAGCAAACTGCGTGTAGCTATCCAGTGTAGCCTTCATCTTTTGAAGCGACAAATAATCGGTTTTGGGATCTAGTACGGGGATGTTGCCACGGTGGTAATTGAAAGCCTTGGCAAGTTCCATGAGCGTATGGATTGCAAAGTCAGTCATCTTGTTGAGGCCCACTTGCTGAACTTCAATCTGTTTTTGATCCATTACCTTGTAGATCTCTTGTCCAAGCAGCATCTTTTTTTTCTCTGCTATAGCAAGATCAGTAGTGCCTGTGGCTCTTCGCAGGTTGGTTGACCCACCTTTGCCACGGCCAAATAGATGCCGAATGGCCCGTGGGATGCTCACTTCAATAGAGTACTTGCCCTTTACGAGGACGACTCGTGGCGCTGAGTAGTCTGCCCAACCTAGTTTTTGGCTATCATTGACCATAACAACAGCCAGTGTGTTGTGTCATGTGTTGTGTCAACGGTTGTGTCAAATGCTTTGCCATACCCCTTTTTAGTATGGATTTTACTTAAAAACAAGGGGAGGAGGTTGGTGGCGTGGGGGAGACTTGAACTCCCGACCTATCGATTATGAGTCGATCGCTCTAACCAACTGAGCTACCGCGCCAACGTGGCTCCGATTACGCAAAGCGGGCAGGGGTGTCAAACCGATTCTTGGTCAGATCTCCGCTTTTCGGCACTTCACGTCCAACAAAGTGAAAAGCGGGCTGATTTGACCTGACTTTTTGCGCGGATAACACGCGGGCGGCGAGATGGGTTAAAACCCATCCTACGTCATTGACGCAAATAACAGCCCGTCGTGCTTGGATAAAGCCACCGATTGTGGCGGCTAGGCCTCGAACCGCCAAGCTGTTGTTTGCGCGTAATGCTCGCCCGCTTTCAGCCTGATCGACGGGAAATTGCGGTGGTTGGGCGCATCGGGCCAGCTTTGAGCCTCAATCGCCAAGGCGCCGTAATTGGCAGGCGCCGAGCGTCCGTCGAAAATCTGGATACCGGGTTCGGTGGTCGCCATGGTCATTTTCACGCCGCTTTCACCCGTCAGCCAGACCACATCGCGGAGGGGTTGTTTGGTCGTGGCGGTGCAGAAGTTGTGATCGAAGACATGTGTACCGCGCGTGATGACGGGGCCATCGCGCAGATCCATCAGCGTGTCGGCGACTTCTGCGATTTCGCCTGTCGGGCAGACGTCCGCGTCGGTTGGCAGGTAATGGTCGGCCGCGATTTGTAAGCGGTGGCCTGTCCAGTCATCCGTGCCGTCCATGTTCCAATAGCCGTGCTGCGCGAGGTTCATCATGGTGTCGGCATCGCTGGTCCCAGACAGGGTCAAGGTGAGCGTTGCAGGTGCTGTCACCGCGTAAGTCGCGCGGATCACCCGCGTGCCTGGAAGACCGCAGAGGCCGTCGCCGAGTGTGACTTCAAGGGTTGCCCGAGAGGCGGTTTGCTCAACGACAGACCAGACCTGAAAATGCGTCGCGTCCTTGCCTGAATGGAGATGGATGCGCCCGTCTTGGTTGCGCTCCAATTCGTGCATCATGCCTTCGATTTTGACCTGCGCGGTGCTGATCCGGTTGGCGATGGGCCCGATGATGGTGCCATGATAGCGCCAATCGGCCGCATAGGCCAAAACGTCGTCCGTCCCGCGCGTGAGGTTATAATTGACCCCTGCAAGCCGCACGTCATGCAGGGCCGCACCCAGCGTAAGGACTGCGACTTTCAGGTCGCCAGCTTCAAGCGTGATCCGCTCTACATCGCCCCCGTCGGCGGTCGTCCCAAAAAGGGTCATAGGGCCTCCCAATAGACGCCTGCCGCTGGGATGATTGTATCACCCCAGCGCTGCGCCTTGGGCGCATAGTTGAAGACAAGCCGATGCGTGTCGGTGTCGCGGATACGCAAGCCGTCAGGCAGGCTATAAGTCGTGATGTCGAGCGTATCGCACAGCCCGCCGATAATCGCATCAAACGTCGCGTCGTCGGGCCAGCCTGCAAGGTAGCGGATGTTATCTTCGCCCATAATCGCGGGCTGACCATCTTTCGTCGAAAGATGGACCTGAGCGGTGCCTGTCAGGTGTTCGAACCAATGCAGGAAGCGCCCACCGCCTTGCAGCTTGACCTTCGCATTTGGCGGCAGGCTTTCGGTCAGGCTGACGGTCACGTCGACGTTGGGCAGGTGCGGGCCAAGCATATCGGGAATCGCAAGTTCGCGGGTTTTCGTGTCGCTGCGCGGGCCGATCAGGGCGATGCCTTCGAAAGCCTCCAAGGCTTTGCGGAAGGGATCAGACAGCGTCATGATCCCCGGCGCGAGCACAAGCTTGTAAGCGGAGAGATCGCTGACATCGGGCGGCAGAATATCAATATTCAGCCCCGCACGGCGCAGGGCGCGATACGCGGCGAAAGCAAGGCGGAACATCTCGAAATCCGCACCCTGCGGCTGCACATCCCACGCCCATGCGCTCTCGTAGTCGAACACAAGAGCGACGGGGGCTTTGGCCGTGCCGACGTCTGGTAAGCTAGCGAATTCATCAGCGACTTGGCGGGCCTCTGCCAAGGCGGGGGCGGGGGCGCGGTCGGGGCGCAAGAGGCCCGCGTGCATCTGCTCTTGCGCAAAAGGGGCTTGCCGCCAGCGGAAATAGCAGACGGTTTCGGCGCCATGCGCAAAGGCCTCCCACGCCCAGAGGCGTGCCATTCCAGGAAGTGGCGCCGGGTTGTAGGGCGCCCAGTTCACGGGGCCGGGCTGCTGTTCCATGACCCACATACGGCCGCGACCGACGGCGCGATACAGGTCATGGTGAAAGGCCTGATTGTCGGGATGCCCTTGGCGCAGGAATTTGAGCTTTTCCTTGGGCGTGCCCTCAATCCGGTCCGACAGGAATCCGATCGGATAGCTGTCCCAAGACGCGATATCGAGATCCGCGCCGACCTTCCAATGATCAAAGGTCGTGATGCGGCCCATGTAGTTGTGGATCAGTGGCGCGTCCGAATGGGCGCGAATGGCGTCGGCTTGCACTTTGTTGAACGCCACGACTTGATCCGAAGAATACTGTCGAAAGGCCAATTGATGCGGGTGGTTGGGTTCCGTCACGGTCAAGTTTGGCAATTCGATTTGGTCGAATGTGTCGTAATCCATCGACCAAAACACATTGCCCCACGCGCGGTTGAGTGCGGCGGTGGATTGGTATTTCTGCGCAAGCCAGTCTTTGAAGCCGCGCTTTGCGGCCTCGGAATAGGACAAGGTCGTATCGTGACAATCGTATTCATTGTCGATCTGCCATGCGGCGACATGCGGGTTCTTGCCGTAGCGCTCGGCCATCAGAGTGGCGATGCGGCGGCATTCGTCGCGGTAGGGCAGATGGCTAAAGTC
The DNA here is from genome assembly GCA_029252195.1 of Yoonia sp. Lineage (GTDB taxonomy): Bacteria > Pseudomonadota > Alphaproteobacteria > Rhodobacterales > Rhodobacteraceae > Yoonia. The sequence continues at coordinate 4,838 of JAQXBV010000071.1, forward strand.
ATAATGCCTGCGCGAACCGAATTTGCGCGGATTACCCTGCGCATCGACGGGCAACATATCGGGGTGCTTGTCGACCATCCAACGCGGCGGGGTTGCCGTCGGCGTGCCAAGCACGACCTTGAGGCCAGCGCGGCCCAGCGTCTCAATCGCGCGGTCGAGCCAGTCCCAGGTCAGGACGCCCGCTTCGGCCTCCATCCGCGCCCATGCGAATTCGCCGATGCGCACCCATGTCAGGCCTGCGGCCGCCATTTCGGCCGCGTCGGTGGCCCATTCGGCCTCTGGCCAATGTTCTGGATAGTAACAGACGCCGAGGGTGCGTTTCATGGGAGAGCCTTTTGAGTGGTTGAGAAAAAGCGATGCGGGCGGTTAGCCCAAGATCACTTGATGCTCTGTTTGTCCGGTGTAGGTGGTTTCTAGGGCGAAGGTTTTGCCGTCGTCGTCTCCGTCTCGGCCGACTGCGGCAGAGGTACAGTAAAGCGTTTGCAGGTCTTTGCCGCCGAATGCGGGGCAAGAGGACTGGGTGGCGGGGATTGCGAAGGCTTCGATAAACTGGCCCTCGGGGTCGTAGACAGCCACGCGGCCCACGCCCCATTGTGCCGAAAAGAGGTTGCCTTGCGCATCGCAGACCGCACCATCGGGGCTGAAGTCGTTGCCGCGCAGGTCGATGTGCAACTTCGGCTCGTCTTTGGGCCAGCCATCAACGTCAAGCGCCACGGCCATGATCATTTGCGTATTCGTATCGGTAAAATAGGCGGTGTCCCCTGAGGGCGCAAAGCAGATCGCGTTTGTGATTTGCAGATCGCTGTAAAGCGTCCGCAACTCGCCTTTGTAATAGCGGTAGATCGCGCCTGCGCGCATTTCCGCATTGATCCCCATTGTGCCAATCCAGAAGCCGCCTTGCGGATCTGCACGGCCATCGTTTGAGCGGGTGATGGGATTGTCCACCTCCAGATCGCAAAGGAGGTTGCGGTCGCCTGTTACAATGTCAAACTGGTGCAGCCCAACGGCGGAGGCGATGATCAGCGTGTCGTGATCGACCCATCCAGCGGCAGAGACATAGTCGGCAAAATCCCAGTGCTGGCCCTTGGTGTGCAGCCGCTTGCCAAGGATATCGAACCAGAAAAGTTGGCGGCGCAAGGGATGCCAAAGTGGCCCTTCGCCAAGGGTGCATTTGGTGGCGTCAAAGATCATGGCTTGGCTGCATGATAGGCCGCGACCATATCATTGGCGCGAGCTTTGACTTCTGCGACCGAGAGGCCGGGTTTGTAGAGGGCCGAGCCGATGCCAAAGCCGTCTGCACTTGCCGCCATCCACTCGCCAAAGTTATCGGCACCAGCCCCCCCCACGGCATAGACCAGCGTCCCTTTGGGGAGGACCGCACGGATCGCTTTGATCCCTTCAGGACCGATCAGAGAGGCGGGGAAAATCTTGAGACCATCTGCCCCTGCCTTAAGCGCGGCAAAGCATTCAGTGGGCGTCATCACGCCCGGCCAGCTGGCCATGCCTGCGGTCTTGGTGGCGACGATGACCCTTTGATCGACGTTGGGCGAGACAATCAGTTTGCCACCCATTTGCGCCACGCGGCCCACATCCTCGACGGACAAAACTGTGCCCGCGCCGATCAGGGCGACGTCGCCATAGGCATCGGCCATTGCCTTGATGCTGGCAAAAGGGTCGGGCGAGTTGAGCGGGACTTCGATCTGGGTAATCCCCGCGTCAATCAAGGCCGCGGCAATGGGGGCCGCCTCGGATGGGGTGACGCCGCGCAAAATGGCGATCAGGGGAAGATGTGACATGCTGTTATCCTTTGAAGCGCTTGTAGGCGGCGGTCAGACCCGCGAGGGTAATGGCGTCGCCTTTCACTTGGGTGGCGGGGGCCGATTGCGCGGCAAGGGCGCGCACATAAAGGGCAGAGAGGCCCCCCGCGCCAATGACCGCGATTTTCTGGCCAAGCCAGTAGGGTTTCGCACCCGCCAGTTCCGCACCGATCAGCAAACCCGACAGGCGGGCCTTGGCCGTGCCGTTTTGCATGCCATTGAGGAGACCCTCGGCCCGCAGTGAAAATAGCCGCGCAGCGAGCCGTTCGGGGCGGGCCATGGCGTCAGCTACACCGCCGTCAAAGGCGTCGTTATCCCAGTCTTCGCTGTTCACGGAATGCTTGAGGACCGTATTGCCAGAAATCGCTGCAAAGAGATCGCCGGTCATAAAAGTCTGGAAACTCACGACCTCATCGGCGCTGATATGCGCCCATTTTGTATGGGTTCCGGGCAGGCAGATTACACCGTCCCAGTTTTTATTGCGCGCAAGGAAGCCCGCAATTTGGGTCTCTTCGCCGCGCATGACATCGGCGGGGTCGGCTTGGCTGAGGCCTGCAATGATATGCACGTCAAGATCGCCTGCGTCGGGTGTGCTGAACTCTTCGGGCGTGGCGGGGCAGGGCACGGCCGCATAGGGCGCCTCGATCCAGCCTTGCTTGGCGCCGACCATGCCACAAGCGATGATGGGCACGCCCGCGTGATCCCACGCGCCGATGACGTCGCGCAATGCGGCCTCGAACTGATCGGGTGCAAGGCTGCCCATGCCTTTGTCAGAGCGGGCCTCGCCAAGCACCGTGCCACTGGCCGACATCGCCCAAATGCGCATGTTGCTTGTGCCCCAATCGAAGGCGATCCAATCCGGTTTTTGCATATCTTATCCCAACATCGACACGCCGCCATCTATGGCGATCACTTGTCCTGTCATCATGGCAGAGGCGCTGGACGCAAGAAAGAGCGTTCCACCAACCATATCTTCGGGCCTGATTATCGTCTTGAGCGCCTGGGTGTCCAGATGCGCATGGAGCGCCTCGGGGGTGGCCCACTCGCGCTCTTGCCGCTCCGTCATCACCCAGCCCGGCGCAAGTGCATTGATCCTGATCCCGCGCGGCCCCCACTCGCGGGCGAGCGAGCGGGTCATGCCCATGATCCCTGCGTTCGAGGCGGTGTAGGGCACCAGCCGAGTCGAGCCGATCATGTAGCTGATGGAGGAATAATTCACGATGACCCCGCCATCGGGCATCCCTTCCACCACCTTTTGGCAGGCAAAGAAATAGGCCTTGAGGTTCACCGCCGTCATATCATCCCAGATTTGCGGGGTGATTTCGGTGGCGTCATAGCGCATATCAAAGGCCGCGTTATTGACCAGAACCTGCACCGGACCATGGGCCGTAGCGGCTTGATCAATCGCGGCACGCAGGCCCTCGGTGTCCGTAATATCGCCTTGGATGAACAGCGGGGCGTTGCCGTGTTTCGCGCCCATTTGATGCACAAAAGCGCTGGCGTCAGAGCGGCCGATGAAGGCGACCTTGGGCCCTTGCCCCAAGAACGCATCCGTCAGGACCGCCCCGATACCGTTGCCGCCGCCCGTGATGAAAACGGATTTTCCCGCGAGGTCAGGAAAGGTCGGGGTCATTGCTTTGCCCCCTCGACCACCCACATCCGCTCTGGGAATGACCATGGCAGGGTGATGCCGTGCCGCATGAGATAGGCCCCAGATAACGTCATCACACCAGATTTGAGAGCAGGTGTGCCGCGTGACAAGTGGTGAGCCTCGTCGCGGTTGATCAGCGCGATATGATACATGGCCGCTTGGTCGAGGCCCGTGAGGCGCAAAGGGCGCGGCACAATCTGCGCGCTGGTCTCGGCCTTGCCTGCAAAGACGACAAAACGGGATTTATCCGCCGCCAGTTGCTGTTCTGCGATCACGGCGGGATCGGCGCTCTCAAGGCGCAAAATATCCGCCGTTTGCATCCAGTTGCGGTTCGCCTTCCACCATGCGGTGACATGGGTCAGCACGGCGGTCTCGTGGGCGTCAAGCTCTCGCGGGTCCATCTCGAAACCCAAATGGCGCTGGGCTGCGACCCAAGCGCGGAAACTGATATCAAGGACACGGCCTGAGGTGTGGCAATGGCGCGGGCCGACATGTGAGCCTGTGACCGAGAGCGGCAGGAAAAGCGCCGCGTCGTGCTGGATGCGCAAACGTTCCTTGGCGTCATTGCTATCGGACAACCAGACCCGTTGCGTGTGCTGCATGATCCCGAAATCAATGCGCCCGCCGCCCGAAGCGCAGCTTTCGATTTCCACCAGCGGGAAGGCGTTGCGCAGTCGCGCAAGAAGCGCATAGGTGCCGCGCGTCTGGGCCGCATCCTGCATCGGCAACACGCGGTTATGGTCCCATTTGATGTAGTCGATGGCGTTATCCGCAAGGATCGCCGCGATCCGCTCGTAGAGGTAATCGCGCACCGCAGGCAGCGCCATGTTCAGCACCATTTGCTGACGACCAAGGATTTGATCGGGCGGACCCAAGACCCACTCGGGATGCGCGCGGTAAGTGTCGCTGTCGGTGTTGATCATCTCGGGCTCGAACCACAGACCAAAGGTCATGCCAAGCGATGTGATGTGGTCGATCAACGGGGTCAGTCCGTCGGGATATTTACGCCCGTCAATGACCCAATCGGCAAGGCTCGTGGTGTCGTCATCGCGCACGCCAAACCAGCCGTCGTCGAGCACAAATCGCTCTGCGCCCAGCTTTACCGCGTGCTCAGCGATGTCTTTCAGGACGGGCAGTTTGTGGTCGAAATAGACCGCCTCCCAGCAATTGTAATGCACAGGGCGCGGGGTGTTCGGTTTGGGCCAAGTCACAACACGGTCGCGCAGATGGCGTTGGAACGACACCGCACAGCCGTTCAAGCCGCTGTCGGAATAGGTGATGTAAAGCGGCGCTGTCTCGAACCGCGTGGCAGGCGCGAGATCGCTGCCCGCGCTGTGGCCGAACTGGATCTGGCGGCGGCCGTCGATGAGCTCTTCGGCCACCATCCGGTGTCCGCCCGACCAGCCATAATGAAACGCATAGGCCTCGCCCATGGTGTTCGTCGCACCGCGGCAGGGCACTATCAGCGCAGGGAAATGCTCGTGGCCGGTGCGCCCCGTGACGTTCTCGCGCAGACGGATACCCGCAGACCACGGGGTGCGTTGCAATTGGAATTCGCCACACCAGCGTCCAGAGACGTCGATCATCTCGTCGGAAAGCTGTGGCGCTGGCATCACAGGGGCGGCGAGCCAGCGCAGGCGCACAGGGCGGTCTGCGTCAAGTGTGGTTTGGCAGGTGATCATCTGGGTTTGCGGATCAACCGCAAAACTGGCGATCAGCGATAGCCCATTGACAGCGTCGCGGTAGGTGAGCGCGAGCCCGCCCGCGACACTCTCGCTCTCAAAGCGGAAGTGCGGGGTGATGGGGGTGCCATTTGTCTCCTGCACGATCAGGCCCGTTTGACCCGGAAAGCTGCGGCTGGTCTCGGGGCAAATCGACAGGTCAGGGTTCTCGTCGAGCATCCCGCCTGTCACATCAAGCGCGCCAGCGGCGGCAAGTGTGGCAAGGTCTTCATCCGCAGGCAGGCGCGCGCCCCAATAGGCGACGACGGGCAGGCGGTCGGCATGCGCCGCCAGAACAAGCGTCTGGCGACCATCATCAAGGCGATAGGTTCGGGTCATGTGATTTTCTTACTTAACGGCCCCAAGTGTCAGGCCAGCGATGAAGTGTTTCTGCATCATAAAGAACATGAGCACGGGAGGAAGAGCTGCGATGATCGATCCTGCGGACACAAGGTGCCAAGCGGCCACCCATTGACCGTTGAGCGACGACAGGCCCGCCGTGACGGGCTGCGTGCTGGCTGATGTCGTCAAAACCGTCGCCCAGAAGAAATCGTTCCAGATGAAAGTAAAGATAAGCACGGCAAGGGCTGCAATCGCGGGGCGCATGAGCGGTAGGACGATATGCCAGAAAATCTGCCACTCTTTGACGCCCTCGACGCGGGCGGCTTCGATCAACTCCTTAGGCAAAGCGCTGATAAAATTACGCATAAAGAGCGTGCAGAACCCTGTCTGGAACGCAATGTGGAACATCGCAAGGCCCATGGTCGTGTTATACATGCCGAGCCCGTAGGTCAGGTCGCGCACGGGCACCATGAGGATCTGGAACGGTACAAAGTTACCAGCAACGAACATGAAGAAGATCAGCAGATTGCCTTTGAACTTGTAAATACCAAGCGCAAAGCCTGTCAGGCAGGACAGCGCAAGCGTGCCGATCACAGTCGGGATCGTGACCTTGAAACTGTTGAAGATATAGCGGCCAATCGGGCTATCGGTGAAGATGCTGACGTAGTTGTCCCAGGCAAACCGCGAAGGCATCCCGAAGTAGTTGCCAGAGGCAAGGTCGGACGAGGGGCGCACGGATGTGACCGCTACACCGATGAGCGGGAACAGCCAGATGAACAGCGCAATCGGCAAAGCGATCTGATACATGGTGCGCGCCGCAGGCGTGCTTTTCTCAATAGGACGTGGAAACATCAGCTCATCCCCCGCTCGTCGCGGATCATCTTCCAGACGAAGCCTGAAATAAAGACCATCATGATCCCGAAAAGTACGACCGCAATCGCCGCGCCGTACCCCATGCGGAACCCGTATTCGGAGAGCGCCTGTTCATACATGTAATATGACAGCACGCGGGTGGAGCCGAACGGCCCGCCATTGGTCATGATCGACACAAGGTCAAAGCTGCGCAGCGCGCCGATCACAGTCACGACAACGGCGATGAATGTGGCGGGGCGCAACTGCGGCAGGATCACATACCACAGCATCTTGAAGCCCTTGGCGCCATCAAGGCGCGCGGCCTCGACCTGATCTGGGGAGACGTTATTGAGGCCCGTCAAATAGAGGATCATCACATAGGCAATCTGCGGCCAAAGCCCTGCGGCGATAATGCCGTAGGTGGCGTAGGTCGGGCTTGCAAGGATCGCGATGCCTTTGCCCGTGAAAAACTCGATGACCTTGTAGAGCAGGCCGAAATTGGGCGCGTAGAACCACGCAAACATCAAACCGACGACGACTTGGGAAATCACGAACGGGAAGAAGAACAGCGACTTATAGATGCGGATGCCACGCACTGTCTGATTGAGGAAAATTGCAATCATCAGGCCCAGCGGCACCGCCAGCATATAAAGCACCAGCCAGATCACGTTGTTATAAAGCGAGGTCTTGAAGGCGCGGTCGCCCCAAAGCTCGGAATAGTTGGCGGTGCCGATATACTCTTTCGTGCTCAATCCGTCGTAGTCGTAAAAGGAGAGCTGGAAACTGGAGAAAATCGGCCAAACCACATAGACCGCAAACATCAAAAGGCCAGGGGCAAGGAACAGCCATGGGGTGAGGGTTTGCTGGTTGCGTTGCCACCACGTGCGGCTTTGACGATCTGCGTGTGTCATCGACATGACTGGCCCTCCCGCCGTCGTAGAATTGAGATGTGGCGGCTGGTAACCCAGCCGCCACAAAGTCGTTTTACTTGTAGATACGCTCGCGCGCAGCCTCAAGACGCTCAAGGATCGCGTCAAGGTTTTCAGGCAGAACCATGAATTCCTGGAAGCCTTCCATGCCAAGCTTCGCCATTTCAGCAGGTGCATCACGGTCAAAGAACTGTGCGATGCCGCCTGGTGTGGTGGAGAGAAGCTCAAAACCGGCCTGGATGTAAGGATCATCACCAACCGTGGAGCCCGCGTTGATTGGCAATTGGCCAAGCGCCGCGTTCAGCTTTGTCTGTGCATCCGCAGAGGCGATGAATGCGAGGAACGTCTTCGCATCTTCCACGTTCTTGGCACCCGCAGGGATGTGGATCGTGTCAGTCGGGGCCTCTTCGGCGCGTGGAATGGATGCGTCGATTTCCGGGAATGCCATGAAGCCCAAGTTGTCGTTGGTCATGCCACCGTCTTTGAACGTCGCAACCGCGAAGTTACCCATGACGTAGTTGGCAGCCTTACCCTGAGACATCAGCGCCGCCGCATCCTGCCAGTCAATCGCTGCGTGGTCGGCAGTGATATATGGCACGATCTTGGCCCAATTGGCGAAAGTTGCGCGCACGCGGTCGTCGGTCCAAGCGATCTCGCCGGATGTCAGAGCGTTGTGGAACTCATAGCCGTTGGTGCGCAGGTTCATATAGTCGAAGATACCGGCGCCAGGCCACAAAGCGGATGTGCCTGTGGTCAGACAATCGATGCCAGCGGCCTTGAACAGCTCACAGTTTGCAACGAACTCGTCGTAGTTTGCAGGCACGTTTGCGCCAGCCGCAGCGTATGCGTCTTTGTTAAAGTAAACGCCCCACTGGTAATATGTGTAGGGGATGCCCCATTTCTTGCCGTCCATTGTCATCGAGGCCGCAGCGGACGCGAGGCTTTCGTTGAGGCCGTTCGCGTCCCAAGCGTCGGTGACGTCCATGAACTGACCCGCGTCTACAAACGGTGCCATCCGGTTACCTGCATACCAGTTGGCCAAGTCTGGCGCGTCGGTTGTCAGGAAGTTGCGGATCGCTGTTTTGTAGCCTTCGTGGTCGAAGTTCTGCAGCACGACGTCGATGTCTGGGTTGGCCGCTTCGAATTCGGCGATCAACGCCTCCATCGCCGCAAGTGGGTTTGGATCGTAGTCAGCATAATAAGAAAGTGTGCGCGTTTCTGCGAGTGCGGTTGTGCCCGACAGCAGAGCGATTGCCAGTGCGACACCGGCAGTGCGTTTCGTAGTCAACATAAGTTTCCTCCCAAGGTTGACCCAAAATGTTTAGTCTCATTATTTGAAACTTGGTTTTGGATATTGATACTAAATCGCGAACGGGCTAGCCTGTCAACAGTCTGGTGCATCCGGCGTGCACGATCCGTGTACTTTTCGGGGAAAACCAGCAGGGAGGTGAATATGGGATATGTGACCGGCGACGGAACGGTGGGCAAAGCGATCGCTGTGCTCGATCAGGTGGCCTCGTTCGGGCGACCTGTGCGCTTTACCGAAGTCCTTGCTGATTCGGATTTGCCCAAGCCGACGCTCTACAGGTTCATCCAATCCCTGACCAATCAGGGGATGCTGGTGTACGACCCCGAGCGGCAGACATATGCCCCAGGCCTGCGGCTCTTGCGGCTAGCGCATTCGGCATGGGCTGTCTCGTCACTTGCCCCTATTGCACGGCCTTTTCTCGACGATTTGTCCGCGCAAGTGGGAGAAGCGGTGCACCTTGCGCAGATCGACAACGGGCAGGTTTTGTTCATCGACAAACGGCGCGCCAGCGCGGGCTATGAAACTCTTGCGCAAGCAGGGCAGGTGGCACCGGCCTACTGCACCGGCGTGGGTAAAGTGATCCTTGCCTACATGAGTGAGGAGCACCGCGAAATCGCGCTGCAACAGCAGGCGTTCCATAGTTATACCGATGCCACTCACGCGACCCCAAAAACCTTGCTCGACGAGCTTTCAGTGATTCGCAAGGAGGGGGTCGCCTATGACCGCGAAGAGCATCAAACCGGCATTATCAGCATCGCCGCCCCCATTCTGACCGCGCGCAAGCGGGTCATCGGGGCAATGTCGATCGCGACCAGCACCGCGCGCCACAGCCTTGAGGGGCTGGAGGCCTTCCGCCCCATTCTTCTTGAAACCGCAGCCAAAATCGGGGCCGAAGCCCAAGCTTGGCGTTCTCCTATGTAATCGAAAAGGATCTGTATGATGTCAGGTGTAAAACTTCAGAAAGTTGTCAAGAAATATGGCGATGTACAGGTGATCCACGGGATCGACCTTGATATCACTGACGGCGAATTTTGCGTGTTTGTCGGGCCGTCGGGCTGTGGCAAATCCACCCTTTTGCGGATGGTCGCAGGGCTAGAGGAGACAACGAATGGCGCAATTCATATTGGCGCGCGCGATGTGACGGACTTGGATCCAAGTGAGCGCGGCGTGGCGATGGTGTTTCAGACCTACGCGCTTTATCCGCATATGACCGTGCGCGAGAACATGGGCTTTGGCCTCAAGATGAATGGCCACCCCAAAGACGAAATCAAAGCGAAGGTGGCCGAAGCGACCCGCATTCTCAAGCTTGAGGACTATCTTGATCGCAAGCCAGCGGCGCTTTCAGGCGGGCAACGCCAGAGGGTTTCGATTGGCCGTGCCATTGTGCGCGGGCCAAAGGTGTTTTTGTTTGACGAGCCGCTTTCGAACCTTGATGCGGAGTTGCGTGTCGAGATGCGCGTCGAGATCGCGCGTCTGCATAAAGAAATTGGCGCGACGATGATCTATGTGACACACGATCAGGTCGAGGCGATGACCTTGGCCGATAAGATCGTTGTCCTGCGTAAAGGGATCATCGAGCAAGTCGGTGCCCCCATGGAGTTGTACCGTGATCCTGACAACAAATTTGTTGCGGGCTTCATCGGTTCGCCTGCGATGAACTTTCTGGAAGGTGTTGCCGATGGCGGCAGTGTCTCGGTGCCAGGAATGAAGGCGCGTTTTGACGGTGTGATCGCGCCTGCTTGTATTGGCAAATCCGTGACAGTCGGGATGCGCGCGGAGCATCTTATGGTCGACCCGAACGGCGACACGCACACTGTCGAAATGACAGAAAGTCTCGGCGGCGTTTCATTTGTCTATCTGACAGGTGAAACTGGTGAGCGGATTGTGATCGAAGAGCGCGGTGACGATAGGTCTGTCGAAGGATCTCGGGTTGGTGTGACGATTGACAAGAGCCGGATCTATCTGTTTGACGCGCAAACCGAACAACGCATCCGCGGGTAAACCAATTTTCGGCGAAAATTGGAGGGGCATCTGGGTCAGATGCCCCTTTGGACCTTAGCGCTTGCCGTAATAGAGCCCGACAACATGTTCGGCCTGTGCAAAGAAAAGCCAGCGCAGAGTGATCACACCCACCACGTGACTGGCGACAGCAATCAACGCCAACCAGTGATTGAACGATCCCAGCAGAAGCGCGATTGGCACAACAAAGCCGAGCAGCATTGATATCACGCGCAGTTGCATCGCATGTTTCCGGCCAACGACATGGATGAACTCGCGCATCAAATAGTTGGTGCCGGTATGTGGCGGCTCAAAGGCTCGAACGCTCCCAATATGCCCAAGGCCTGTGGCACTTTCCATCGTCGTGCCGGACGCCTTAAACCGCCCGTCACCGCTCATCCATGCAAAGATCTGCAGCGCACCCGAGGCAAGCAGCAACAAAATGGCGATTTCGAAGTTACCGGACAATAATGCGCCGCCGCCTAACGACAACGCCACAAAAAGAGCTGGCGTTGACCAGTGGTTCCAGCGTGGCACGGTCTTAAGTTGGGCGTAAATCATGGAGGTCGTAAAGATGGTCGCCAAACATCCGGCTGCGCCGAGCCAGCCAAGAGGCAAAAGCCGCATCTCGAATAACACCAGCCCCCCACCAAAGACCGCCATGATCAGCAGCGTGGCCACTGCTGCGATGCCTTCGCGTGAAAGCCAACTTGTCTTCCACTGGCTCAAGGCCTTGATCGCTCGCTCGGGGTGCCCGAGGTGAAACGTTGACGCCAAAAGCCCGCCAACAGCGCCCAAATACGCGATGGCAAAGAACACAAATGCGTCCCACCCTGTCGCCGCGGGCATGCCAAGGCCGAGCCAGAAGAGCAATCCAAAGCCCAAGCCAGAGAAGGTCGTGAAAATGATAACGGACGGTGCGGGATGCATTATTTTGCTCCTCCGGGCAGGGCAGACAGGGCTTTGTCGAGCCAGCTGACGAAGCCTTGGCTATCGTTGGCGATCGGTTCAAGGTACGGGGCCAGAATATCATATTCTGGCTCCGCATCTTTCGGGCGGGGCGGCAGATATTTATTGGTCGGCTTCGTACCTTGCTCTGGCATCAGGTCAAACCCGCCGCGCTCGGCCACAAGGATCGACACATCCGAGGTCTCATCTGCGAGATCGCCAAAGTGCCGCGCGCCTGCGGGGCATGTCCGCACACAGGCAGGTTGACGGTCTTCTTCGGGCAGGTTTTCGTTATAAATCCGGTCGACGCAAAGGGTGCATTTCTTCATCACCCCTTCTTTTGCATCCAATTCGCGTGCGCCGTAAGGGCAGGCCCAAGCGCAAAGGCCGCAGCCGATGCAGTCTTGCTCATTGACCAAAACGATCCCGTCTTCAACGCGTTTATAGGATGCCCCCGTCGGACATACCGTCACACAAGGCGCGTCTTCGCAGTGCAAGCACGACTTTGGGAAATGGATCAACTGGGCAGGCTGCGGCGCGTCGCGCAACATCGGCGGCTGCACCTCGTAGGAATGCACACGGTTCAGAAACGTGCCTGAGGCGGCCCCCGAATAGGCATTCTGATCCGACAAGGGCGCGCCGTAATTCTCGGTGTTCCAGCCTTTGCAGGAGATCACGCAAGCATGGCAGCCGACACAGGTGTCGAGGTCGATCACAAGGCCCAGTTTCTTGGCGGTGCTGGTCGGAAGCTCGGTCATATGATCGCCCCTTCTTGTGTCCAATTATAGCTTATGGATTTTTCTTTATCCGCGTCCCAGGTCGCGATCATCCAGATGAACGAGCCGAACGTGATAGCCACAAAGGCCAAAATCAACAGCAGGATTTTTGTCTTGCTCATTTGCCCACCTTCCATGCGATATCTTTTGGCCCCTTGCCCACCGGAGATTTGATCTCAGGCATAGCGGGTTGGGCTTCGTTTGGCGTGCCGGACTTTTCGATTTTCACGCGCAGGTCAAACCATGCGGCTTGGCCCGTGATCGGGTCGGAATTCGACCAGCGCAAACCGTCGCCTTTGGGCGGCAATAGCTCGTGGATCAGGTGATTAAGCAAGAAGCCCTTGGTCGCTTCAGAGGCATCTGTGTCGAGCGCCCAAGCGCCCTTGCGTTTGCCAATCGCGTTCCATGTCCAGACGGTGTTTTCATTCAGCGACGCCTGATGTGCGACGGGGACAGTGATCGATCCATGCACGGATGACACCCGTGCCCAATCGCCTTCTTTGAACCCGTTTGCCTCCCAAATCTTCGTCGGGACATAAAGCGGGTTATGCCCGTGGATCTGGCGCAGCCACGCATTTTGCGTGCCCCAAGAGTGATACATGGCCATTGGCCGTTGGGTCAGGGCATGAACGGCGTATTCTTCGGGGTCGACGTGCCCATCCTCGAATGGCGGATACCAGATCGGCAGCGGGTCCATCGTCACCTTGATTTGCCCGCGCAAATGTTCTGGCGGCTGTCGCGTGCCGATCCCTTCGGCTGCGGCTTGGAACTTGCGCATGGGTTCGACATAAAGCTGGAAGATATAGGGCTGCACCACATCGTAAAAGCCCATCTTCACGGCCCAGTTTTGGTAGTCCATCGAGAAGGGTTTATAGTAGGCGCAATTCTCGGGCACATGTTCGATCCAGAAGCCGCCGTTCTTGATGTAGTTGTCGATCTGGCCCTCGTTCACGTCGCCGCGCCCGCCCTGAAGACCCTTTTCACCGGTGCGGAACCCCGCCAAAGGCCCAATTCCCGGACGGCGGATGTGGTTGGTGATATAGTCGGCGTAATCCTTGTATTTCTGGCTGCCGTCCTCGTTCACAAAACCGGGCAAGTTCAGGCGCGCGCCAAGATCACACAGCACCGATTGGAACCCGCGCACATCGCGGTCAGGCTCGACAACAGGCCAGCGGATCGCATCGGCCACACCGTCGGCTTCGCAGATCGGACGGTCCAAAAGCGAGATACAATCGTGGCGCTCCAGATAGGTCGTGTCGGGCAGAACCAGATCGGCATAGGCCACCATTTCGGATGAATAAGCGTCCGAATAGATGATGTTCGGGATCACATATGACCCGTCCTCATTTGTGTCGGTCAGCATCTGCATGACGCCTCCCGAGTTCATCGACGAGTTCCACGACATATTCGCCATATACATGAACAGCGTGTCGATTTTGTAGGGCTCGCCCGCATGGGCGTTCGAGATCACCATATGCATCAGCCCATGCGCCGACATCGGGTTTTCCCATGTATAGGCCTTGTCGATGCGGGTGGCGCTGCCGTCGTCTTGCAAGAGTAAATCCTCGGGGCCTTGCACATAACCCAAATGCGGCCCGTTCAGCGGAGCACCGGGGGTCACCTTGCCGTGCGGCTTGGGGTGGGCGGTTGCGGGCTTGGGGTAGGGCGGCTTGAAGCGCATACCACCCGGAGTTTCAACCGTGCCGAGAATGATCTGGAGCATGTGCAACGCGCGGCAAGTCTGAAAGCCGTTCGAGTGCGCCGAAATCCCGCGCATCGCATGGAAGGACACGGGGCGGCCAATCATTTTGCTGTGAACCACGCCACGGAAATCGGTCCATTCACGGTCCAGTTCGATCGCCTCGTCAAAGGCGACACGCGCCAGATCGGCAGCAATCGCACGAATGCGTTTGGCGGGGATGCCACAGCTTTCGGCGACGGCCTCTGGGGCATAATCATCAGACAGGTATTTGTCCGCCATCAGGTGAAAAACGGGGCGGTGCGTCACGCCTTTGGCGCGGTGCGTGCCTGACAGATCCGGCTCAACGCCCTGCCCATTCCACGCCGCAAGCTTGCCAGTCCGCCTGTCGATGACCTGCGGCTGACCCTCTGCATCGCGCAAAAATAGCCCAAATTGATCGGATTTCTCGTCTAGATTCACCAGCACGGAGGCATTGGTAAAGCGGGCCAGATAGTCCAGATCGATTTTGCCGGCTTTCATCAGGCAATGAACGAGCGCCAAGATGAATTGACCATCCGTGCCTGGCGTAATGCCGACCCAATCGTCGGCCACAGCATTGTAACCAGTGCGGATCGGGTTGACGCCGATCATACGCGCGCCGCGTGCCTTGATCTTGCCGATGCCCATTTTGATCGGGTTGCTGTCGTGGTCTTCGGCCACACCAAAGAGTATGAACAGCTTGGTATGATCCCAGTCAGGCTGACCAAATTCCCAGAACGCGCCGCCCATCGTATAAATGCCAGCAGCCGCCATGTTGACCGAACAAAACCCGCCGTGGGCCGCATAGTTTGGCGTGCCAAAGCCCTGCGCCCAGAAGGACGTGAACGACTGCGACTGGTCACGGCCCGTGAAAAACGCGAGCTTCTCGGGGGCAGTGGCGCGGATCGGGGCGAGGGTCTCGGTCGCGATCGTCAGCGCCTCTTCCCACGAAATCTCCTCGAACTCGCCAGAGCCACGCGGGCCAACACGCTTCAATGGTGCCCGCAAGCGCGAGGGTGCATTGTGTTGCATGATCCCAGCAGAGCCCTTGGCACAAAGCACGCCCTTGTTGACCGGATGGTCGCGGTTTCCTTCGATATAGGCGACTTTGCCCTCTTTCATATGCACGTTAATCCCGCAGCGGCAAGCGCACATATAACAGGTTGTCTTGCGTATTTCGTCAGAAACCTTTGGCGAAAGATCCAGATTTGGTTGGTCAAGTGACATGGGCGATCCTTTCGGGACGTGTCTTGAAAGCGTAGTATGTAATGGCTTGCAGAGGCAAGGGCGTGGTCATAGGCCAGCTTCGATTAACTGAATTGCATCACGGGCAATTTGACGCTCTTCATCGGCCGCGATGATATGCACGGGGACCTCTCCAAAACAAGCCAGTTGGGCCATAATCCTGTCACGGATCGGGGCGGCATTTTCACCGATGCCCCCTGTAAACGCCACCGCGTCAAGCCCGCCCATGGCCACAATCGCGCTGCCCGCATGGCGGGCGGCCCAATAGCAAAAGTGTTCAACAGCAAAGCGGGCAGCGTCATCACTGCGGGCCAAAAGGGTGCGCATATCGTTTTCTCCTGCCAGCGCCTGAAACCCGGAGTTTCTATTGAGCATCCGGTCGGTCTCATCCTCGCCAATGGCCGCTGACATCCGCAAGACCGCGGCCCCGTCGATGTCACCAGATCGGGTGCCCATCATTAGCCCTGACAGCGGCGAGTAGCCCATCGACGTCGCGATAGAATTGCCGTTGAGGATCGCACAAAGCGAGGCGCCATTGCCAAGGTGGAAGGCGAGCAAGCGCTGCGGTAAGTCCGCACCAAAGCTCTCGACCAGATGTGCATAAGACAATCCGTGAAATCCGTAACGCCTAATCCCTGCGTCATGTTGCGTTTGCGGAATTGCATAGCGGGTTGCGACGTCTGGATTTGTCGCGTGGAAAGCCGTTCCAAAACTCACGTATTGCGGCAAGTCGGGCGCCATCTCTTGTAAAGCGACCATTGCCGCAAGGTTATTGGGGTTATGTAGCGGGGCCAATGTAATGACGCTCTTGATCGAGGCAATGACCTGTGGTGTGACCCTCGCAGGCTGCGTCAGAATTGTGCCGCCATGCACGACGCGGTGGGCAGCGGCGGTGAGTGTGTCGATCGTCATACCCGCTGCTGCAAGGGCGTCGATCATCAAGGCCAGCGCCTCGGCGTGGTTTGCTGTGGTGGCTTCTTTCGACATATCGCCAAGCCTGATCGTGCCCTCAGCGCCGATGCGAGACACGGCGCCCGTCAAGACAGATGTCAGATCCTGACTGAATACCTCGACCTTGAGCGAAGACGATCCTGCATTGAGGACAAGGATCATTTCGGCAACCCGCATGTGATCGCCGCAAGTGCGACAGAGGCGATACGCGCAGCCGCGGGATCGGCCCGCGATGTCAGCAAGATCGGCACCTTGGCGCCCGTGACGATACCTGCGGCGCAACCGCCCTTGAGATAGACAAACGCCTTAAAGAGCGTATTGCCCGAGACGATATCAGGCACAACAATGGCATCGGCGTGGCCTGCGACAGGATCAGCGCCCATACCTTTGGTCGCGGCAGCTGCGGGCGACATGATCAGATCAAACGCCAATGGGCCCGATACATCCGCATAGGGCAGGTTTTCTTTGGCCCAATCGGACAAAGCACGCCCCTCCATGGAACTTGGGACCGATGGGATCGGGCTTTCCGTGGCCGAAAGGATCGCGATTTTCGGGCGCTTGTTGCCCAAGCGGATCAACAGATCGGCACATTCGCGGATACAGTCGTGGCGGGTCTCAAGGTTCGGCGCGACGTTTACCGCAGCATCCGAAATCAGGATCGGCTTGCCGCCATCCGGGTGCGAAATATGGAAGATATGGACAAAGCGTTTGCCGGTCCGCAGGCCTGCTTCTCGCGATACGGCGGACTTCATAAACACGTCCGTATGTAGGTTCCCCTTCATCAAAACATCAGCCTCGCCCGCACCGCACAGGGCGGCGGCTGTGTGGCCCGCTTCTTCCTCACCATTGGTGTCGTGGATTGCGTAAGCCGAGATATCCCAATCCAGTTTTACCGCCTCGGCACGGATCGCGTCAGATTCCCCGATAAACACGGGAATCATCAGGCCCGCCTTAGTGGCATCTTCTGCGGCTTCCATCGGCAAAGGTGCGCCAGCACGGGCAATCGCCACCCGAGGAGCGGCAAATGTTGCGGCCAGATCAAGCAGGTTTTGCGGGGCTTTGGCCTCGCAGCCGGATAGGAATGGGGACGTCATGAAAGCCTCATATTAAAATGCGCACCAACCCCAGCAGGGAAAGTGTTAACAACAACATGACCGCAAATTTTCGGAATGTCGTGGGGGATGCAGAAAGAAATTGCCGTCCGCCCAAAAGAACGCCGGCAAGCAGGATCGGAAAGGCGAAAGCAGCAGCTTTGGCGGTATCCCATGTCACGCCGCCGCCCGCCCACATGATGGGCAAGGTAATCAGATCAAGGCCCGTCAGATAGACAATCATCGTGGCGCGAAACGTCGCCGCGGCAATCGGTTGCGCGGTCATAAAGGCCGCAACCGGCAGGCCGCCGATCCCCACGGCATTGAACAAGCCAGAGACCATGCCCGTGCCCATATGACCAGTCGCGCCAATTTTGCGCTTGATCGTCCAGCCCGTGAGCAAAATAAGTGACATGACCAAGACGATACCCGAGACAACGAGCCGTGCGGTCTGTTCGCCCGTCGATAAAATGAACCAGACAGAGAAGGGCAAAACGACCGTTGCCCCCGCAAGAAGCGTGAGTGCGCGGCGCCAATCGATATGGCCGCGAATGCCACGCGCTTGCACAAAGGTCATCAGAATTTCGCAAGAAAATACAACAGGCACTAAGGGAACGGGGTTGGTCAGCAAGCTGGCGAAGGCGATAAAGATCGCGGAAAACCCGAACCCCGAATACCCGCGAACAAACGCCGCCCCAAACAGCGCGATGCTGAGGGCGGCGAGTGTTGTCGTGTCGAGGTCGAACGGCAAACCTTAGACGGCTTGCTGGCGCATGTCGGCCTTGTTGATCCCAGCAATCGCCACTGGCTTCTTCATCGCGTCGCGGCGGAATGGATCTCCCAGCTCTTGGTTGATCATGGCCTCGATCAATGTGGTGATGCCGTTTTCCATCTGGTCCTTGATCGCTTGCGCAAGTGCGGCTGTCAGCTCGTCTTGCGTGCGCGCAACAACACCCTTGAGACCACAGGCGTTTGCGATGCCCGCGTAAGAAACTTCTTCGCTCAGCTCTGTGCCAACAAAGTTATCGTCGAACCAAAGCGTAGAGTTCCGCTTTTCAGCGCCCCACTGGTAGTTGCGGAAAACGATCTGCGTGATCGCAGGCCAGTCGCCACGGCCAATCGCTGTGAGTTCGTTCACGGAAATCCCGAACGCGCCGTCGCCTGCAAAGCCGACAACAGGCACATCGCGCTTGCCGATTTTCGCGCCGACGATGCTTGGCAAGCCGTAGCCACATGGGCCAAACAGACCCGGTGCGAGATACTTGCGGCTTTCGGTAAACGATGGATACGCGTTACCGATTGCGCAGTTGTTGCCGATGTCCGACGAGATGATTGCGTCAGTTGGCAATGCTGCTTGGATCGCACGCCACGCCATACGCGGAGACATCCACTCTGGCTTGGCTGCCCGCGCGCGCACGTTCCAGTCGGTGCCCGGATCGTCCTGCTCTTCGTTCATGGAAGTCAACTCTTGCGCCCAAGCGGATTTGGTCTGCGCGATCAAAGCTTTGCGCTCTTTGCGGCCTGCATCGCCTGCGGTGCCTGCCAGTTTCTCAGTGATAGAGGTCGCAACTTTTGCGGCGTCGCCGACGATCCCGACGGCGACCTTTTTGGTCAGGCCGATACGGTCAGGGTTCAGGTCAACTTGGATGATCTTTGCAGTTGTTGGCCAGTAGTCGATGCCGTAACCGGGCAAAGTCGAGAACGGGTTCAGGCGTGTACCAAGGCAAAGCACAACGTCAGCTTTCGAGATCAGCTCCATACCCGCCTTGGACCCGTTATAGCCCAAGGGACCAGCATAAAGCGGGTGGGTGCCAGGGAAGGCGTCGTTGTGTTGGTAGCCGACGCAAACCGGTGCATCGAGCGTTTCGGCCAAGATGCGCGAGGCCTCAATGCCGCCTTTGGACAAAATCGCGCCAGCGCCGTTCAGGATCACAGGGAACTTTGCGTTTGACAAAAGTGCCGCTGCTTCGGAGACGGCTGCGTCACCGCCCTGTGGCAGCTCAAAGTCAACAATTGTTGGCAGCTCGATGTCGATCACCTGCGTCCAGAAATCGCGTGGAATGTTGATCTGCGCAGGCGCAGAAGCGCGCTTGGCTTGCATGATCACGCGGTTGAGTGTCTCGGCGATACGCGATGGATCGCGGACTTCTTCTTGGTAGGCGACGCAATCGGCAAACAGGTTCATCTGCTCCATCTCTTGGAAGCCGCCCTGACCGATTGTTTTGTTGGCCGCTTGTGGCGTGACCAAGAGGACTGGTGTGTGGTTCCAATAGGCGGTTTTCACGGCTGTCACGAAGTTTGTGATGCCCGGACCGTTTTGCGCGATCATCATCGACATTTTGCCAGTCGCGCGGGTAAAGCCGTCAGCCATCATGCCGCCGGATGTTTCATGGGCGCAGTCCCAGAAGGTAATGCCCGCATCAGGGAAAATGTCGGAGATCGGCATCATGGCAGAGCCGATGATCCCAAACGCGTTATCGATCCCGTGCATTTGGAGGGTTTTTACGAATGCTTCTTCGGTAGTCATTTTCATGAGGGCAGTCCTTCTTGGATGAAACAGGGAATCCGCCGCAGGAAATGCGACGCTTTGTTGGTTGGAACACTATTGTCCACAGCACCAGATCGTTAGGGCCAAAATGAGAGCGAGTTTAAGGCCAGTTTCCCGAAATTGCCAGCGTCAACGCGCGGTGCGGATCGCTTTTGCGATGAGAGCAATCCCTTCGGGGATGCGCGACGCGGGGATTGATGAATAGGCCAGCCTGAAAAATTCTGTGGGGGGCGTGGGGGATGCGAAAAACGGCGCACCTGGCTCGATGAGGACGCCAGATTTGCGCAATTCGATTGCAAGCAGGGTGGTATCGACCCCGTCGGGTGCGCGCAGCCAGATGGACGATCCGCCAGACGTCCCATGCCCCGCAGCCACCAGTCCCTCTGCCCGCAGCACCGCATCCATCACATTGCGGCGCTCCTGATAGGCGCGGCTGGTCCGGCGCATCAAAGCGTCATAGTGCCCAAGCGACAGGAAATAACTGACAGTGCGCTGGATATGTCCGGGCGGATGGCGCAACACCGACGCCCGCAGCGCACGCGCCTCTTTGATGAAGGGCGCGGGACCAACCAAATAGCCCAAACGGAGGCCCGGAAACAGGGATTTGGAAAAGGAACCGACGTAGATCACGCGCCCGTTGCGATCAAGTGATTTGAGCGACGGCGAGGGTGGGTTATGAAACGACATCTCGAATTCGTAATCGTCTTCGATCACCAAAAAGTTGTCGCGCTCGGCCTTTTCCAGCAGTGCCTTGCGCCGTGTAAGCGGCATGGTCGCGGCGGTCGGGCAATGGTGGCTCGGTGTGGTGAAAACCACATCTGTCCCCATTGGAAGCGCGTCGGGCGGCAGGCCCTCGGCATCAATCGGCACAGACTGAAGCTGGCATCTGGATTGCTCCAAGATGTTGCGTAGGGCAGGGTAACAAGGGTCTTCCACCGCCACCAAGCGGCGCGAATTGAGCAAAACTTGGGCAGTCAGCCAGAGCGCGTTCTGCGCGCCCATTGTGATCAAAATCTCGTTTGGATTGGCCAAAATCCCGCGACGCGGCAGGGTTTGACGGCCGATAAATTCCACCAGCTTGGGATCATCTCCGTCAAAATAGTCCGCCGTCATTGACGAAAAATCGCGCTTTCCCAGTGCTTTAAGCGCGCAAAGCCTCCAGTTGGCGCTATCAAAAAGCGTCTCGTCGGCCTGCCCATAGATAAATGAATACTTGTAATTGGCCCAATCGGTTGGCTTTTCCATGCCCAGCGAGGGTGTAAACCTTTGACCAATTGCGCGCGACCAATCGACGGTATCGTTGCGCTGCGGTTCAACGGCAAAGGCGGGCGGCTCGGGTGCGTTCTCGGAGACGAAATACCCCGACCGGCCACGCGAGATCAGGTAATCGTCCGCTACCAATTCGGTATAGGCCAGCGTGACGGTGATCCGGCTCACACCAAGGTGCTGCGCCATCCGCCGACTGGACGGTAAACGCTCGCCCGCGCGGATCCGCCCCGCCAGAATACCCTGTGCAACCATTTGCTGAATGCGCGCTTGAAGTGTCCCCGAGGTGTCGGGATCAAGGAAAAAGGTCTCAACGGAAATTGACATGATCTGGCCCTATTGCGCCATTAGATTGGACCTAAATGCGGGAAGTCACAACCCGTGCACAAGGTGCGCGCGAAGGTTCCCGGCGATTTTTGCACAAAAGGGCGGTGAAAGGGGTCTTATTCCCATTCCATCTGTTCGAAGACGGCTTGGGCGTTACGTCCTGCCAGAGCCTCGAATTGGTCAAGGTATGAGAACGCCGACTGATCCACATTCACCGAGTCAATGATGTCGCCGCCAGCGTCGATATGCGCCCCGATCTGGGAGCGCAGGTTTTTGAGATAGTCGTATGTATCGGCCTGCGCGACGTTTAAAGTGGTCGCGGGTCCATGCCCTGGCACAAGATGTTTCGGGTTCAGCGCCGCGAAGGCGTCAAATGCGTCAAGCCAGTCCGCAGTGTTGGAATATGCTATCACACCGAGAATGCGCCCGACATAGACGATATCGCCCGTGAACACTGTGCTGGCCTCTGATACCCAGACAAAGCTGTCTCCAGGGGTGTGTGCTGATGCAGGATGACTTATTTCCAGCGTCTTCCCACCAATCTCAAGCGTGTACTCTGCGTCGAAGGTGATATCGGCGGAGGAGGCTGTGGTGCCCTCTAGGCCGTCCCCGATGAGCTGCGACAACATCGTCATTTGTAGAGAGGACCGTGCGTTTTGGTCATTGACGGCTTCGGCTGCGGCAATGACTTGCGCGCCTTTCGCCTGCCAATAGCTGTTCCCAAGCCAGCGGTGATCTTGACCGCCAGTATTAATCACATAGCGCACGGGTTGATCGGTCAGCCCCTTGATCGCATCATCAATCATCGCAGCACCGCGTTCGCTCCCGCCGGGATCAATAAGAACAGCGCCCTCAGATGTGACGATCAGGCCGAAGGTTGCATTGTTGCCGAGGTTTTCCGGATTGCGTTGTTCGAGCGGGCCGACGAGTGCCCAAATGTCGTCGGTGACTTGCTGCACGTCCAGCACGTCAGCACTTGCGGACAGGCCAGAGCCTAGGAAAATTGCAAGGGTGAGAGACGATGCAGGAAACTTCACAGGCCTATCCTCAAAATGTATTCAATATTTTGAATGTAGTGCATTCGCAATGTGACGCAATCAGTAACTGTTGCGAGTGCAATATGCCTTGGCGCAGAGGGTGTTCAAATTGAAAAAGGCCTACGCAGGGTACGCAGGCCTTTTAGGTTTAGTGGTGGTATATGGGTCTAGCCCACAACCCGTGTAATGGCGGCGCTGACGGCCTCTGTCACTTGGTTGAGGTCGTCTTTGGTTGCGATCAAAGGCGGTGCAAACAACAGCGTGTTATTGAAGCCTGGCAGCGAGCGGTTGGTCGCCCCGATGATGACGCCCTGCGCCATACAGTCGGCCACGATCGCGCCGACCATTTTCTCTGGCATCGGCTCTTTGGTTTTGCGGTCCATGACAAGCTCGGCCCCTGCGAAAAGCCCCATGCCGCGCACTTCACCAATGCAGGCGTGTTGGTCCATCAGGCCCAGCAGGTTGCTTTGCAGATGCTCGCCCATGCGTGTCGAGTTGCCAAGCAGATCTTCTTCGATGAGAATATTCATGTTCTCAATCGCCGCGGCTGGCCCGCCTGTGCACCCGCCGAATGTCGAAATGTCGCGGAAATAGTTCAGGTGATGGCTGTCGTTTGAGAACTGCTCGAACACTTCGTTCGTGGTCACGCAGCAAGAGATCGCCGCATAGCCCGACGCCACGCCTTTTGCCATGGTGACAAAGTCGGGTTTGATACCGAAATGCTGGTAGCCGAACCAAGTGCCGGTCCGCCCGAGACCACAAACAACCTCGTCGATATGCAAGAAGATGTTGTATTTCTTGCAAAGGGCCTGCACGCCCTCCCAATAGCCGTTTGGCGCGACGATGATGCCGCCGCCCGCAGTGATTGGCTCAAGGCACAAAGATCCGATAGTGTCGGCCCCTTCGCGCAAGATCACGTCTTCGATGGCTTTGATGGAGGCGGCTGTATAGGCCTCGCCGGAGGACCCGTCTTGTGAGCGATACTCAAGGCAATGCGGGATCGAGACGAAGCCCGGTGTGTAGGGGCCGTATTGCGCATTGCGCTCCTCTTGACCGCCAGCCGAGAGGGCGGTGATTGTCGTGCCGTGGTAATCGCGCTCGCGGAACAGGATTTTGTTCTTTTTGCCGCCATGCAAGTTGTGGCTGATCTGGCGGACCATTTTGAACGCCTTCTCGTTGGCCTCAGAGCCGGAGGACGCGTAATAGACGCGGTCGAGACCGGGCATTTTGTCGATCAGCATCTCGGAGAAGATGGACATCGGGATCGTGCCAGCGGTGCCACCAAAGAAGCACATTTTGGTCAGCTGTGCGGCGACCGCATCAGCGATCCGTTTGCGGCCGTAGCCGACGTTGACAGTCCAGACGCCGCCAGAAACTGCGTCGATATGCTCTTTGCCTTTGATGTCCCAGACACGCAGACCTTTGCCCTCGACGATGATCCGTGGGTCAACGCCATTGGCGTAGGGTTTGTGCTGGCTCAGGTGGTGCCAGACATGTGCGCGGTCTGCTTCGACGATGCCTTGCGGATCGTTCGTATGTGCGTTGATATCCATTAAATTCTCCAGAAGGCTATAAAAACAGACTGCGCCCGAATCTCAAGCGCGTCACTATCGTCATTAGCTGTAGTTTGCGTATGGTTGACAGAATTCCAATAGGGCCAGACGAGGCGCAACGTTATAGCCAGAAACGGGCTGCGAATAACGGATTAAGCGCGATATTCTACTGAAAACGGCTGTTTCTTATGGGAAATTTGGTTTGGTTCGCGAAAACATTGAAGGCGAAGGGGGCGTTTTGCTCCCACCAAATTCATTGACGTAACGACGCCAATTTCATTGAGTTATGAACAATTGGTGCCGGGCGATGCGAAAAGCTGGGCACAAAACGCCAATGCCAAGACTGCTATCCAATAGCTGGGGCGCAAGCAGAATTGATGTTTGGAGGGCTACCACTTTTCCAAGAATCATGTTCAGCTAAACATTGATGAGATGGGGAAAAACCCATTCACGAACCTGCCCGAAACTGGGCGAAACAACACGGGAGAATAAAATATGAAATTGAAGACAACTTTGATGGGCGCTGCTGCTGGCGTTGCGATGATGACAGGCGCAACGCAGGCGGTTGCGGACAGCCACGAGCTGACTGTGGCCTATTTCCTTGAGTGGCCTATGCCGTTCGAGTTCGCAAAGGTGAACGGAGACTATGAGGCCGCTTTGGGTATGCCAATCAACTGGGTCTCTTTTGACACCGGCACGGCGATGTCCGCTGCGATGGCATCTGGCGACGTTCAGATTTCCGTATCTCAGGGGATTCCGCCATTCGTTGTGGCCGCATCCGCGGGGCAAGACATTCAGGTTATCGACGTGGCCGTATCTTATGCAGACAACGATAACTGCGTCGTTGCATCCGGCCTAGAGATCGACGCGGCATCCGCTGGCGAATTGGCTGGCAAAAAGGTTGCTGTGCCACTTGGTACGGCGGCTCACTACGGTTTCTTGCGCCAGATGGACCACTTCGGTGTAGACGTCGCATCGCTCGAAGTTGTGGATATGGCGCCAGCTGACGGCGCGGCTGCAATTGCGCAAGGTCAGGTTGACATGGCCTGCGGTTGGGGTGGCGCGCTGCGCCGCATGAAAGAGCACGGCAACGTCCTTTTGACAGGCGCAGAAAAAGAAGCACTGGGCATTTTGGTGTTTGACGCAACAACTGCGCCTGCGTCTTTCGTCGCCGGGAATCCGGACGTCGTCGCCAAATTTTTGGCTGTGACTGCGAAAGCGAACGCGGCATGGAACGATGGGTCAATGACCGCCGAAATGCTGCCAGTGATCGCGCAAGATGCGGGTATGGACGTTGATGCAACGGCTGAAACGATGGCGACATTCGTGTTCCCATCTGTCGAAGACCAGCTTTCCGCTGCATGGTTGGGCGGCAACGCGCAAGCCTTTATGAAGGGTGTCGCGGACGTGTTTGTCGCATCCGGCTCGATCCCATCAGCAAACGAAAGCTACGACGCGAACGTCAATACTGGCCCATTGGCCGCTGCGGGCGCGATGTAATCTGCCAGATTACAGCGGCGCGGGGATATATCCCCGCGCCGCACCATAATTTTCTTGAAAATTTTGTCCACCCGTCGAAGCCATTTTCAATGGCTGGAGGGTGCATAATTTTCAAGAAAATTATGGAGTAGGGACATGGCAGGACTACAGATCGATAAACTTTCCATGCGCTTTGATTTGCCAAACGGATCCTCGGTACAGGCTCTCAAGGACGTAACGATTGACCTGAAAGCAGGCGAGCTTCTCTCTGTGCTCGGTCCATCGGGCTGTGGAAAGACGACGTTGCTCAACATCGTTGCGGGCTTTCTGGCGCCCACATCCGGCGCGATCACCTTGAACGGCAAGCGCGTCTTTGGCCCCGGGCCTGATCGGGGCATGGTCTTTCAACAAGGGGCGCTGTTCGAGTGGATGTCCGTGCGTGAAAACGTGGGCTTTGGTCCGCGCATGAAGGGTATGGCGGAAAAACCCAAGCGGGAAATTGTGGATCACCTGCTCGACGTTGTGGGCCTGCAAGAATTCAAGGAAAAAGCCGTCTACGAGCTTTCGGGCGGGATGCAGCAACGCGTGGCTTTGGCCCGTTGCCTTGCCAACGAACCTGATGTGATCTTGATGGACGAGCCCTTGGGCGCGCTTGACGCCCTGACCCGCGAAAAGATGCAGGGACTTGTGCTCAAACTGTGGAAAGAGACGGGCAAAACGATCATCCTGATCACCCATTCGGTCGAGGAAGCCCTCTTGCTGGGCGAACGTCTGATCGTGATGGCGCCGCGTCCGGGCCGTATTCACAAAGAATATAACCTGCCATTTGCGGAAATGGGCGTAGGCCAAGACCTGCGGCAAGTTAAGAAAGACCCAAGATTTGCGTCAACCCGCGAGGAGATATTGTCTATGATCTGGGATATGGAAGAAGAGATTATGGGAGGGAAGGGCGCATGAATGTGATTGGTGAACTCTGGGCCGAGCTGCTTGCCGTCTTAAGCACGATTGTCGGCGCTCTCCCGTATATCGCGGGCTATGTCCTGCTGATCCTTGCGATGATGTTTGTCTGGTCCTTCGTCAAGCGGATGCTGACGCCAAAACACGACTACGGCTCGCTCAAGACGGTGACATTTGGCGACGAAAGCTCTGTCGTGTCCAACACTGCTGCTTCTGTCATTTCGATTGTTCTGATCTTTGTGCTTTGGGGCGCGTTTACCGGCTCGAAGATTTTGCCGGGGTTCATGCATGCGCCTGGTCCGTTTGAGGGTGAGGGGAGCTTTACATATACCTCCACGGCGGCCGATGGCACGACCGATGATGCGACTGTGGCTGTGCTTGTGCATCCGGTTGGTGAAGATGTGGCGAACCCTGCGATTGAACCCGGTGACGGCTTTGCCAAGAACGATTCCATGACTATCGGCACCTATCGCGCTGCCTTGTTGCGCGTGGGCGACAACGATGATTTCACCCGCAACGACGGCGCTGTGATCACCGCGATCAACGGCAAACCGATTGTGGCGGGCGAGAATGTCAGCGTCGATTTTGGGCAGGTCTCCATGACCCCAAAGGGCACATTGAACGTGCAGCCCGCGACGGGCTGGCAGATGGAGCCGATTTGGTTGCCGTCACCTGAGGCCGTCTGGAAGCGGTTGGGCGAGATTGCCACGGATGGCTATCGCAACTCGACGTTGGCAGAGCACCTGGGCTTCTCGCTATTCCGCGTGATCGTCGGCTTCCTGCTCGGCTCTATTGTGGGTATTCCGCTTGGGTATGCCATGGGCCTGTCGTCATGGTTCCGTGGCTGGTTTGACCCGATCGTCGAATTCATGCGCCCTGTCCCACCGCTTGCCTTGATCCCGCTAGTGATCATCTGGGCAGGGATCGGTGAGGTCGGTAAAATCATTCTGCTGTTCCTCGCTGCCCTTTGGATCATGGCGATTGCGGCCCGCTCGGGCGTGTCCGGCGTACGCATTTCGAAAGTGCACGCGGCCTATTCTCTGGGCGCCTCCAAGTGGCAGATCATGCGCCATGTGATCATCCCCAACTCGCTGCCTGAGATTTTCACAGGCGCGCGCGTCGCGATGGGCGTCTGCTGGGGCACAGTTGTCGCCGCCGAATTGGTTGCGGCTGAAAAGGGGGCTGGCATGATGATCATGGTCGCGTCAAAGTTCCAGTCCACGGACATTGTTTTGATGGGGATTATCCTGATCGGGATCATCGGGTTCAGCATTGATATGCTGATGCGATGGATCGAGCGGATCATGGTGCCTTGGAAGGGCAAAGGCTGATCGAAGCCACCGACGGGGCTCTGACTGGGGGGATGCTGTTCATGCATTTCCCCTTCGTCGTATCAGGGCCGTCTTTTTGCGGCGACATGAAAATCAGACATGTGCTAGCCTTTGGTTAACGGCAAATTGCCGTTTGTTTTGAGAGGATATGACATGGCTATTGGAAGTCTTTTGGTCACACTGTTGATCGGTGCGATTGCGGGCTGGCTCGCAGGGCAGATTGTCAAGGGCTACGGTTTTGGCGTGATCGGGAATATTGTGGTGGGTATCGTCGGCGCATTTCTGGCTGGCCTGATCTTTCCATCAATTGGTTTTGGCATGGGCGGCGGCATTGTCGGATCGATCATCCACGCCACTTTGGGCGCAGTTATTTTGCTGGTCCTCATTCGATTGATCAAACGCGCCTAAAGGCGTTTTCGTGTTGAAGGAAGGGCTGCTGTGCCTCGGGATAAGGGCAGGCGGCCACATTTGATATGTCTGATTTGATACTACTTGCTGTCGGGGCGACGGCCCTTTTTGTAATCTATCTTGTGCGGGTCCTCTGGGGGCGCGGTCGTGCGGCACCCAAAAACACCCCTGCCAATGACGCGATTATCGTCGATGGGTCCAATGTGATGCACTGGGGCGGGGAGCCATCGGTCAAGGTGCTGCGTGGGGTGATCCGTGCGGTCACGGCCAAGGGCTTTGCGCCCTATGTGATTTTTGATGCCAATGTCGGGTACAAACTTGAAGGGCGCTATCTGGATGACGTCCCCATGGCGCTGCTGATCGGGGTGCCTGCCCGCAGCGTGCTGGTGGTGGAAAAAGGGGTCTCTGCGGACGAACGGATATTGGAGGTCGCGACCGAACGGGGCCTGCGTGTGGTCAGCAACGACCGCTTCCGGGACTGGAGCGTGACCTACCCTATCGTGCGTCAAAAGGGGCGCATTCTGCGCGGCGACTGGAAGGGCGGAAACGTCGTCTGGCGATCCAAATAGTGGGCTAGAACCATGCCGCATGTGATTGCGGCATGGTATGTGCTGGTATTCTGTCGGGGTTGCTTAGCCGTCGACGCGGGTGATCGACATGTATTTGCCGACGCCGTTGTCATCGTTGCTGCGATATTCGATAGAGATGCTTTCGCCTGCCATCAAATCAGCGGGCAATTCAAAATCAGCCGGGATTTCCCAGATGGTTTTATCGTCCAGAACAATGATGTGAGCGACACGGTCATAGGCCAGAATGGCCCC
>JAQXBV010000072.1 GCA_029252195.1 Yoonia sp.
AAGCGAACACCGGACATCGCATACTTCGGCAAATCGGAGACACTAAAAGCGGCATGAACAGAAACAAGATGCACCTTAGCCAAGCCGCAAAACAGTCCGAATAAGTAGGACCACTTCACACGTCATGTTAGCTGAACGTAAAAGACTTGGCCTAATGGATTTCGATCAGCATGCTCTGAGGTGTCGAGGAGTTATGGAATTGGCCGGGGCTCAATGCACTATCGGCGAAATCGCCAGCGACAGTGGCCACAGTTCCAAAGCAATCATTGTTAAAAATGCTGGCGGGGCGAGACAGATTATGCGGTCGCGTCAGGCAGCCGCAAAGCATAAATGAACAGGGCGGGTACAAAACAAGAAACTGATACTCAATGTGATACCCTAAAGTAGGTTGTCTCTGTAACCCATTGATTTCAAATGGAGGCGAGTACCGGAATCGAACCGGTCTACACGGATTTGCAATCCGCTGCATAACCTACCTGCCCACTCGCCTTCATGGGGCGGGATATACCAAGCTTTCTGAGGGCGCAAGATGCAATGGTGCCAAAGTGCCGTTGCCGAATTGTGCGGGATATGTCATCAAGCCGCATACGGATTCTGAACCCAAAGAGAGTTGAGCGCGTGACCGACTATAAAGCCCGCCGTACCATGATGGTCGATACCCAAGTTCGCCCGTCGGACGTCACCAAATTCCCGATCATCGATGCGATGCTCTCCATTCCCCGTGAGGCCTATCTCCCTGCCGCATTACACGAAGCCGCTTATGTCGGCGAAAACCTGACTGTAGGTCCAAACCGCGTGATGCTTGAGCCGCGCACTTTGGCTAAAATGCTTGATGCGTTGTCGATCGCGCCAGAGCATGTTGCGCTAGATATTGGCTGCGGGCTTGGCTATTCTACTGCGGTTTTGGCGAAAATGTGCGAGTTTGTTGTTGGTGTCGAAAACGATGCCGAGCGGGCCACGCAGGCGCAGAACCTGTTGTCAGAGCAGGGCATTGATAACGCGGCTGTTCTCAATGGCGTCCTTACGGAAGGCGCTGCAAAATCTGCCCCTTACGATATTATTACGATTCAAGGTGCTGTTGTGACGGTGCCCGATGCCATTTTGACGCAGTTGCGCGAAGGCGGCCGGATCGCTTGTGTCTTTGCCGAAGGGGCTTTGGGCGTTGTGCGCATCGGTTATAAAATCGATGGCGTGGTGAACTGGCGCTATGCTTTTAACGCGGGTGCACCTGTTTTGGCCGGATTCGATAAAGAAGCTGCATTCACACTTTAAGTGATGCTTGCGGCCGGTTGGGCCGTCGGCGCGGAATGCACATATAAGGACTGAGTGATCATGGGTTTTCGCACCGGATTTGCGGCTATTCTGGCTATTTCCATCAATTTTGTCGCTCCGGCAAATGCTGAGACGCTCGCAGATGCGCTGACTTATGCTTACAATAACTCGGGGCTTCTGGACCAAAACCGCGCCTTGTTGCGGGCAGCCGACGAGGATGTTGCGCAAGCTGTTGCAGACACTTTGCCGATTATCAGCTGGGCTGCCAATGCGTCGCGTAACTCTGTTTCGGATGCAACCTCGGCTGCCGCCACGCTCTCTGCGAGCTATGTGTTTTATGAAGCTGGCGCCGGACAAATGAGCGTAGAGGCCAAAAAGGAACTGGTCTTGGGGACGCGTCAGGCGTTGATCGACGTCGAGCAGACGGTTTTGCTCGATGCAGTGACAGCCTATATGGATGTGCTCTCTGATACGGAATATCTGGCTTTGCGCCAAAGCAACGTGCGCGTCATCACGCAAGAATTGCGGGCGGCGCAAGACCGCTTTGACGTGGGCGAAGTGACCCGCACCGATGTGGCGCTTGCCGAAGCACGCCTTGCCGCTGCCCGCAGCTTGCTGGCGTCGGCGGAAGGTAGCCTTGCGCGCTCGGCAGAGGCCTATGTCGCGGCTGTCGGCCGCCGTCCTGCGTCCTTGCAGGAAGTGACTGCCGCACCTGTTTCGCAAAGCCTGACCGAAGCGAAAGCCTATGCCCTGCGCAATCACCCGCGCCTGCTTGAGGCGCAGCACGGCGTGAGCGCAGCGGAATTGGCGATCAGGATTGGCGAGGCGGCGATGTCTCCCGAGGCAAAGCTGACAGGTCGCGCAGTCATTGACCAAGACGGCAATATTGCCAGCGAAATCGGTGTCGAAGTGGGCGGCGTGATCTATGCGGGCGGCAAACTGTCGAGCGTTGTGCGCAAGCTGATGGCCAGCCGCGATCAAACCCGCGCGCGGCTCCACCTGACGGCGGCGACAATCGAGCAGCAAGTCGGCAGCGCTTATAGCTTTCTGGAAGTGGCCCGTGCGTCGATCCAGGCCTATAACCTGCAAACCAAAGCGGCCCGCGTCGCCTTTGACGGTGTGCGCGAAGAAGCGACCTTGGGCGCGCGCACAACGATTGATGTGCTCAATGCGGAGCAAGAGCTTTTGACAGCGCAAGCCGATTTGATCAGCGCGCGCTCCGAAGAAGTGAAGGCCTCATATCAGGTCTTGGCCACGATGGGCCTGATGACCGCCGCGCATTTGCGCTTGCCCGTGCAGCAATATGACCCTGCTGCCTATTATAATCTTGTCAAAGATGCGCCAACAGTCACTTCCGATCAGGGTCAAGCGCTCGACCGTATTTTGAAGGCCATCGGTCAATAGTTCAAATCTTTACGGACTGGTTGTTTGGAAATCGAAGTCGGGTTAAGGTTGGCCTGAGGCAAAGCAGGATCAAAACATGTCCGACCCGGTCACGAACGTTGAAATCGAGGACGTCTTGTCGTCAATCCGCCGCTTGGTTGCGGAGGGCAACAAGACAGCGACAGCTGCAAAAGCTGTCGATGTGGTCAAAACGACTCCTGTAAAAACCGCAGAACGGTTCGTGTTGACACCTGCGTTGCGGGTTACAGAGGACGCACCTGTCGACGCAGATGTTCCAGAAACCGATACTGATAGCCAAGGCGACGACGCCGGTTCGGTCAAGATCGTAGAGGCGATATTGGCGGCTCCGGCAGAGCCGCTTGTTTTGGAGCCCGAAGCGATGCTTAATGCGACGATGGTTCATGACCACATGAGCCCGTCCGAGCGCGCCAGCCTTGAAGCGACGATTGCCGAGCTTGAGGCGGCCGTCACCTTTAAACCCGATGATGAATGGGAGCCGGACGGCAGCGAAACCGCGCCAACCGCAGGATTCGTACAAGTATTCGCGGCCTTGGATGAAGAAATTGAAGACGCCGATGAGGTGTCTTCCCAGCGCGTTGTGCACCTGCGCCCAGAAACATCAGAGCCGACATTCCGCCATGTGCCGATCGATGAGGCCGAGGTCGACGACGAGGACACCGACTACGGTGATGACATGCGCGCAACCGACGATGATGGCATGCCGATTCCTGATGATCTGGACGAAACGCTCGCCGCTTATATCGCGGGTGGCAGCGCTCTTGATCGCGCGGAAATCCGTCAATTGGTCGTCGACGTTGTGCGCGAGGAGCTGCGCGGCGAGTTGGGCGAGCGGATCACGCGCAACGTCCGCAAATTGGTCCGCCGCGAGATTTTGCGCGCGACTCAGGCGAATATCTACGACTGAACCGTGCCCGCGAGCCCTAAGAGGGCGTCGATATCCATATGCGCCTCAAGGTGCGCGGCAAGCGCATCAAGCGTGTCCTCCACACCTTTTGCATAGTTCGACGCGGGCAGGCTTGCACCCAATTCGGCCAGAAATGCGGTGCGAAATGCGTCTGCGGTGAACAGGCCATGCAGATAACAGCCCCTGACTTGGCCATTGGTCGTGGCGGCCCCTTCGCCGCGCCCCTCAAGTGAAAGCCAGGCGCGATCACAATCAGCGCCCTTCGTCTCTCCAATGTGGATTTCATAGCCGTGCAGCGTGTCGCCAGTTGGTAGATAGGTGGCCGTCGAGCGGGCGAGCCGCTTGTGCGGTTTCATGACGGTAATGATGTCAAGATGTCCGAGGCCTTCAACACGGCTAGGCGCCCCTTCAATGCCGTCGTCATCAATGATGTGTTTGCCCAGCATCTGATAGCCGCCACAAATCCCCAGCACGCGCCCGCCACGTCGGATGTGGGCGGCCAGATCAATATCCCATCCCTGCGCGCGGAAATGGGCGAGGTCTGCGATTGTCGACTTTGATCCGGGGATCAAGATCAGATCCGCATCGCCGGGAAGGGGACGACCGGCTTCGATGATCTCGACGCTCACCTCCGGCGTCGCTGACAGCGGGTCGAGATCGTCGAAATTCGCAATCCGGTTGAGGCGCGGCACCACGATCTTGAGAGCGCCACCCTTGCGCGAGGCGACGTCCATGACGTCTTCGGCGGGCAGCTTCCATGCGTCGGCAAACCATGGAATGACGCCTAATGAGGCCCATTCGGTCATCTCTTGAATGATAGTCAGGCCTTGATCAAAGAGCTGAGGATCGCCGCGGAACTTGTTGATCGCAAAACCTTTTATCAAATTTCTGTCGGCGAGGGGCAATACCGCCTTGGTCCCGACGATCTGTGCAATTACTCCGCCGCGATCAATATCCCCGACAAGGATCACGGGCACGTTTGCAGCCTCGGCAAAGCCCATATTGGCGATATCGCCCGCGCGCAGATTGACCTCTGCAGGGCTGCCTGCGCCCTCGACGATCACAAGGTCATAGCGGCTGGTAAGGCGGTGGAAGCTCTCCAACACAGCGGGCATCAGAAGGTTTTTTTGCTTGCCGTAATCACGGGCCTTCATCGTGGCAAAGCGCTTGCCCTGCACAATCACTTGGGCGCCGATGTCGGACTCGGGCTTGAGCAGGACGGGGTTCATATCAACGATCGGGTCAAGACGACAGGCCAAGGCTTGCAACGCCTGTGCCCGGCCAATCTCGCCGCCATCTGCTGTTACGGCGGCATTGTTGGACATATTCTGCGGCTTGAACGGCGCGATGGAAATCCCACGTCGCACACAGGCGCGCGCAATCCCTGCAACAAGCATGGATTTACCAACATTCGAGCCAGCGCCTTGAATCATAATCGCTTTGGTCATTACGGTCCCCTTTGGGGACGTGTTTAAGCGGGGGAGCTCTCCGAGGGAAGCATTTGAATAGATTTGCACATTTGATTTTGTGCAGAGGCCTGTTGATGGGGCAGGCGCAACGTTGATCAGGCATAAAAAAACGCGGCCCGAGCAGAGGGCCGCGTTTCAAGTAACCGCACCTGGCAGGGCGGGTCTATTTTTTCACTTAAGCCGCGCGCGCTTCGATTTCGGCTGCGTTGCGGCGCTCGCTCTCTTCACGCGACAGCGCGACGGAGGTGCGGACACCCTTGCCTACGAAATCCATCAGACCAGAAACAACGCGTTCGTTCGGGTCGATCCCAGCGCATGACAACACTTCGCGGCCATCGCGAGAGCGGGCCCAGCGTGCAATCTGCTCGGGGCCATTGCCGTATTTCTTGTCATCTGCAATTGCATCATCCAGAGCAGCGAGCACGACAGCAGCGAAAAGTTTTCGAGCGCGGTTACCCTGCTCGTTGTTAAATGCTGTGCCGTCAATGAAATCTCTCATAGTGCGTCCTTTTATTGCTCTTGTCATTCTGGCGTGGACCTCGTTATGCAACATCTAAACCGATTCGGGGGTTCTCTTTTGGAATGGCAGCCATGCGTTAATTGCATAGCTAAAGTCTTAAAGGGGCCGCATTTAGGTGTCTTGCAAGGTCATGGTCACCAAGGTACACGATTCAACAACTTTCTATCAACCTTTTGCCCCAATTTTGACACGAAGTGAAAAATGCCAAAAATCAACGGAAATGAAATCAGACCCGGCAACACGCTGGAGCATGATGGTGGCCTTTGGGCCGCAGTTAAAGTGGACCACGTCAAGCCAGGTAAGGGCGGTGCCTTTGCACAGGTCGAAATGAAGAACCTGCGCGACGGCCGCAAGCTGAACGAACGCTTTCGCTCTGCCGACAAGGTCGAGCGTATTCGTCTGGATACCAAGGACCAGCAGTTCCTCTTCGAAGTGGACGATATGCTGACCTTTATGGATAGCGAAACCTATGAGCAAATTGCATTGCCTGCGGAATTGCTGGGTGATCGTCGTCCATTCCTTCAAGATGGCATGATCGTGCAGATCGAATATTACGGTGACGAGGCGCTGAACGTGTCTTTGCCGCAGAAGGTCATTTGCAAGGTTGTGGAAACAGAGCCCGTTGTGAAAGGCCAGACAGCTGCCAACAGCTTTAAGCCCGGGATCCTCGACAATGGCGTGCGCGTCATGATCCCGCCATTCGTTGGTACAGATGAAGATATCGTCGTGAACACAGAGCTGTTCGAATACGTCGAGCGCGCCTGATTTCGGATCAAAGATCCGCGTGCCTCTGACGGAGGTATTGAGCGCCAAAAGAAGGTCAGTCTCGTAGTATGAGGCTGGCCTTTTGTGTTTCCATGGCCTCGGTCCTGTCAAAGCGTAGGTAGGCGAGGCCTTGGTCACCGCTGACGCTATAGAGTGTGCCTGCGGGTTTACCGTTCGAGGTGATCTCGTCGCCTGTCGCTGCGACACCGTCAATCTGCACGCGGCGCAGGCCTTTCTTGAGCTCGGTCTTGTGCTTCATACGCGCGACGATTTCTTGCCCCACAAAGCAGCCCTTTTTGAAATCCACGCCATGTAGCGCCTCGAAGTTGGCCTCAAGGATATAGGTCTCTGGCGTAAGCTCCACGCCTGTTTGCGGGATCAGATGCGCGATTTGTAGTGCTGTCCAGTCGGTCGCGTCGCTGATGTCGGTCTGGCCATAGTGCCGCCAGCCCAGCGCCGCATGGCGCGGATCGGGCAGGGCACCTTCGGGCGCGTCGCCTGTGCCGCGCGAGACGACAATGGCCGTTTCACTCAGGGTCACATCCGCGCGGAGCCGGTACATGGAGAGCCGCTGGAACAGGGGGGCCGCGGCGCTTGAGGCTGCGTCGATCAACAGACGGTCATCTTGTCCGATCACAAAGAAATCCGCGATGAATTTCCCTTGTGGCGTCAAGAGCGCGGCATAGATGATCCCGCCCTCCGCCCGCGTGACATCATTGGTGATCAGCCCTTGCAGGAAATCGATGCGGTCTTTGCCTGTTAGTGCAATAACGGTGCGGTTGCTCATGGTGCGGCCTTTTCTTGGCTGAATTGCAGGCGGTGCAGGTCGGCATAAATGCCTCCGCGCGCCAAAAGTTCGTCATGTGTGCCCTGATCCACAACGCGGCCCTGATCCATGACCACAATCGCATGGGCGTTGCGGACCGTCGACAGCCGATGCGCGATCACAAGTGTTGTGCGCCCGTTTGAGAGCGCTTCAAGGGCGCTTTGCACGATAGCTTCTGATTTGGTGTCGAGCGCGCTTGTGGCCTCGTCGAGCAAGAGAACGGGCGTATCGCGCAGCAGGGCGCGGGCGATGGCGATCCGTTGGCGCTGTCCGCCCGACAGGTTCGAGCCGCGCGGCCCTGCGGGGCTGTTGATCCCGTCTGGGAGCTGCACCAGAAAATCGCTGACATGAGCGGCGTCGAGCACGCTTTTGAGGTGCGCGTCGCTGACATCGGTGCGCCCCAGCAGGATGTTGTCGCGCAGGGTCTCGTCAAAGAGGGCGGCATCTTGGGACACGACCGAAAACAGGCCGCGCAAATCCGGCAGGGCCAGCGCCGTTGTCGGTGTGCCGCCAATCGTGACGCTTCCGCTTGTCGGGTCGATCAACCGCGTCAGCACATTGAAAATCGTCGATTTTCCTGCACCAGACGCCCCCACCAAGGCGGTGGTTTTTCCCGCAGCGGCGGTGAATGTGGTCCCGCGCAAGACGGGCAGGTCGCCATAAGACAGCGTCACATCTTGCAGGGCAATCTCGGGCGCACCTTGGGGTACAGGTTTTGGTATGGCTGGCGAGGTCAGCGAGGGGGTCTTATGCAGCACCGATTGCAGCCGCTCAATGCTGGCCACAGCCGTTTGCCATTGCCCTGACATCAGCCCCAAGCGGCGCAGCGGTTCAAATGCCAGTGACATGGCGGTGAAAAACGACATGAACTGGCCCACGGTTTTGTCGCCTGCGATGATCTCGGCACCGCCAAAGACGAGCACACCCAAAAAACCAAAGCCGGTCATAATGTCAATCAATGCAGGGACCGCCGACTGGCCCGCCGCAGCGCGCACCTCTGCGTCCACGCGGGCCTCGCCAAGGTCGTCGTAGCGCTTGGATTGATAGCGTTCCAGCGCGTTGAGCTTGATGGCGTTGATGCCGTGAAACACCTCGTCAAGCCGCGTCGACATCCGCCCCGCAAGATCGCGCGCATGGCTGGCCCGGCGGCGCACATAGGCCTGCGCAATCAGTGAGGGCAAGACCAGAAACGGGATGCCCACCAGCGCAATCGCCGTCCAGCGCCAATCGACAGACAGGGCCACAGAAAACAGCGCAACGACTGCGATCAGGTCGCGCCCGACACCCGTCAGCAGCGTGGACCAGATTTGATTGACCACCGTCACGTCGCCTTGCACGCGTTCAATCAACTGACCGGGCGGGTTTACCTGGTGAAAGCCGCCATCAAGCACCATGAGATGCGCCAGAAGGTGACTGCGCATCCCCGCAGCGGCGGCCTGATTGACCTTTGTAATCAATATCTTTTGGGCGGCAGAGCTGATGGCGCGCACGGTGAAAGTCGCCAGAATGCTCAGGCCGACCCACCACAGCGTGTCTTTCTCGCCTTGCAAGAACACATTGTCGAACATCGGCTGGATCATGTAGCTCAGAAAGCCGAGCATCGACCCTTCGATCGCCATAAAGAACACAGCCGCCGCAAGCGTGAGCTTTTGCGGGCGCAGATAGTCGCGCCAGAGCCACGAAAAGAGCGATACGGTGGATTGTGGCTTGGGTGAGCTGGGCA
The DNA here is from genome assembly GCA_029252195.1 of Yoonia sp. Taxonomy (GTDB): domain Bacteria; phylum Pseudomonadota; class Alphaproteobacteria; order Rhodobacterales; family Rhodobacteraceae; genus Yoonia. Next base: position 8,905 of record JAQXBV010000072.1, read on the forward strand.
TCGGTGGCCTTACATTGGACTGCGTATCACTGGTCTATCGGCAAAAGGGGATCCAGTGCAAGTTGGGGCCGCTTGACGCGGCCGGCGCCGTTGGTAGTGTTCGCGCTAACCCCAGATTGAAAGTGTTTCGGATGACCCTTGCCAATGGCCGCAGCTACCTCGCAATTCCCGGCCCGTCGGTCATTCCTGACGCGGTTTTGCGCGAAATGCACCGCGCTTCGCCCAATATCTACGAGGGGGAGCTGCATGATCTGACACATAGCTTGATCCCTGATCTGAAGGCTGTCGCGATGACCAATCAGAATGTCGCGATTTATATCGGCAATGGTCACGCCGCATGGGAAGCCGCTTTGGCCAATACGATGTCTGCGGGCGATACGGTGCTGGTCTTGGCCACGGGGCGGTTCTGTATCGGTTGGGGCGAAATGGCCACGGATATGGGTGTCACCGTGCAAACCATCGACTATGGCGACCGGTCGGACGTTGATCTTGCGCGCGTCGAAGATGTGCTGCGCGCCGATAAGGCAGGCAAGATCAAGGCGATACTGGCCGTTCATGTGGATACCTCGACGAGCGTCAAGAATGACATTGCAGGCTTGCGGCGCGTGCTTGATGCGGTCGGGCACGATGCACTTTTGATGGCCGATTGCATCGCGTCTTTGGGCTGTGACCGCTTCGAGATGGATGCCTGGGGCGTCGATGTGATGGTTGCCGCCTGCCAAAAGGGTCTGATGACGCCTGCGGGGATTTCTTTTGTCTGGTACAATGCCAAGGCGGACGCGCGGCGCGGAGATCGGGTGACCCGCTATTGGGATTGGCGGGCGCGGACAGACCCCGAGTTTTACTTTCAGTATTTTGACGGCACGGCCCCGACGCACCATTTGTACGGGTTGCGCAAGGCGCTGGATATGATTAACGCCGAAGGGCTTGATGCGGTTTTCGCACGCCATGCAGCACTCGCGCGTACCGTCTGGGCGGCCTTTTCGTGCTGGTCACAAGAAGGGCCGCTCGCGCTCAATATCACCGATCCGTCGAAACGCTCTCATGCGGTAACCTCTGTGATCGCAGGCTCGCCCAATGGCGACCTGTTGCGCCGTTGGTGTGAGCAAAAAGCGGGGCTGACGCTGGGGATCGGTCTGGGGCGGACCCCGGCAGATGCCTATTTCCGGATCGGGCACATGGGCCACGTGAACGCCCACATGATCATGGGCGTTCTGGGGACGATGGAGGCGGGATTGACTGCGCTGAATATCCCACACGGCAAAGGCGCTCTGGACGCCGCCGCCGCCGTGATCGCCGCAAAGGCCTGAGCCTACTCAAAGCCGTGGCGCAGGAGCCAGTCGGTCATCCAGGCGATTTCGCCCGTCTGGGCGTCGATGATGGTCTGCGCAAGTTCGCGGGTAGCGGAATCCGTGCCATGGGCCAGCAGGACTTCGGCCATTTCGACCGCACCAATATGATGGGCGCGCATGCCAATGACGAAATCTGCGTCAACGTCGCCCGTGCTGGGCGCGCCCATAGCGGCGTGCATTTTATGATTCACCATAGCAAAGGCGTCAGAGGCAATCTGGGCCTGTTCGGTGGTCGCGGGCGAGTGATCGGCAAAAGCCGCGATCGGGCTGAAAGCGAGAAGTGTGATAAGTGCGAATTTGGTCATTGGTGGCAACCCTTTAAGTGGAACATGCGCCATTTAACATTATTCCACTTGCTGGAGGGCAAGTCACAGTTTCGTGTAAGATTGCACGCCCCTGAGCGCCTGCGGCAGGGCCTGTGCAAACAGCGACATCTCTGGCTCGGGCCCGCAACTGACGCGGATACAGCGGTTTTGCGGGGCGACGAATGGCATGCGCACGAAGATGCCAAGTTTGCCAAGCTCTTCAACGATATGCCGCGCATAAACGCCGTCTCTGCCGCAGTCGATCGTCACAAAATTCGTGTCCGAAGGCAGCGGTGTCAACCCGTTGTCTAGCGCAATGGACGCGATCCGCGCGCGGGATTTTGTCACGCTTTCAACAACATGGGCCAAATGCTGGCTGTCAGCAAGCGCCGCCAATGCGCCCGCAAGCGAAACCCGCGACATGCCAAAATGATTGCGCACTTTGTTGAACGCAGAGGCAACGGCAGGCGCGCAGACGGCATATCCCACGCGCGCGCCCGCAAGGCCGTAGGCCTTGGAGAAGGTACGCATGCGAATGACGCGCGGGTCCAGCGGCGAAATGGCGGGGACGGTGCTGTGGGTTGCGAATTCGATATAGGCCTCGTCGAGGATCAAAAGGCAGCCTTCTGGGACGGCTGCGACCATCCGTTCGATATCTTGGCCACTATGGGCCGAGCCCATCGGGTTATCGGGGTTGGCGATATAGATCAGCTTTGCGCCGACGTCTTTGGCCTTGGCGATCAGGCGCACCGGGTCCTCTTGATCGCCTGCATAAGGCACAGTGTGCAGCGTGCCGCCGAAGCCCGTGACGTGGTAGTTAAAGGTCGGATAGGCGCCTGCCGAGGTGACGACCGCATCGCCGCTGGTCACGAACAGCCGCACGAGGTTGCCGAGCAATGCATCGATGCCTTCGCCGATCACGATACAGTCGGGCGGTATGTCATAGGCCACGGCCAACGCATCGCGCAGATCGTAACTTTCGGGATCGGCGTACATCCACGCCTCGCAGGCCGCATCTTGCATCGCTTTGATCGCAAGCTGCGAGGGGCCAAAGCCGCATTCGTTTGCACCCAATCGGGCGGTGAATTTGGCCCCGCGCGCGCGCTCTTGCGCCTCTGGCCCGACAAAGGGCACGGAAGCGGGCAGGGCGGCGGCGAGGGGCGTCAGGCGCGGATCATTACTCATTTGCGCAATTTGGCCAATGTTGCGCAGGCTTGCAATCGCGATTTTCGCACATACATGAGAATGGTTCGCAAAAGAGGATTTGTGATGCAGTTAAACCGACGTGGATTTCTAGCAGGCACGGGTGCCGCAGCCGTAGTGCGGGTTGTCCCTGTGATGTCAAAGCCGCAAGGGCGGCGGATTTTGACGCTGGTCTATGATAAAGCGCTGGGCATGATGCGCGCGGTCGAGCGCGTTGTGCCATAAGAGATTTTAGGCCTCCGGCGGGGATATTTCCAAACCAAAGAGGCGGGGGCGGCCCGATGATCAGGCCGCCCGATTGATTTAGCCAAGTTCGGCCAGTCGCGCGATGGCGGCCTTGAGTTGGGCTTCTTCCTCTTCGCGCAGGGCGAGGTTTTCGCGGGCCTCCGTGATGACCTCTTCGGGTGCAGATGCCACGAAGTTGGGGTTGTTCAGGCGGCCACGCAAGCCGCCCAATTCCTTACCCAGTTTCTGCATGGTCTTTTCCAGACGCGCGATTTCTTCTTTCACGTCGATCAACCCCTCAAGAGGCAGGCCAAAGGTGCCGCCCTCCATCGGGATCGTGACGCAGCCTTTCGGGAAGGCCTCGACGTGCTCAAGTGTCTCGATCCGCGCAAGGCGCATGATGAGGGCGCTGTTGTTGTCCCATGCGGACTGTCCCTTGGCATCGAGCCCCATCACGACCAGCGGCACTTTCGCGCCTGCAGGGACGTGGGATTGGGCGCGGGCGGAGCGGACGCTTTCGATCAGGTTGATCACCCAGTTCATTTCGCGGTCGGCGTCGGCGTCGACCAGATCGGCTGCGGTGAATGTCGGCCATTCTTGGGTTACGAGCAGGTTCGCGCGGTTGTCTGCTTGGCCCCAAAGCTCTTCGGTGATGAAGGGCATGATCGGGTGCAGCATGATGAGCGCTTGGTCGAGAACCCAGCGCAGGGTAGCTTCGGTCTCAAGCTTGGCGCTCGCGTCCTCGCCTTGCAGGATCGGTTTGGAGAACTCGACATACCAGTCGCAAACCTTGCCCCATGTGAAGGCATACAGCGCGTTGGCGGCGTCGTTGAAGCGGTAGGTTTCAAGTGCTGCGTCGACCACTTCGCGGACCTTGGCGGTCTCGCCGATGATCCATTTGTTGAGGGTGTTTTCGGCCTTTGGCAGCGCGTGCGTCCCCGCGTTCGGGATCTCGTAATGCTCGGCAAAGCTGAACGCGTTCCAAAGCTTTGTGCCAAAGTTACGGTAGCCTTTGATGCGGTCCTCGGAGATTTTGAGAACGCCACCAAGGGCCGCCATTTGCCCCATCGTGAAGCGCAGCGCGTCCGCGCCGTACTCATCCACCATCACCAGCGGGTCGATGACGTTGCCGCGGGTTTTGGACATCTTCTCGCCCTTCGCGTCCCGCATGAGTTGGTGCAGATAGACGGTGTGGAACGGGTCCTTATCCATCACGGCCTGCGACATCATCATCATGCGCGCGACCCAGAAGAACAGGATGTCTTGGCCCGTGATCAGCACATCACCAGGGAAGTATTTTGCGAGTTCAGGTGTGTCGTTGGGCCAGCCGAGTGTGCCGAACGGCCAGAGGCCAGAGGAGAACCATGTGTCTAGGACGTCGTCATCACGATATAGTCGAACCTGAATCGGTCCATCGCCATGGCGCATAGAGTTCTTAAGGGCATCGATGAATGAGGCCAAGGTGTGTTCTTGATCTTCAAACCGTTTCCCTTGGCCGTTTATTACGTTCGCTTTTTCACCATAGAAAATGCGCGCCTTTTCGACGGCTTCCTCTTCGGTTGCAGCACAGAACATTTCATACTTGCCGGTTATGATCACGCCATCTTCTATTACAGGCGCATACCAAACCGGAATCTGGTGACCCCACCACAACTGGCGCGAGATGCACCATGGCTCGATGTTTTCCAGCCAGTGGAAGTAAACCTTTTCGCCAGATTCAGGCATGATTTTGGTGCGGCCAGAGCGCACGGCGTCGAGCGCAGGTTCCACGATTTGGGCGGTGTCGACGTACCATTGGTCGGTCAGCATGGGCTCGATCACGACCTTGGAGCGGTCGCCGAAGGGCTGCATGATTTTCTTGGATTCGACATAAGGGACGGTCTCGGTGATCTCGACGGTGTTGCCGTCTTCGTCCTTTTCCGTGCGGGTGACATCGTGCATCACGGCGAGGCCTTCGGCGGTGATGGCGTCGATCACGGCTTTGCGGGCGTCAAAACGGTCCATGCCACGGTATTCGTCGGGGACCATGTTCATCGCGGCGATCATGGCTTCGTCGAATGTCTGCTCGCCGTTGGCGATGGCTTGGGCGGTGGCGGCTTCCTCGACATAAGGACGCCCGTCGGCGCGCATCGCGGCCTTGGTGTCCATGAGGTTATACATCGGGATGTTGCTGCGTTTCGCGACTTGGTAGTCGTTAAAGTCATGCGCGCCTGTGATTTTCACCGCACCAGAGCCGAATGTTTTGTCGGGGTATTCGTCGGTTATGATCGGAATGAGGCGGCGCTGCGCCTTGGGGCCGACAGGGATTTCGCAGAGCATGCCGACGATAGGGGCGTAGCGTTCATCGGTTGGATGCACCGCCACGGCGCCGTCACCGAGCATGGTTTCGGGGCGGGTGGTGGCGATGGCGATGTAGTTGCGGGTTTCGCGCAGGGTTTCAACGCCGTCCTCGTCCTTTTCGACGTATTCGTATGTGGCACCATTCGCGAGCGGGTATTTGAAGTGCCACATGTGGCCGTCGGTCTCGATATTCTCGACCTCAAGATCGGAAATCGCGGTCTCGAAATGCGGATCCCAGTTCACGAGGCGCTTGCCGCGATAGATGAAACCCTTGTTATACATATCCACGAAAACCTTGATCACGGCGTCGTGGAAGTTTTCATCCATCGTAAAAGCGGAGCGGTCCCAATCCATGCCCGCACCAATGCGCTTGTCCTGCTCTTGGATGGTGCCGCCTGAAACGGCCTTCCATTCCCAGATTTTGGCGATGAAATCCTCGCGGGAGTAATCGCTGCGCTTTTGACCGAGTTCGGCGAGTTGCTTTTCCACGACAAGCTGTGTTGCGATCCCTGCGTGATCGAGGCCAGGCTGCCAGAGGGTGTCAAAGCCCTGCATCCGCTTCCAACGGATCAGGATATCCATGAGCGTGTGGTTAAAGGCGTGGCCGACGTGCAGGAAGCCCGTGACGTTGGGCGGCGGTAGCATGATGGTGAAAGTCTCTGCGCCCGCCTTTGCGTTTGCACCTGCTTTGAACGCGCCTGCCTCTTCCCATTTCGTGTAAATGAGGGGTTCGCGGGTGCCCGCGTCGAATGTCTTTTCCATCGCCATTTTATTGCCGTCCTTATCTTGTTGTATGGGTCATATCGAAACAGCCACGAGGCGAAAAGAGCGGAATGGTGCAAAATCATCGGCAGACGGAACCGCGAAGCTGGTTTAGCCTATTTTTCGAGCAACTCGGATGGGCGGCACTTGTTTTGGCCTTTGTCTGCGTTCTACTGACGGGGGCGAGTGTGGCTGGATATTTGGGCGGCTCGGAATTCGATCGCAAGGGCGTGTTGACCGAGGCCACTGTGCAGAGTGTGCGGACCAATCCGCGCGTGTCGCCGTCAAGCCGTGTCGTTAGGTTTACCTATAGCGTGCCTGAGGGACGTTTTTCGGGCAGTGCTGTGACGGGAGGCTGGTTTGTGCAACGGCATCCGATCGGCACCACGGCGGAGATTTATTATTTGCCCGACGATCCGGCGCGGGTTTCGGTCTCGGCCCGCGTTGATCGCGGGGGTCTTGGCCCTCGGTTTGACGCTGGTTTCTGGGATGCGAGCCAATGATGCGGTCCGTGCGCGGCGCTATGGCGCGCTGATCACAGCAGAGGTGACCCGTATGGAAGAGATTGTGAACCGCGATGGTAGCAGGCGCAATCACTGGAGGTTGCACTTTCTGGATGAAGAGGGGCGATTTGGTCAGTCAATGGAACACCAGTAGGGGTTTATCCTGAGTTGGCCTGTGGGGGCGCAAATTGACGTTTACCGTGGAACGCGCCGCAGTTGGTGGGTGGAGGATGTAGGCCCCCGCCAAGAGGTGCCGAGGGCACTTCCAAAGGTACGTTGACGCCTTGTTGATGTTAGGCTCTCAGGTAACACACGCCACTTAAGGCGCGTATTAACCTTGTTGGAATCATCATTGGCGGGCCAATGCGATGACGCCAAAGTGATTCACGCGTTTTGCTGGACAGTCGGATAAAGCAGTTTAGGGTCGAGATAGAATATTGGCTCGGCAGGGCACTCATAACCAAGGATTATTTTGCGACTCACCGATAGAATATTTGGCCTATTCGGTCGAGAGGCCCGCTTGGAAGAGGCGGGCGGGCGCAAGCGTGGCCCTGCGACCCATGTGATTATTCTCGACGGGACCATGTCGTCGCTTGAAGAGGGGCAGGAAACCAACGCGGGGCTGACGTTCAAGCTGTTGCGTGAGGCAGGCCATAAGGCAAACCTGACTGTTTATTACGAGGCAGGCATCCAGTGGCGCGATTGGGCGGGCACTTGGGGCGTGATGACGGGCAAGGGAATTAACAAGCAGATCGAGCGGGCCTACGGTGTTCTGGCGTCTCGGTATCGGGCGGGCGACAAAATCATCCTGATTGGCTATTCGCGGGGCGCTTATGCGGTGCGGTCACTTGCGGGGGTAATTGATTATGTCGGGCTGGTGCGGGCCGATCAGGCAACCGTGCGGGCGGTCCGTCAAGCCTATCGTCACTATAAAACGGGAGCGAAATCCGTTGCGGCGAAAAAATTCCGCGAGATTTATTGCCATTCCGATGTGCAAATCGAGGCCGTGGGCGGTTGGGATACCGTCAAGGCGCTGCGGCTGAGATTGCCGATTGTCTGGCGCTGGGCGCAGGCGCAACACGCCTATCACAGCCACCGCCTTGGGCCGCATGTGCGCAACGGGTTTCACGCCTTAGCGCTGAACGAAACACACGAAGCCTATGCGCCTGTGATGTGGTACGCGCCCGCGGGTTGGAGCGGGCACATGGAGCAAGTCTGGTTCCGTGGCACCCATGCGGACGTGGGTGGGCAGGTTGTGTTATGTCCGCACGCACGCCCTTTGGCCAATATTCCGCTGGTCTGGATGCTGGAACGGCTCGAAACCTGTGGGCTGCCATTGCCAGAAGGCTGGGGCGCACGCTTTGATCAAGACCCGCACGCGCCGTCCGCTGGGTCTTGGCGCGGTTGGGGCAAGTTGTTTTTGTCGCGGCGCAGGCGCATTATTCTAGTCGATCAGACCGAGAGCCTGCACCCAACCGTCGGGAAGATTAAGGTCTTGGTGACATAATGAAAAAGGTGGCAACCCAGTGCGCCATCTCCCGCGACGTAAGCCCCGACAGCGCAATTCATGCTGCGCGATCGGGGATGTCATCAGGCTTTTTCGGTCACTATGGCGGCAAACTGCCGTCTTAGGCGACGTTCTTCAATGACCGGTTAGGGGCAAATCCAAGCGCCGTGCACACATCGCGGCTCAAAGTTGCGCGGTTGAGCGTGTAGAAGTGCAGGTGCTCCACGCCGCCCGTAAGAAGATCGTCGCACAACTCCGCAGCCAAAGCGGTCGCCAGCAGGGCTTCTGTCCCATTGCGGGACGCATTGCGGAATGCATCAATGATCACCTGCGGGATATGTGTGCCGCATTGTGCCGCAAATTTCTGCACGCCAGCCCAGTTCTCAATCGGCAGGATCCCCGGAATGATCGGGGCACTGATGCCGGCAGCCGCGCAAGCGTCGCGGAAGCGGAAGTACGTGTCTGCCTCAAAGAAGAATTGGGTGATTGCCCCTGACGCACCAGCATCAGTTTTCCGCTTGAGATAAGCAATATCAGCGGCTTGACTGCTGGCCTCAGGGTGTTTCTCGGGGTAGGCGCCAACGCGGATATTGAAGTTTCCAGTGTCGGCGAGCGCCGCAATAAGCTCCACCGAATCTTGAAAACCGTCGGGATTCGGCGCAAATCCTGCGCTCCCTTTCGGGGCATCTCCGCGCAACGCGACGATATCTTTGACACCTGATGCCGCATAATCGGCCGCGATTTTCAATGTCTCCTCGCGGGTGGCATCAACGCAGGTCAGATGCCCTGCGACGCGTAACCCAGTGGTCGAGGTCAGAGTCGAAACGGCTTCATGCGTCAATTTGCGTGTCGTGCCACCAGCGCCATAAGTCACGGAAACAAAGGAGGGATCAAAAGGGGCGAGGCTTTGTACTGCGTCCCACAACCGAAACGAGCTAGGCAGATCTTTTGGTGGGAAAAATTCGAAGGAGAGTGCAGGGCGTGTCATGTGAGCGGTCCTTTAAGAGGTGTTTCCATCTTGTCTCACATCTCATGATGTGAAACAAATTCATAAAATTCAGATTTATTATGAGGTTCATTCACGTGCGGATCGAGTTTCGACATTTGCGCACGATTCAGGCCATTCATGAGACGGGAGGGCTGGCACGCGCTGCCGATCAGTTGAATATGACACAATCTGCCTTGAGCCATCAAATCAAGGGCATTGAAGATCAGGCGGGCGTTGCGCTTTTTGCGCGCCGCTCGAAACCTTTGCGGCTTTCGGCGGCGGGGCTTAAGCTTTTGGCGGCAGCGGAAAGTATTTTGCCACAGGTTGCCGCTTTGGAAGCGGAGTTCGCCGGATTGGTGCAGGGAAAAGCGGGCCGGATGCATATTGCAATCGAGTGTCACGCCTGTTTTGAATGGCTCTTTCCGGTTCTCGAACAATTCCGCAAGGCCTGGCCTGATGTCGATGTGGATATCCGACCAGGGCTGGCGTTTGATGCTTTGCCTGCGCTGCGTCGCGAAGAGGTGGACCTTGTGGTGTCATCAGACCCCGAGGATTTGGCGGAAACGGATTTTACGCCGATCTTTGATTATGAACCTGTTTTTGTGGCTTCCGCGAATAATCCGTTGGCCCATAAGGATGTGATTGAGGCCGAGGATTTTCGCGATCAAACATTGATTACATATCCTGTTGATCGCGCCAGACTGGATGTATTTACACAGCTTTTAACCCCCGCGAAGGTCGAGCCGGCAGCTTTGCGACAAGTCGAATTGACAGCCGTGATTTTGTTGCTGGTCGCGTCAAACCGTGGCGTCGCGGTGCTGCCGGATTGGGTTGTGCAACAGGTGAAATACAATGCCGATTATGTCACGCGCCCTTTGACCAGAAGTGGGAAGACCCGCAGGCTTTATGCGGCCACCCGCACCGAAGACACGCAACGCCCGTTTGTGGCGCATCTTATTCGCTTGGCGCGTCAAGAAGCGGTGCGCATGCAGCGTCGCTAGGCCGCGTCCTCGGATCGCCCGCCAAGATGCACACGGCCAGCTTTGAGGAGTGCCAACGCCTCATTTGCGGGTACAGCCGCGCCGGAGAGATGCCCTTGCACCACTTCGCAGCCCATTTCGACCAAAAGGTCCAATTGGCCAAGATTTTCAACACCTTCGGCCACCACTTGGATCCCGAGCCCTTTGCCGATCTCCATTATCCCGCGCCCCAAAACTGCAGCCTTCGGGTCAACGCCGAGGCCCTTTACAAAATCCTTGTCAAGCTTCAGCTCGTCGAACTCCAATTCGCGCAGGTGTTGGAACGAAGCAAACCCTGTCCCGAAATCGTCAAGAGAAATGCGGATGCCTTCGTCGCGAAATGCCTTGATTGCGCGCTGCACGAGATCGCCTGAGCGTGAAATAAAAACGTCTTCGGTAATCTCGAGTGTGAGATTGTTTTTCAGATATGCATATTTATTGATTAGGTGGGCCAGGTCCGATCGCCCCGAGATCGTGGCCAAAGTCACCTCTGGGACGTTAATCGAGATTTGACCGCATCTTTGACCCGTTTGATGAATTTCCGCCATATCGACCAGAACATGCCGCGCCATATGCATTAAGAGTTCGCCTTGCAGTCCGAAATCATTGATTTGCGGTACAAATTCACGCGCATTTAGAATCCCGCGTGTCGGGTGGGCCCATCGGGATAAGGCTTCGAACCCAATGATCTTGAAGGTTTTGGAACATATTTTCGGTTGATAATAGGGAATAATTTGCCCTTCGCTGATGGCATGAAACAGGTTGTTGCGATCTTCGAGCGACGGGCGCGTAGGGAATGACTGACGGTCATAGAGGACGGATTTGTTATTCGGGTCGGCCTTCGCGGCATACATTGCCTGATCGGCGCCTGCGAGCAACTCCTTTGCGGTTCGAAAGTTTACGTTACTGCGGGCGATGCCGACACTTGCTCCGACGCGCAATTGCTTGTCTTTAAAACGAATTGGCGCATTGATCCCGCGCTCAAAGTAATAGCCCAATCGTACCGCTGCGGCATCGGATGGCACATTAGGTGCGATCACGGCAAATTCATCCCCGCCGAGCCGTGCCACGATCGCATCAGCACCTGCATTGCGCATCAAACTATTTGCGGCGGCCACCAAAACGGCGTCGCCTGCCATATGGCCATAACTGTCATTGATGGGCTTGAAGTCATCAAGATCGATCAAATAGATGGCCAATCCCTGAACCCTGCGGTCGTCCAAAAGAATTTCGTCCAAGGCCTCGTCAAAGGCGAAGCGGTTTTGTAGCCCCGTGAGTTTGTCGTGCCTTGTCACGTACTGAAGCTCGTTCAACCGCGCGAGCGCCTCGGACCGTGCCTGGGCCAATGCGGCTTGTGTGTCGTTGTGTTTTTCCATCGTCTCAATGGTGTTCGCGATGTAAATTACCATCAAAACGGCAGCAATCAGCCATTCAGCGCGCGTGCCTGCCGTCACCTCATTTTGCGATGACAGATAAAAGAGCACAAACGCCGCGATGAAGGCGGGCGGCATCAGTCCCCAATTATAGATTGGCAAAAACGAAAAACTTTTGGAAACATGCACATAGGTGCCAAACAGCCACAAATAACCTGCGAGCACTAAGGCCATGGAGCTGTGGGTGACCAGAACGACGGAAAAGGACAGAAAAACAAGCATTGACACGGCATTGATCGACCAGAAAACCAAACCAATAAAAAGTGCTCTTTCGGTGTCCTTTTTTGGCATGATGTGGCGCAACACAATGACGGATAATTCAATGATTACAATCACGGCGCCAATGGAATAGCCTGCAATCGGATTTCCGCTCCATGCCACCACGCCAACCATCATGCCGGCGCTCGCCACACGTTTACGCAGATCCCGCCAAACAATATGCATCGAAATTCGCGTTTGATATATGAATTTGTTGATCCAGTCTTTGCGCATGGTCTTTCCGTTGCAGGCCTCAAACTGCAGAATTGCGTCTAATCAAAAACAATAGGTTAACGCCGCATCAATATTTCCTCCCTTCCTGCGGGCCGTCCCCCCTTGTTTGCTGCCGGACTTGGGCCTATACGCCGCGCTTGATCATGAATTTTCGGAGGTCCAGATGGCTGGCAGTGCAAATCTCAATGTGATGATGAAGGTCGCCCGCAAGGCAGGCCGCGCATTGCTCAAGGACTTTACCGAAGTCGAGAACCTGCAAGTCTCGACAAAAGGCCCTGGTGACTTTGTCTCGCGCGCCGACAAGCAAGCGGAAGCCACGATCAAAGAAGAACTGATGCATGCCCGTCCTTCCTATGGCTTCATGGGCGAAGAGGGCGCCGAGATCGAGGGCGAAGACCCGACCCGCCGCTGGATCGTCGATCCGCTGGATGGCACCACGAACTTCTTGCACGGTCTGCCCCATTGGGCGGTTTCGATTGCGTTGGAACACAAAGGCCAGATCGTTGCTGGCGTTGTTTACGATCCGGTTAAGGACGAGATGTTCTGGGCCGAAAAGGGCGGCGGCGCTTGGTTGAACGAGAGCCGGATGCGCGTGTCGTCGCGCCACCGTTTGATCGAGAGCATTTTTGCGACGGGCATTCCGTTTGCGGGCCGTGCCGATCTGCCACATACGTTGCAGGATCTGGCCCGCTTGATGCCTGCTTGTGCGGGTGTGCGCCGCTTTGGGGCGGCCTCGCTTGACCTCGCCTATGTGGCCGCTGGCCGCTATGAAGGGTTCTGGGAGCGCAAGCTGAAAATCTGGGATATGGCCGCAGGCCTGATTATCGCCCGCGAAGCTGGTGCCATTGTCGAGCCGTTGACAATTGGTGGCGATCTTTTGGCTGAAGGCGATGTGATCTGTTCCAACGAGCCGATCTTTGATGCCTTTGCCAAGGTTATCCGCAAGGCCTAACGTCTTTTGACGACAGGAATTCTGGAGGGGTAATGCGTTTCGGGATGCGGCGGATGGAAATCCGTCGCCTGCCACCAGCGTTGCCCGCCAAGCCTGCGCCAAAGAGGCAGGACCAAGACAAACCCGATCACAAAGCCCCCTGCGTGCGCCCAATAGGCCACGCCGCCAGCGTTCATGTCTGCGGTGAGCCCTTCGATAAGCTGTAGGCCAAACCAAAGCCCCAAGGTCATCCAAGCGGGCAGCGGAATGATGCGGATAAAGATGATCAGGAAGATGAAAATATCAATTTTCGCCTTGGGGAAGAGCAGCAGATAGCCACCCATGACCCCCGCAATGGCGCCCGAGGCACCGACCAGCGGCAGGGCAGAATAGGGATCGAGCGCGAATTGCGACAGGCCCGCCCCGACCCCGCAAATCAAGTAGAAGGCGAGAAAGGGGATATGCCCCATCACGTCTTCGAGGTTGTCCCCAAAGACCCACAAAAACAGCATGTTACCCGCTAGATGCATGGCGCCGGCATGCAGAAACATGGAGGTCAGAAGCGCGCTGTAATTATCACCTCCTGATATGCGGGCGGGGATCATCGCATAGTCGTAGTAGAACTGCGACAGCGCCTGCTCGGTGGTCAAAAAGGCCACACCATAGAGGTAGACGGCGATATTGAGCGCAATCAGGAGATAGGTCACGAAAGGCGTGCGCCGGGAGGGGTTGTGGTCGCGGATAGGTATCATGCGCCGACGTTGTGCGATTGCATGCGGGCCGTCAAGGTGAGCACTGGGCCCACCTTGCTTGTTTTAGGCTTTGCCGACTTCGGCCAAGAGAGCGGCGTTGCCGCCTGCGGCCGTTGTGTCGATACAAACGTGGCGTTCATGGAGCACATGTGCCGCATCGGGATAGGTGGTGATCAACGCGGTGATCGGCCCTGTCCGTTGTGACAAGGCTTGCTCGATGGCGCGGCCAGTGCCCGCATCGCCCCACCAGATCACGCCGGCCAAGTTTGGCAGGGTGGCGAGCGATGCGAGTTCGATGCTGCCATTGGTCCCAATGCCCACGCCGCCGAGGGCGGTGACGGCTGCGACTTGTGCTTGTGCAGCCGCGTCGCTTGGCCCCATGCACAGGATCGGACCGCGTGCGCGTGTGCTATGGCGGTTACTCTCGCCAGTCGGGCCAGGCAAGTCGGTCGGGGCATTTGGCACCGCGTGAAATTTGGCCGACAGGGTTTTTGTCAGGGCCGCAACATCCGCCTCGCTTGTCCATGCCTGCGCCTCCGGGGCCGCTGCGGGTGCCGTGAAGCGCGGTAGGTAGTGCGTGCCACCTGCCTTCGGTCCGGTGCCAGAAAGGCCTTCGCCGCCAAAGGGTTGACTGCCCACAACCGCGCCGATCTGGTCGCGGTTCACATAGATGTTGCCCGCCTCGATCTTTTCGACAATCGTCTGCACGCGGTCGTCAATCCGTGTATGCAAACCAAAGGTCAGGCCATAGCCGGTGGCGTTGATCTCGTCGATCACCTTGTCGAGTTCATTGGCCTTGAAGGTCGCGATATGCAGCACAGGCCCAAAGATTTCGCGGGTCATATCGGCGATGCTGTTCACGCGGATCACGGCGGGGGCGATGAAGGTGCCGGTGCTCGGCGCTTGCAGGGTGTGGATCAGGCGGCCCTCGGCCTCGGCCTGTGTGATGTGATCAGCGATGGTCTTATGTGCCGCGGCGTCGATGACGGGGCCGACGTCCGTCGACAAAAGCCACGGATCGGACACCACAAGTTCGTTCATCGCGCCCTTGAGCATTTTGATGAGCTTCTCGGAGATATCCTCTTGTACATACAGACAGCGCAGGGCTGAACAGCGCTGGCCTGCGGAGCGGAACGAGCCGTTCACGATATCGCGCACCGCATGTTCGGGCAGGGCGGTGCTGTCGACGATCATGGCGTTCAAACCACCGGTCTCGGCAATGAGCGGCGTGCCGGGAGCGCAATTGGCGGCCATCGCTGCGCGGATTTTGAGCGCGGTCGCTGTGGATCCCGTAAAGGCCACGCCGTTAATCCGCGCGTCAGAGGTCAGCGCCGCACCAACGGCACCGCCACCCGGCAAAAGTTGGAGCGCACTGCGCGGCACACCTGCGGCATAGAGCATCTGCACCGCACGGGTCGCGATGATCGGCGTTTGCTCGGCAGGTTTGGCCAATACGGCGTTGCCTGCGGCAAGGGCGGCGGCGATTTGGCCGGTGAAGATCGCGAGCGGGAAATTCCATGGGCTGATGCAGGTCCAAACCCCGCGCGGGGCTGTGCCCTCACGTCCTTGGGCCGCGTAGTAGCGCAAGAAATCGACCGCTTCGCGCAATTCGGCAACGGCGTCGGGCAGGCCCTTGCCCGCTTCGCGACACAGGATCGCGAAAATCTCGCCAGCGTTTGCTTCATAGGCGTCGGCGGCCGCGTTCAGGGCGGCTGCTCGGGCGTCGACATCTGCGGTCCACGGCTTTGCCCCGTCAAGGGCTGCGGCAATATCCTTGTCGGTTGCCGTCACAACCTGACCGACAACATCGCCCAGTTTCGCGGGGTTGATGACAGGGAAAGCGCCCTTGGATTTTGCGACCTTTTTCTCGGATGACAACAAAGGATGCGCGGAGAAACTATGGCTCGCAAATTTATCCCGCGTTTGTTCGATTTGTGCAAGTGTGGACGGGTAGGTAAGATCAAACCCCTTTGAATTCTTGCGCTCAGGTTCGAAAAGTTCTGACCCCTGTGGCAGCGTGAAATCACCGATTGGGGCTTCAAACGGATCTGCGGCGACGGTTTCCGGCGAGACGCTTTCATCGACGATCTGGTTGACAAAGCTGGAGTTGGCGCCGTTTTCAAGCAGGCGGCGCACGAGGTAAGCAAGCAGGTCTTCGTGGGCACCGACGGGGGCGTAGATGCGGCAACGGGTGCCTTCCGCCTTCAAGACGATCTTATGCAACGCCTCGCCCATGCCATGCAGACGTTGGAATTCATAGTCGGCAGGCGTGCGGCCCATCTGCGCGGCCAGATCAAGCACTGCGGCAACCGTATGGGCGTTGTGGGTGGCAAACTGCGGATAGATGCGGTCTGTCAGGCCCAAGAGTTTGCGCGCATTGCTGATATAGCTGATGTCGGTGTGCACTTTGTGGGTAAAGACAGGGAAGCCCTCCATGCCCATGACTTGCGCGCGCTTGATCTCGGCGTCCCAATAGGCGCCCTTCACAAGCCGGATCATGATTTTGCGGTCAAGGCGGCTGGCGATATCGTAGAGGGCATCAATGACCAATGGCGCGCGTTGACCATAGGCTTGCACGACGACGCCAAAGCCTTCCCAGCCGCGCAGGGCGGGTTCTTCGAGAACTGCTTCGATCACATCAAGGGAAAGTGCAAGGCGATCAGCCTCTTCCGCGTCGATGTTAAAGCCCATGCCAGCGGATTTGGCGAGCATGGCAAGCGCGCGGACGCGGGGGACAAGTTCCTCCATCACGCGGGCCTCTTGGGCGACCTCGTAGCGCGGGTGCAGCGCCGAGAGCTTGACCGAAATGCCCGGATTCTCCGCGACGCTGCCATGGGTGCAGTGTTGTGCAATGTTGGAAATCGCGCGGCTGTAAGACAGGTGATAGGCGCGGGCATCGGCATCGGTGCGGGCCGCTTCGCCCAGCATGTCGTAGGAATAGGTAAAGCCAAGGGCCTGCATGCCTTCGGCGCGCTTCATCGCCTTGTCAATGTTTTCGCCCAGCACGAATTGGCGCCCCATTTCGCGCATGGCGCGGCCAACAGCCGTGCGGATCACCGGCTCGCCCAAGCGTTTGACGGCGCCGCGCAGATGTCGGGTGATGCCCGGCTTTTCATTGTCAAGCACACGGCCCGTGAGCATCAGCGCCCAAGTCGAGGCATTCACCAGCGAAGACGCGGAGTGCCCAAGGTGTTTGCCCCAATCGGAGGGCGCGATCTTGTCTTCGATGAGCGCGTCGATGGTTTCGGCGTCTGGCACACGCAAAAGCGCTTCGGCCAGACACATCAGCGCAATGCCCTCGTCGGTGGACAGGCCATATTCGGCAAGGAACACCTCCATCAGGCCGGGTTCTGCGCTGCCGCGAATCTGACGGACGAGATCGGCGCCCTTTGCCCCAATCCGCGCACGATCCTCAGAAGAGAGTGCCGCCGTCTCGCGCAATGCAGCAACCGCCTTTGCCTCAGAGGCATACATCTTGGCATCAATCTGTTCGCGCAGGCCGTCTTGTGTTGGGGTAGGCATGGTGCTCTCCTGTGGTGTAAACTTGTCCCATCATATCGGGTTGTCAGAAGGCTATTCGACCTCTAGTTAGAAAACGGCAAACCGCATGGCCTGAAATTTGGTAGAATCATGACTGAAATTATAAGTGAGATTGATAGTTTCGATCGCAAGATACTTGATGTCTTGGCGATAGATGGCCGAACCTCTGTCACAGAACTGGCGCGACGTATCGGGCTGTCCAAATCGCCCACCCAAGCGCGGCTCAAGCGTCTGGAAGATCGCGGCGTCATCCGCGGCTATCGCGCGATTTATGACCCGATCCGGTTGAACAGGGACCACGTCGCCTTTGTCGAGGTCAAGCTGTCGGACACCCGCGAAGCAGCCCTTGCGGCATTTAACGCCGCGGTGATGAAAATTGTAGAGGTCGAACAGTGCCACCTGATCGCTGGCGCTTTTGACTACCTGTTGAAGGTACGCACAGCGGGCATGACCGGATACCGCGCGGTTTTGGCCGAGAAAATCTCGACTTTGCCGCATGTGGCCAATACATCGACCTATGTCGCGATGCAGGCTGTGAAAGAAGAGGGGCTGACCCCTATTGCACCCCAGCGCTCGCCCGCTTAGGAAGAGCGCGTGGCGCAGCCTCAGTGTTGCGGGCGTGATGGAATGGTAGACATACCAGACTTAAAATCTGTTGGGCCTTGTGCCCGTGTGGGTTCGAGTCCCACCGCCCGCACCATTTTAATCCAGCCGTGTTGCGCGTGCGCCTTCATCAGATACCAGATCAGCGAGAACCGTTTCGCCTGCAATCATCGTTTGGCCCAGGTTGACCAGCGGTTGCACGCCGTCTGGCAGATAAACGTCAAGGCGCGAGCCAAAGCGAATGAGGCCGAAACGCTCGCCTGTTTTAAGCGACGCACCCTTGGACGTGAAGCAAACGATGCGGCGCGCAACGAGCCCCGCGATCTGGACCACGGCGATCTGACGTCCGTCTGCCATCTCGATGCACAGGCTGTTGCGCTCGTTGTCGGCGCTGGCCTTATCAAGCGAGGCGTTGAGGAATTTGCCCGGGCGGTAGGCAATTGCCTTTACGGTGCCGCCGATCGGGGCGCGGTTCACATGGCAGTTAAACACGCTCATAAACACGCTGACGCGGGTCAAAGGTGCGTCTGACATACCAAGCTCGGCTGGCGGCACGGCCTTTTCGATCAGGGACACGATGCCATCGGCAGGGCTGATGACCAACCCGTCACGCACAGGCGTCGCGCGCTTCGGGTCGCGGAAAAAGTAGTAGCACCAGATCGTGAGGCCAAGGCCGAGCCAGCCAAGCGGTTCCCATATGAGTGCCAGAACAAGGCTGATCGCCGCGAATATCGCCACGAATTTGCGTCCCTCGGGATGCATTGGCTTGATAAAGGTGTCGGTCATTTTCATCGGTCTGGTCCTTGGCAAATTCTGTTTGTGCTTCCTACTCCGAACGGGGTGCATTGCACAATAACATTAGGGTTTTCGGGTTTGGCCTTGCTCGTGGGGCAGGTTGTGAAACAATGCCGCCAATAATGGAGGAGATCGATATGGCTAAAATAGCATTCTTGGGTTTGGGCGTGATGGGCTATCCGATGGCAGGGCATTTGCAGGCTGCGGGCCATGACGTCACCGTCTATAACCGCACGGGCGCCAAGGCCGAGGCTTGGGTGGCGCAACATGTTGGAAAAATGGCCGCAACCCCTGCGAAAGCGGCGGAAGGTGCCGAGCTGGTCATGGCCTGCGTCGGCAATGACAACGATCTGCGCGGCGTTTGCCTTGGGCCAGACGGCGCCTTTGCGGGCATGGCTGAGGGGACGGTTTTTGTGGACCACACAACTGTTTCGGCAGCGGTCACCCGTGCCCTTTATGAAGCAGCAGAGACTCGCGGGATTGCCTTTGTCGATGCGCCGATTTCGGGCGGGCAGGCGGGTGCCGAAAACGGGCAGCTATCCGTGATGTGCGGGGGCGATATCGCCCCTTATGAACAAGCGGAACCTGTTATCGCGGCCTATGCCAAGATGTGCCGCAGGATTGGCGAAAGTGGCGCGGGCCAGATGACCAAGATGTGCAACCAGATTGCCATCGCCGGATTGGTGCAAGGCCTGTCAGAGGCGCTGCATTTCGCGCAAAAAGCTGGGCTAGATGGTGCGGCGGTGGTGGAAGTGATCAGCCAAGGTGCGGCCGGAAGCTGGCAGATGTCTAATAGATACAAGACCATGCTCGATGATCATTTCGAACACGGCTTTGCCGTGGACTGGATGCGCAAGGATCTGGGGATATGTCTGGCCGCGGCCAATGAAAATGGGACGAGCCTGCCTGTGACCGCTCTGGTGGACCAGTTCTACAAGGACGTCCAGAAGTTGGGCGGCGGGCGCTGGGATACCTCGGCGCTGCTCAAACGCTTGCAGGCGATGGGTTAAACCAGCGTCGCAATATGGCGGAGCGCGAGGGAATACCCATGCGTTCCGCACCCCGCAATCACCCCTTCCGCACGGGCGGACACGAAGGAATGGTGGCGGAATGCCTCGCGCTTGTGAATGTTCGAAATATGGACTTCGATCACAGGACCGTCAAAGGTATTGATCGCATCAAAGATCGCCACAGATGTATGCGAATAGGCGGCCGGATTGATGATGATCCCCGCCGACGTCTGCCGCGCCTCATGGATCATGTCGACCAGCGTTCCTTCAGAGTTCGTTTGTAAAAACAACAACTTGACCCCAAGCTCTGGCGCAAGGGCCTCCATCTCGGAGGCCACATCCGCAAGGGTTTTAGAGCCGTATTTCTCTGGCTCGCGCTGCCCCAGAAGGTTCAGGTTTGGCCCGTTCAGGACAGTAATCAATTTGGTCATGGGGCATTTTCCTTTGTCGGATGTTGCATGAGTCATAGGTGAACATGCCGCTTGCGATCAACGGAAAATCCGCCTTGGGCGCCATTACATCTTGCACTGTGTGGGGGATACCATGGCAGTCCCTACGGGTTTCAACTTTCCCTTATGTTTCAATCGGTTCAACTTGCTAACGTACCAAAATATACCCTTTGATAACAAAACGAATTATTTTTACTCTGCTAATCTAATCAACGGTAGTGATCGGAGAGTTTTGCAATGAATAATGTAAGAAATCATCTGTTGTTGGTTTCACTTGAACGTCGCAATTCAGTCTACATCCTTAGTTCTGTTCTGGGGCAATCTGGTAAAAGCGTTAAGAGCAAATATGGTCATGGAGCGAACTTGACCGTTCGACAGTCGTACATTGACAAGGTGCAGTTTGATGTTGTTGCATCGACCCAGCTCATAAAACAGCAAAATCATTTTCAAGAGCAGGGTCAATGAGTGGCAATCAAAATCCCAGTTCCCCCGAAGGCGTCTTATAACAAGACCCAAACCCCCTCAAAAAAACTAATATCAATACCTATTAAGAAGAAACAGATACCGAACCCCTTCATAGACCGTATTAGCCTGATCCTTGATGTTGATATACCGCTGCTACTTCAAAGTCCGAAAGTTCTCGTGGGTTATGACGCGGAAGTTGTCTGACACCTTTTCGCGGAATTTCGTCCATTCATGCGGGATGGTTTCGCGCATGAATGCGAGGACGGCGTCGGCGAACTGTTTCTGATTTGGGTAGTATCGATTATGG
>JAQXBV010000073.1 GCA_029252195.1 Yoonia sp.
TGGGGGTCGGATTTGAGGCCCATGCCCTCGCCAGCCAAGAACCCCGTCGCAACCATATGCTTTTCAATAACACCGCCAATCGCGGCCAAAATCGACGGCACATATTTGCCCTGCATCCAAGCGCCACCGCGCGGATCGAATACGGCCTTCAGCTCTTCGACCACAAAGGACACGTCGCCGCCACGGCGGAACACCGCAGAGATCATCCGTGTGAGTGCCACCGTCCACGCGAAATGTTCCATGTTCTTGGAGTTGATGAAGACCTCGAACGGACGACGGTGTCCAGCGATGACCACATCGTTCACGGTGATATAAATCGCGTGCTCTGAATCGGGCCACTTCAGTTTGTAAGTCGCGCCATCCAACTCGGTGGGACGGTCCAGCGGCTCGGACATATAGACGACTTCCGCGCCATCGCTGTCCACATGCAACTGGGCTGGTTGCTCGGAAGGCGTTTTCTCTTCGGACACCGACAAAACCGACCCTGTCACATCGTTTGGACGGTAGGTCGTGCAGCCCTTACAGCCTTGGTCCCAAGCGGCCATATAAACCTCTTTGAAATCGTTAAAGCTGATGTCTTCAGGGCAGTTGATCGTCTTGGAAATCGAGCTGTCGATCCACTTTTGAGCGGCGGCCTGCATGCGCACATGATCAAGCGGAGCGAGTGTCTGCGCGTTTACGAAGTAATCTGGCAATGGCGCATCGCCTTTCAGGTCGCGCCACATCTGCACGGCGTAATCGACGACCTCTTCCTCGGTGCGCGAGCCGTCTTTTTGCAGAACCTTGCGGGTGTAAGCATAGGCAAACACTGGCTCGATGCCGCTGGAGACGTTGCCCGCATAAAGCGAGATCGTGCCAGTCGGGGCGATTGAGGTCAGCAAAGCGTTGCGGATCCCGTGCTTGCGGATCGCGTCGCAAACATCTGCGTCCATGTTCTGCATCGTGCCAGAGGCCAGATATTTCTCGGCGTCAAAGAGCGGAAACGCCCCTTTTTCCTTGGCCAAATCCACAGAGGCCAAATAGGCCGCCCGTGCAATCGCATGCATCCATGTATCGGTCTGTGCTGCCGCCTCTTCAGAGCCATAGCGCAACCCGACCATAAGCAGCGCATCAGCAAGACCCGTCACGCCAAGACCAATGCGGCGCTTGGCTTGGGCTTCGGCCTTTTGCGCAGGCAGCGGGAACAGGGATGTATCGACCACATTGTCCATCATGCGCACAGCCGTCGCGACCAGCTCGGCCATTGCTGGCACATCCAGACGAGCGCCTTTTTCAAAAGGCTCCGCCACAAGGCGCGCCATATTGATCGAGCCCAGCAAACACGCGCCATAAGGCGGCAGTGGCTGTTCGCCACAAGGGTTCGTCGCGGCAATGGTTTCGCAATAGCTCAGATTGTTAGCCTGATTGATCCGGTCTATAAAAATCACACCGGGTTCGGCGTAATTATACGTCCCCGTCATGATGGCATCCCACAATTCGCGGGCGCGCACGGTGCGGTAGACCTCTCCGTTAAACACCAGATCCCAAGGTTGATCCGCCTTGACCGCTTCCATAAACGGATCGGTGATCAGCACAGACATGTTAAACATGCGCAGACGGGCAGGATCGGACTTCGCCGTGATGAAGCCTTCCACATCGGGGTGGTCGCAACGCATCGTCGCCATCATAGCCCCGCGGCGCGAGCCCGCCGACATGATCGTGCGGCACATCGCGTCCCAGACATCCATGAAGGACAAGGGGCCAGAGGCATCCGCCGCCACGCCTTTCACAGCCGCACCCTTTGGGCGCACCGTCGAGAAGTCATAGCCAATGCCGCCGCCCTGCTGCATCGTCAGCGCCGCCTCTTTGAGCATGTCGAAGATACCGCCCATGCTGTCAGGCACCGTGCCCATGACAAAGCAGTTGAACAACGTCACCTGACGGGCCGTGCCCGCACCAGCCGTGATCCGGCCCGCTGGCAAATATTTGAAATCTTCCAAGGCATTGTAAAACTTGGGCGCCCAAGCCCCAGGGTCTATCTCGGCTTCTGCCAAGGCCTGCGCAATCCGCTCCCAAGTTTGCTCGACAGTCTCGTCAATTGGCGTGCCGTCTGCCTTCTTGAAACGATACTTCATATCCCAAATTTGTTCGGCGATCGGGGCAGCAAAACGGGTCATAGGCAGGCCTTCTTTTTGAAAACAGGGTGGCGGACATGGCATCATAACGAGACCACAAAGATTCGGAAACGGCGGATCGTAAGGAGAGTCGCTCGACTTCTAAGGCATGGCATAAACCACAACATGTGGTGGCCTCAATACATTTTTAACATATATATTGAATTTGTCGCAGCCCGTTGATATCAGGTCACATCGCCCTAAATCGTTGGGATCAGCCACGAGGATCACATGCCGCGCGTCCATCTTCTCAAGCTCTCTGTCAGCACCGATGACATCGCTGATCTTCAGGCGTGGCAAGCATTGCCACAAGCGCAATCGCGCGACGGCTACCCGCAGCATGTGACACGGATGTGGCCCAAGCGCGAGGCCGAAGTGACCGATGGCGGCTCGATTTTCTGGGTCATCAAGGGGATCATCCAGTGCCGCCAACAGATTATCAGGCTCGATGAAAGGATTGGCGCGGACGGGATTCGCCGCTGCGCAATCGTTTGCGACCCGAAACTGATCCGCGTTGCAGCCACCCCAAAACGGGCGTTCCAAGGCTGGCGGTATCTGGCAACGGGGGACGCCCCCGACGACCTGCCCGACGGCGTGCAAAACGAAGAGACACTGCCACCCGAGCTGTCAAAAGCGCTCGCTGCAATTGGCGTGCGCTAGACGTTCAGCATCTTCTCAAGTGCCTTAAAAGTGGCACGTTGCGCATCATCCCACCTGTCACGGACACCGCGAAAAAGCGTGGCTTGCGAGGCATGGATCAAACCGTCGTCGATGATCTTCAGCCCGTTAGCACGCAGGGTTTCACCCGTTGAAGTAATGTCCGCAATCGCCTCGGCGGTCTCGTTTTTGACCACACCTTCGGTCGCGCCCTGACTATCGACCAGTTGATAATCAGCCACGCCATTCTCGCGCAAAAACTCGCGTACAAGGCGGTGATATTTGGTCGCTATCCGCATCCGAAACCCGTGTTTGGCACGAAAAGCGGCCGCAGCGGCGTCAAGATCATCAAGCGTATCCACATCGACCCAAGCTTGCGGCACAGCGATAATCAGGTCCGCGCCGCCAAAGCCCATCTGCTCGATGACGCTCACCCGCGCGTCCCAGTTGGCCAGCTTTTCGCGGATCAGATCCGACCCTGTCACACCCAGATGAATTCGCCCCGCGGCCAGTTCACGCGGAATTTCACCCGCCGACAAGAGCACCAATTCGATGCCCTCAATGCCGTCGACCGCACCCGCATATTCACGCTCTGACCCAGCCTTGCGCAGCACAACACCACGTTCGCCGAACCACTCAAAGGTCTTTTCCATCAGCCGTCCCTTAGACGGCACGCCAAGCTTGAGCATCAGCTTACCCCTCCTAATGACAGGCACAGATCGGGGCGGACAACGCCGCCCACGGCAGGCACAGCGCGCCCTTGACCCAAGACGGCGGTCAAAGCATCGTAACGCCCACCCGTGGCCACAGGGGCCAAATCGGGGCGGTCGGCGGCGTAAAAACCAAAGACGAAACCGTCGTAATATTCAAGTGTCGTGCGCCCGAAGCTCGCCTCGAAATCAAGGGTCTCAACGTCAATACCGCGCTCGGAAAGGGCATCCAGACGCGCGACCAATTTTGCCACAGCAGGGCCAATCGCAGGCATATCAACGGCGATGTCGCGCAGCGCACTGAGCGCATTGGGCGAGGTTTCGCGGATCGCCAATAGCGCGTCGATCAGCGCCAACTCTTCGGAAGAAATCGGCGCGGCGGCGGCATCTTCACGCAGGGCGTCAATCCGCGCCTGCACCTCGGCGCGACTGCGCAAGCCTACGTCAGGTCCCGCGTTTGCAAAGGGATCGGCCATCGCCAAAAGTGCGACCCGGCTCGTAGGGGGCGGGGTGCGCACGCCAAAACGGTCCAGAAATGCGCGGAACCGACGGGGCCGCCAGATGTGCCGCAAGAGCGCCGCTTTGCGGGCGCCGGTTGTACGCAAACCATGCACCGCCGCCATCAGAATCCCCAGATCACCAGTCGCCGCGCGCACAGGCAACCCTTCCAGAACCCCCGCAATCGCTGCGAATACATCGGCATCAGCAGCGGCAGGATTTTGACCGTCAAAGACCTCAAAGCCCACTTGGGTAAATTCATTCGCACGGCTTTCGTCATGCTCTTGCTTGCGGAAAACGGGGCCGGCATAGGTATAGCGCGCAGGGTCGGCGCGGCTTTCCATATGCATCTGCACAATCGGCAAGGTGAAATCGGGACGTAACATCATTTCGCCGCGCAGAGGATCAGACGTCACATAAGCGCGGCTGCGGATATCTTCGCCGTAAAGATCAAGAAGCGTGCTCGCGGGCTGCAAAATCGCGGCCTCAACGGGCACGGCCCCTGCCGCCTCGAACGCGGCCATAAGCCGTAGCGCTTCCGCGCCGATCAGATCAGCCATTGCCCTGCCCGTCCAGAATTTCGCGCACTTTGGCGACCAACTCGCCGCGTGGCACCTCATATTGGCTCGGGCGGTCTTTCCACTCTTCGAGCGTCGCATTTTCGGCAATCTTGGCACCCAAGATCAGGTCCTTGATCTGCACCACACCTGCGGCCATCTCGTCGCCACCAACGATCACAGCCACCGGAGAGTTCCGCTTGTCGGCATATTTGAGCTGGTTGCCAAAGTTCTTCGGGTTGCCCAGATAGACCTCGGCACGGATGCCATTGTTCCGCAACTCCGCCACAAGCCCTTGATAATAAGCCATTTTATCGCGATCCATCACGGTGACGACCACAGGGCCAACGGCCGTGGTATCCAAGCGACCCTTCGCCTCCAAAGCCGCCAGCAAGCGGTCAACACCGATGGAAACGCCCGTCGCTGGCACCTCTTGGCCCGTGAACCGCTTGACCAGATCGTCATAACGACCACCGCCAGCGACAGAGCCAAAGTTGCGCGGGCGGCCCTTGTCGTCGAGCACCTCAAAGGTCAATTCAGCCTCGAAAACGGGGCCCGTGTAATAGCCAAGCCCACGCACGACCGCAGGATCAATCTCGATCCGGTCCGCGTTGTAGCCGCCCGCATCCAGAAGCGTCGCAATTGTCTCCAATTCGTTCACGCCATCCGCGCCCACTTGGGAGCCTTTCACCAACTCATGCAAACGGGTCACTGTTTCGGCCCCCGTCACACGTTTGGCAGACATAAAGCCCATGACGATCTCGGCCTGTTCATCACCCAGACCTGCGCCCTTGGTAAAGTCGCCGCTGGCATCCTTGCGGCCTTCGCCGATCAGCGCACGCACACCGTCTTCGCCAAGGCGGTCCAGCTTATCAATCGCGCGCAGAACGATGCCGCGCTCGGCTTCGTTGCCGTCGCCCGACAGGCCTGCAACTTCCATCACGCCATTGAGCACCTTGCGGTTATTGACGCGCACAACGTAGTCGCCGCGCGGAATGCCGACGACTTCCAAAGTGTCCGACAGCATCGCGCAAATCTCGGCGTCAGCGGCGACAGAAGACGCGCCAACCGTATCAGCATCGCATTGATAAAACTGGCGGAAACGCCCCGGACCCGGTTTTTCATTACGCCAGACAGGCCCCATCGCATAGCGGCGGTAGGGGTTCGGCAGATCATTGCGGTGCTGGGCGTAGGCACGGGCAAGCGGAGCCGTCAGGTCATAACGCAGGGCCAGCCAATCCTTGTCCTCTTCCAACCATGCAAACACACCCTCGTTCGGCCGGTCAACATCTGGCAGGAACTTGCCCAAAGCCTCGACCGTTTCAACGGCCGACGTCTCCAAAGCATCAAAACCATAGCGATGATAAACACCCGCAATCTTGCGCAACATCTCAGTGCGGGCCTCGACCTGCGCTCCGAAATAGTCTTGAAAACCCTTAGGCGTTTGTGCCTTTGGGCGGGGTTGTTTCTTGTCCTTGGCCATCATCGCCTCGCGTAAATTGCGTGTATCTTAGCCCGCGTTTACAACGCCACGCCCAGCGGGGCAATGCGATGTTATGGACCTTTCCTGCGGCGTTATCTGCGTGCTATGACAACCACATGACAGACATCACCCACCTCGAAGAAAAAATCGCCCATTTGGCCCGTGTCGTCGATGACCTTTCGGATATCGTGGCCGCGCAGCAAAACGAGCTGGACCTTGCCACGCGCAGGCTTGCTATGCTCATGGAGCGCGAAGCGTCACGCGAGTATGATGCGGGTGGGTCCGTCCCCCTCTCCGATCAACGCCCGCCACATTGGTAGGCTAGCGGGCGACAGGGCCGATGGCTGCCACGTCACCATTATACAGCAGCATATCCGCCCATTCGGCGTTATCTTCAAAGCTCTCATAGGCTGTTATGAACGTCGTGTTGCGCGCAAATTGATTGAGCTTCCTGCCGCAAGGCTGCCCCTGCCCCGCGCCGCAAAACGACGCTTTGATCTGCTCATAGGCGGTGTCGGCGGCACTATAGGGATGTTTGGCATTCGAGGTCAGATAGCGGACAACCTCATGGGTGCCAATATCGCCGATCAAGGCCGTAGCGGCCGAAAATTGACGCACACATTTGTCCTTGAAACCCGTCACATAGTGGGTTCGCAGGCTCGCGCTATTGGTCATGGTATCTTAGATCGCATAGCCTGCGTTTTCGTCAACCTTCTGACCCAAATCCGCTTTGCTCACGGTGCAATTGAGGGCAATTTCGCCAAAGGGCAGCGTCATATCCGAAGTTACCTCAGGCATGTCTGCCCCTGACCGTTCAGTTTGTCCAAACGGCACCAAAGAAGTGCCGCCACAAGCGCTCAGCGCGATCACGGATAAGAGGGCAACAAAGCGTAAAGTCACATGATCAGGCCTTATGAGGAGCGTCTTTTTTCGGTCTAGCCGCTCATGTCGGCTGCGTCCACCGCCCCAAAAGGACAACGCGACAATCAGCTTGTCCTAGACTTCTTCAACCTCGATCACGCCACTCAACGACCGCAAAGCGCCCTTAATCTTTGGATTTACGGGGAAATCCTGACCAAGATCCAATTCGACCTCACCCGGAAGCGCGGGGTCCATCAGGCAGAAATAGATCGGGCCGCGCCCGCCGCGCACCTTATCGCGCATCGCGTTCTCAAGAATCGTCGCGACCGAGACAATCGCCTCGGGCGTATCGAGAAACACCCGCAAACCAGAACTGCCCGCGTCGGCCACGGCGGTATCAATCGCGGACACGGACCTGCCCAACAGTTTGAGCACATCGGCCTCCATTGTGGCCTCGCAAGAGATCACAACCTGGCTGCCCGTTTCCAAATGATCGCGGGCGGCCTCCAAGACGTCAGAGAACAGCGTCACCTCATATTGCCCTGTCGGATCAGAGAGTTGCGCAAAGGCAAAGCGGTTCCCGCGCGCCGATTTGCGCTCTTGCCGTCCAGACACCGTGCCCGCCATTTTCACCACGCAGGCACCGCGTTCGGC
Organism: Yoonia sp.; assembly: GCA_029252195.1. GTDB lineage: Bacteria > Pseudomonadota > Alphaproteobacteria > Rhodobacterales > Rhodobacteraceae > Yoonia. The sequence continues at coordinate 7,574 of JAQXBV010000073.1, forward strand.
CTTGGCGATTACCTCGTCGAGGGTCAAAACACCTTTGCGCTTCAATGCCCCCATATAGTCGTCAAGCGGGTGGCCAGACAGGTAGAAGCCAATCGCCTTGAATTCTTCGGCCAAACGCTCTGCGGGCAACCAATCATCGCCGCCTGCAAGGCGTGGCTCGGGCAGATCATCGCCTGCGTCGCCAAAGAGCGACACCTGATTAGAGGACTTCTGATCATGGATCGCGGCGGAATAACCGACCAGCGCATCAAGGCTCAGCATCACACGGCGGCGGTTCGGATCAAGCACGTCAAACGCACCCGCACGGGCGAGCATTTCAAGCGGCCTCTTCCCGACCCGTTTGATATCAACCCGCCTTGCGAAGTCAAAAAGTGTGACAAATTGATCTTCGCCGCGCGCCTCGGTAATCAACTTCATCGCCTCGACGCCCACGTTTTTCAGCGCACCAAGCGCATAAACCAGCTTCTGATACTCCACATCAAACATCGCTTGCGAGCGGTTGATGCAAGGCGGCGTATATTCAACCCCAAGCCCCTTTTTCACCTCTTGGAAATAAGTGGCGAGCTTGTCGGTCAGGTGAATATCGCAGTTCATCACGCCCGCCATAAACTCGACAGGATGGTTCGCTTTCAGCCAAGCGGTTTGATAGCTGACCACCGCATAAGCGGCGGCGTGGGATTTGTTAAAGCCGTAGTTGGCAAACTTTTCGAGAAGGTCAAAAACCTCGGACGCCTTTTTCTTATCGACGCCATTTTCCATGGCGCCTTTCTCGAACTTGGGTCGTTCCTTCGCCATTTCTTCGGCGATTTTCTTACCCATCGCACGCCGCAGCAAATCCGCGCCGCCAAGTGAGTAGCCCGCCATAACCTGGGCGATCTGCATAACCTGTTCTTGGTAAACAATAATCCCTTGGGTTTCGGCCAAAAGATGGTCAATCGAAGGGTGCACCGATTCAATCTCTTTAACGCCGTTTTTGACCTCACAATAGGTCGGAATGTTCTCCATCGGGCCGGGACGATAGAGCGCCACGAGCGCCACGATATCCTCGATACAGGTCGGCTTCATACGCTTGAGCGCGTCCATCATGCCGCTGGATTCCACCTGAAACACAGCGACGGTTTTAGCGCTGGCGTAGAGCTTATAAGAGGCATCATCATCCAGCGGAATTGTGCCAATATCATCAATTAACGCCTCTGGCGGCTCAAAAAGTGTGTTTCCTTGCGCATCGACGTGCAAATGCCGACCAGATTTCACGATCAGATCGACGGCGTTTTGAATAACGGTCAGGGTCTTGAGACCCAAGAAGTCGAACTTTACCAGACCCGCTTGTTCGACCCATTTCATATTGAACTGCGTCGCGGGCATGTCGGAGCGCGGATCTTGGTAGAGCGGCACCAATTCATCCAGCGGACGGTCCCCGATCACAACACCCGCCGCGTGGGTCGATGCGTTCCGCAAAAGCCCCTCAACCTGCTGTGCGTAGGTCAGCAAACGGTCGACAATCTCTTCGTTTTTCGCCTCTTCGCGTAAGCGCGGCTCGTCTGCCAGCGCCTTTTCAATCGACACAGGCTTGACTCCCTCGACTGGAATCATCTTCGAGAGTCGGTCAACTTGCCCGTAAGGCATCTGCAACACGCGGCCCACGTCACGCACGGCGGCCTTGGACAAAAGCGCACCAAAAGTGATGATCTGACCTACCTTATCGCGCCCGTATTTCTTTTGCACATAGCGGATCACCTCTTCGCGGCGGTCCATGCAAAAGTCGATATCGAAGTCGGGCATCGAGACCCGCTCAGGGTTCAAAAATCGCTCGAACAGCAATGAATAGCGCAGCGGATCAAGGTCGGTAATAAGCAGCGCATAGGCCACCAGAGAACCCGCACCAGAGCCACGCCCCGGCCCCACAGGTATTTTGTTGTCTTTCGCGTATTTGATGAAGTCGGCAACGATCAGGAAGTATCCGGGAAAGCCCATGCCCTCGATGATATCAAGCTCGAAATCGAGCCGCGCTTGGTAGTCGTCTAAACTGACCGCATGAGGGATCACGGCCAGTCGCGCTTGCAGACCCTCGTTGGCCTGACGGCGTAATTCCTGCACCTCGTCGTCGGCAAATTTTGGCAGGATCGGTGGACGTTTGTAGACCTTAAACGCGCAACGCTTGGCGATTTCGGCTGTATTATCAATCGCTTCTGGCAAGTCCGCGAAGAGCGTAATCATCTCTTCGGGTGTCTTCATAAAGTGCTGCGGGGTCAGCCTACGGCGCGGTGCCTGCTGGTCGACATAGGCGCCATCGGCAATGCACATCAGCGCATCATGGGCCTCGTAGAGAGAGATTTTCGGGAAATAGACGTCGTTGGTAGCGACCAGTGGCAACCCTTTCGCATAGGCCATCTCGACAAAGCCGCGCTCCGAGAGTTGTTCGGCCTCGGGCAATCCGTTGCCATCAGGGTGGCGCTGCAATTCGACATAAAGGCGGTCAGGATAAATCGCGGCAAAGCGGTCCATCAGCGCCTCGGCGGCAGGGCGTTGACCTGCCCGCAAGAGCCGCCCAATCGGCCCGTCAGGCCCGCCCGAAAGACAGATAAGGCCTGCGTTATATTGCTGCAAATCGTCTAGCGTGACCTGCGGCACCTGATTGCCCTGCTCAAGATAAAGGCAGGAATTGAGCTTCATCAAATTGAGATAGCCCGCCTCGCTCTGGGCAAGCAGAACGATCCCCGCAGGGTCTTCTTGCCGTTTCCCCGCCTCAGGCGTCACATATCCCAGATCAACCTGACAGCCGATGATCGGTTGAATGCCCGCCTTTGAGGCGCTTTCCGAAAACTCCAGAGCGCAGAACATGTTGTTGGTATCAGTCACCGCAACGGCGGGCATGTTCATTTTCGCCGCCATTTCGGGCAGTTTCTTGACGTGGACCGCCCCTTGCAGCAAGGAATATTCGGTATGGACGCGCAGATGGATGAATCGGGGATTTGTCATAGGCCTAGCTTATGGCGCGCGGTCGTTGGGGGAAAGCGGGGAATTGTTAGCGTGGGCGCTAACTGTCTTGACCATCACGCCGAATCCCCCTCTCCTAAACGCATGAAACCAAACCTCGACGCCTGCTTTGCCGCTCTTGCCGACCCGACCCGCCGCGCGGTTGTCGAACGCCTCGCGCGTGGTCCTGCGACAGTGAGCGAGCTGGCCGCACCGCACCCGATCGCTCTCCCCACGTTCATGCGCCACTTGGGTGTGCTTGAGGCCTGCGGGTTGGTCCGATCCGAGAAAACGGGGCGTGTACGAACCTGCCACGTCAACCCTGATCCGATGCTAGAGGTGCAGGGCTGGATGGAATGGCAGCGCGTGATTTGGGAACGCCGCCTTGATCAGCTCGACCAACTTGCGCTCAAATTGGAAGGCCATTCCGCCTAAATTCGCGCCAATTTACAAAGCTCTACAACAAAACTTCGCAAATTTTGGGAAAAATGCTTGATCAAAGCGGGCATCGCGGCTTTCATCATCCCAAACGGGGGCCCGCGTCTACGCCGCATCGACGCTTTGCCAATACCCGCCAAACCAAAGTAACGCGGCAGGTTTACACGATGAAAGTGACGTTTCTTCTCAATGGGGAAACCGTGGAGGTGGAAACGCCTGCCACGCAAACGCTGCTGGATTGGCTGCGCAATACGCGTGGGCTGACGGGCACGAAAGAGGGCTGTAACGAGGGCGACTGCGGGGCTTGTTCAGTGATTGTGACTGACGCAACCACCAAACGCGCGCTCAACGCCTGCATCCTTTTCATGCCGCAGCTTCATGGGAAATCCGTGCGCACGGTTGAGGGGATCGCGGGGCCAAATGGCGAAATGCACCCCGTGCAAGAGGCCATGATCGCGCATCACGGTTCGCAATGCGGGTTCTGTACGCCGGGCTTTATCGCCGCGATGGCCGCAGGCCACGCGAACGGGCGCACAGATCACGACGACGTGCTGGCGGGTAATCTTTGCCGCTGTACAGGCTATGCGCCTATCATCCGCGCCGCGATGGCCGCCGAGATCGCCCCCAGCCCCGACTGGATGAATGAGCGCGCGGCCCCTGAGGCGCCCGCCCCTTTCGCTCCCGAAAGCCTTGATGCGCTGGCCGCATGGTATGCCGCCAACCCCGACGCGACCGTGATCGCTGGCGCAACCGATGTCGGGCTCTGGGTCACCAAGCAGTTGCGCGATTTGGACGCTGTGGTGTTTCTCAACCGGTGCCGTGATTTGCAGCAAATCGTGGCCTCAGAGGAGACCATCACATTTGGCGCAGGCGTCACGATGGTCGATGTGCATCAAACGCTCAAAATCTATCATCCGTCCTATGCCAAGATGGTCCGCCGCTACGGCTCCGAGCAGGTGCGCGGGGCTGCAACCATTGGCGGCAACATCGCCAATGGTTCGCCCATCGGGGATAATCCGCCTGCCTTGATCGCGCTTGGTGCGACGCTGCATCTGCGACATGGCGAGGTGACCCGCACGATCCCGCTGCAGGATTTCTTCATTGCATACGGCAAACAAGACCGCGCCAAAGGCGAGCTGGTGACAGGCGTTACCATCCCGAAATCTGCGCCTGCCCTGCGGGTCTACAAGCTCTCCAAAAGGTTCGATCAGGATATTTCTGCGGTCTGCGGAGCCTTCAATGTGACCGTTGAGGATGAAAAAGTGCAATCTGCCGTGATCGCATTTGGCGGCATGGCGGGCACACCCGCCCGCGCGAAAGCCGTCGAGGCCGCTCTGGTCGGTAGGCCTTGGACGCGCGAGACCGTGCAAGACGCGATGCCCGCCTTCGCCGCAGACTACAACCCGATGTCAGATATGCGCGCCAGTGCCGCCTACCGCCTTGAGGCCGCGCAAAACATGCTGCTGCGCTATTTTGCGGAGATCTCTGGCCAAGCGACATCCGTATTGGAGGTTCAGCCATGAGCGCACATAAACCCCTGCCCCATGATGCTGCACCGCTCCATGTCACGGGCCAAGCCCGCTATATCGACGACATCCCGACGCCCGCCAACACGCTGCATCTGGCTTTCGGGACCAGCGAGGTCGCGGCTGGCAAAATCACCGCGATGAACCTCGACGCAGTGCGCGCCTCCCAAGGGGTCGTCGCGGTGTTCACAGCCGACGATTTGCCTTTCGCCAATGACGTCTCGCCCAGCGCCCATGACGAGCCACTGCTCGCCACGGGCGAGGTCCACTATCTGGGGCAACCCATCTTTATGGTTGCTGCTACCTCTCACCTCGCCGCACGAAAGGCCGCGAGATTGGGCCAGATTGCGATTGCCGCGCAGCCCCCTATCCTGACGATTGAAGATGCGCTTGCGGCCAACGCCCGCTTTGAGGACGGCCCGCGTATTTGGACGAAGGGCGATGTCGATGCGGCGCTTGCGGGGGCCGAACACCGCTTGCAAGGCGAGATCGAGATGGGCGGGCAGGAGCACTTTTATCTTGAGGGTCAAGCCGCCCTCGCCATGCCCCAAGAGGGTGGCGATATGGTCGTGCATTCCTCGACCCAGCACCCGACCGAAATCCAGCATAAGGTTGCCGAAGCGATTGGCCTTCCAATGCATGCCGTGCGCTGTGAAGTCCGCCGTATGGGGGGCGGATTTGGCGGCAAGGAAAGCCAGGGCAATGCGCTGGCCGTCGGGTGTGCCGTGGCCGCGCGCGCCACAGGGCGGCCCTGCAAAATGCGCTATGACCGTGACGACGATATGATGATCACGGGCAAGCGCCACGACTTCCGGATCAGCTATGACGTTGGCTTTGATGATAAAGGCGTGCTTGCAGGTGTTGATTTTGTGCAAATGACCCGTTGCGGTTGGGCGCTGGATCTGTCGATCCCCGTCGCCGACCGCGCCATGCTGCACGCCGATAACGCCTATCTTTTGGAGGCCGTGCGAATCACGTCCCATCGCCTCAAGACCAATACCCAAAGTGCCACCGCTTACCGTGGCTTTGGTGGCCCGCAGGGGGTGCTGGGGATCGAGCGGGTGATGGATCATGTCGCGGCGCATCTTGGTCTTGATCCGGTTGCGGTGCGGCAGGCCAATTACTATGCGGCTGTTGTGTCAGGGGGGCTGTCTGCCCCCCGCGCTACGCGCCCCCCCGAAGGTATTTCGCGCCAAAAGAAGAACACGACGCCCTATGGGATGGAGGTTGTGGATTTCATTCTGCATGAGATGACCGAGGCCCTTCTCGTGACAGCGGATTATCAGGCGCGGCGCAAGGCGGTTGATGACTGGAATACAGCAAACCCGATCCTGAAAAAGGGACTTGGGTTCAGTCCTGTGAAATTCGGGATTTCCTTTACACTGACCCATCTCAACCAAGCGGGCGCTTTGGTGCATGTGTATCAGGACGGTTCGATCCATATCAACCATGGCGGCACCGAGATGGGACAGGGCTTGTTCCAGAAGGTCGCCCAAGTGGCCGCTTCGCGGTTTGGCGTGTCGATGGATCAGGTCAAGATCACGGCGACCGATACAGGCAAGGTGCCCAATACGTCGGCCACCGCCGCCTCATCGGGGACCGATCTTAACGGGATGGCCGTGCAAAACGCCTGCGATACGATCGTCGCCCGTATAGCAGAGATCATCGCGCAGACCCATGGCGGCGCGCCTGACGACGTGGTCTTTGCCGATGGCATGGTTATGAGCGGCCGCACGACCTTGAGCTTCGGACAGGCTGCTATGCTCGCCTATACCAATCGTGTCAGCCTATCGGCCACAGGGTTTTACAAGACCCCCGACCTCGCATGGGACCGGATCAAAGGACAGGGCCAGCCGTTCTTTTACTTTGCCCAAGGGGCCGCATTGACAGAGGTCGTGATTGACACGCTCACGGGCGAAAACCGGATCCTGCGTTGCGACATTCTGCATGACGCGGGATCTTCGCTTAATCCGGCGCTCGATATTGGTCAGATCGAGGGCGGCTATGTGCAAGGTGCGGGCTGGCTGACGACCGAAGAGTTGGTCTGGGACGAAAAGGGCCGCCTGCGCACCCACGCCCCCGCGACTTATAAAATCCCTGCCTGCTCTGACAGGCCGCATATTTTCAATGTGGCCCTTTGGGACGCGCCGAACCCCGCCAATACGGTTTACCGTTCCAAAGCGGTGGGTGAGCCGCCGTTTATGCACGGAATTTCCGCTCTCTTGGCGCTGTCGGATGCGGTGGCCGCCTGTGGCGACATTTATCCCTCACTTGATGCACCCGCGACTCCAGAGCGTATCCTTGCTGCAGTCAAAAAGGTGCGCGGATGAGCTGGGTGACAGTTTCGATCGCCCGCGTCGCGGGCTCTGCCCCCCGTGGCGCGGGGACGCAGATGCGCATCTATGCGGATCACATCGAAGGCACGATTGGCGGCGGCGCCTTGGAATGGGAGGCCATGCGGCATGCCCGCGAGATGCTGACCTCTGGCAAACCCGCAGACAGGCAGAGCATCCCGCTGGGTCCGACCCTTGGGCAATGCTGCGGCGGGTCCGTGCAACTCGAATACGCCGCAAACGCGAAAGTCGTACAAACCGCCACCCGCGAGATATGGATTTACGGCGCGGGGCATGTGGGGCGCGCGCTTGTGCCCGTTTTGGCAAGCCTCCCCGATGTGGCGATCACATGGGTCGATACCAGTCTCGATCGCTTCCCCGACACGATGTCCGCGAACGTCAGCGCCCTGCCCGTAGCTGACCCCGCAATGGCGGCCAAACTGGCGCCCGCAAACGCCGAACACCTGATCTTAACCTATGCCCACGACATAGACCTCGCGATTTGCCATGCGTTGCTGTCCGGAGCCTTTGGCAGTATTGGCCTGATCGGCTCGGCTACCAAATGGGCGCGGTTCAAATCGCGGTTGGGCGCCTTGGGTCACGCAGGACCAAAAATCGCGCAAATCGCCTGCCCGATCGGCGATCCCACATTGGGAAAACATCCCAGCCAGATTGCAATCGGCGTGGCGGCTGCGATGATAGCCCCCGCCAGCCGCCGCCAAAAGGACCAGAGCGCATGAGCCTTCTCACCATTGAAAGCCTGACCAAAGCCTATCCGGGCGTGATCGCCAATCGGGATGTATCGCTCGAAATCAGGGTGGGGGAAATCCACGCGCTCTTGGGCGAGAACGGTGCGGGAAAGTCGACGCTCGTTAAGGCGATCTACGGGCTGGTCAAACCTGACTCGGGGAAAATGTTTCTCAATGGTTCAAGTTTTGCGCCACCGGACCCGCGGGCGGCGCGCGCTGCTGGGGTCGCGATGGTGTTTCAACATTTCTCGCTATTTGATGCCCTGACGGTGGCCGAAAATATCTCGCTGGGGCTGGAAAATCCGCCGCCGCAATCAGAGGTCGCGGCCTCCGTGCGCCGCGTGTCCGAACAATACGGTCTGCCGCTTGATCCCGACAGAACCGTCGGTGATCTTTCCGCAGGAGAACGCCAGCGGGTCGAGATCATCCGCTGTCTGCTGCAAGACCCCAAGCTGTTGATTATGGACGAACCGACATCGGTGCTGACACCGCAAGAGGTGGGCATCCTGTTTGAAACGCTGCGCAAATTGCGATCGGAAGGGACCTCAATTCTCTATATCTCGCATAAGCTCGAAGAAATACGCGCATTGTGCGATGTGGCAACCGTGCTGCGATTGGGCCAAGTGGTGGGCACTTGCGACCCGCGTTTGACCTCGGCGCGCGACATGGCCGAACTTATGGTTGGTTCTGCGCTGCATGTGCCGCAAAAGACCGATAAGCCGCTGGGCCAGGTCACGCTTTCGGTGAAAGGCCTGACAGCGCCAGCACCGCATCAATTCGGCACCCCTCTCAAGAATATCTCATTTGACGTGCAGGTCGGCGAGGTGCTGGGCATCGGCGGGGTCGCCGGCAATGGGCAAGACGAGCTTGTCGCAGCGCTCTCGGGCGAGATGAAAGTCGCGCCGCATATGGTCACGCTGTTCGGCAAGCCGATCGGAAACCTAAACCCGAATGCGCGGCGTGCCCTTGGGCTTTGTGCCGCCCCCGAAGAGCGCAACGGACATGCTGCCGCCCCTGATATGAGCTTGATCGAAAACGCGCTCCTGACAGGTGCCACCCGCAAGCACCTGACGCACAGAGGCTTTCTGCAATGGGATAAGGCGCGCGATTTTGCCGAAGCAATTATCACAGCCTTTGACGTGCGCGCACCCAGTGCAACAAGTGCGGCGCGGTCGCTTTCTGGTGGGAATTTGCAGAAATTTGTCATTGGGCGCGAGATCATGCAGGCCCCCGACGTGCTCGTGATCAACCAGCCGACATGGGGCGTCGATGCCTCTGCGGCCGCGTCAATCCGGCAAGCGATCCTGAACCTCGCGACCGAAGGCGCCGCTGTGATCGTGATCAGCCAAGACCTCGACGAGTTGATGGAAATCTCTGATAAATTTGCGGCTCTTAATGACGGGCGGCTCTCGCAACTGCGACCCGCCGCAGGCCTGACAATCGAAGACATCGGGCTCATGCTCGGCGGTGCACATGATATGGAGGTCGCACATGTTGATGCTTGAGAAACGGCCCAACCCTTCGCGGGGCTGGACAATCGCGACGCCACTTTTAGCGGTTTTGCTGACAATGCTCTTCGGCGGCATCCTTTTTGCGGCGTTGGGCAAAAATCCCTTTGAAACAATCCGGTCTATCTTCTTTGATCCGCTTTTCTCGGAATTCGCTTTCTACTATCGCCCCCAACTTCTGATCAAAGGGGCACCGCTCGTTCTCATCGCCATCGGGCTTTCGTTCGGATTTCGGGCGGGTGTGTGGAACATCGGCGCAGAGGGGCAGTACATTATGGGCGCGCTCTTTGGCGCAGGCGTGGGGCTTGCGTTTTACCCAATGGAGTCGTGGATCGTGTTCCCGCTGATGGTCATTGCAGGTGCCGTCGGGGGCACGCTTTGGGCCATGATCCCGGGCGTCCTGAAGGTCAAATTCGGCACCAATGAAATCCTCGTATCGCTCATGCTGGTCTATGTGGCCGAACAGCTTTTGGCCTCTATGGCACTGGGCGCAATGCGCAACCCCGAAGGGATGGGCTTCCCTGGTTCTCGCAATCTGGCGCAATACCCCTCTGCCGCGAACCTCGAAATCATCTCCGGGTCAGGCATGCATTGGGGCGTCGTCGCGGCCTTTATCGCCGTGATCTTCGCCTATATTACGCTGTCGCGGCACATCTTCGGGTTCCAAGTACGGCTTTCTGGGCTAAGCCCGCGTGCCGCCGCCTTCGCAGGCGTTAACCCCGCACGGCTTGTACTGGTCTGCCTTGGCATCTCTGGCGCACTCGCGGGGCTTGCGGGTATGTTCGAAGTCGCAGGTCCCGCAGGGCAAGTCAGCATCGACTTTAACGTAGGCTACGGCTTTACCGCGATTATCGTGGCCTTCTTGGGCCGTCTCCACCCTGTCGGCATTCTGCTCGCAGGCGGGCTGATGGCGCTCACCTATATCGGCGGAGAAATCGCGCAGTCCAACCTCGGTCTGCCGGGGGCAGCGATCCAATTGCTGCAAGGGATGCTCTTGTTCTTTCTACTCGCAGTGGACGTGCTCACCAACTACCGCATTCGGCTACGCATCATGGAGCAGACATAATGGACCTATCAGCCATCAATCCCATCTTGCTGTTGGCCTCGCTTATGGTCGCCGCAACACCTATTCTGCTCGCGGCCATCGGTGAACTCGTGGTCGAGCGCGCAGGCGTCCTCAACCTAGGGGTCGAGGGCATGATGATCACCGGCGCAATCTGCGGTTTTGCAGTGGCCGTGGGCACCGGCTCTCCTTGGTTGGGCTTCATGGGTGCGGCCCTTGGCGGCGCGCTCTTGTCGTTGCTGTTTGGCGTCCTGACGCAATACCTTCTGTCCAACCAAGTTGCGACGGGCCTTGCGCTGACGCTCTTTGGTCTGGGGCTCTCGGCGCTCATGGGGCAAGGCTATATCGGGATCAAGGCCCCCGCTTTCCCCGATATTCATATCCCACTCTTGGGGGATATCCCCGTCATCGGGCCAATCGTTTTTCAGCATGACCCCCTCGTCTATGTCGGGCTTTTGCTTACAGGTGGCGTCTGGTGGTTCTTGCACAAAACACGCGGCGGGCTGATCCTGCGGGCCGTGGGCGAAAACCACGATGCGGCCCACGCGCTGGGGTATAAAGTGATCAAGGTGCGCATGCTGGCCATCGCCTTTGGCGGGGCGTGCGCAGGTCTCGGCGGGGCCTACCTCAGCCTCGTGCGGGTGCCGCAATGGACCGAAGGAATGACCGCGGGCGCAGGCTGGATTGCGCTTGCCATCGTGGTCTTCGCAGGTTGGAAGCCGTGGCGGCTTTTGCTCGGTGCCTACCTTTTCGGCGGGGTCACCGTGTTGCAGCTAAACCTGCAGGCCGCAGGGTTAGCGATCCCTGTCGAATATCTTTCCATGTCGCCCTATCTGGCAACCATCGTGGTTCTGGTTATTATGTCGGCAGGACGCGCGCCCGGTTCACTGGGCCGAATCTTTCACGCCTCACGCTAGGGGCCAAACATCGCTGGCAGGACGCTGGCACATACGGGAGACACGAACTTGAAAAGAAGAACTCTGCTCGCTTCAACAGCAGCCGCTGTCATGGTTGCATCACTGGGTATGCCAGCTCTTGCACAAGACAAAACCAAAGTCGGCTTCGTTTTCGTCGGGCCAGTTGGCGACGGCGGCTGGACATATGAGCACAACCAAGGACGTCTCGCTCTGGAAGCAGAATTTGGCGATGCGGTTGAAACTGTCTTTGTCGAAAGCGTCCCAGAAGGCCCCGACGCAGAGCGCGTGATGACACAGATGGCGCTTGGCGGTGCTGACCTGATCTTCACAACATCGTTTGGTTACATGGACCAGACAATGAACATCGCAGCAAAGTTTCCTGACGTGAAATTCGAGCACGCAACAGGGTTCAAGCGCGCCGACAACGTATCCACCTATTCCGCTCGCTTCTATGAAGGACGCGCCGTCCAAGGCCACATCGCGGGGTCCATGACCAAGTCCAACATCGTGGGCTACATCGGCTCCTTCCCGATCCCCGAAGTGATCCGCGGCATCAACTCCGCATACCTGCACGCCAAGAAAGTAAACCCTGACGTCGAGTTCAAAATCGTCTGGGCCTACACATGGTTTGATCCAGCCAAAGAGGCAGAAGCCGCCACCGTTCTGATCGAGCAAGGCGCTGACGTGATTTTGCAGCACACTGACTCCACCGCGCCACAAGCCGCAGCGCAAGCCGCTGGCAACGTGATCACTTTCGGTCAGGCCTCCGACATGGCAGAGTTCGGCCCGACACCGCGCGTCTCCTCGATCATCGACAACTGGGCGCCCTACTACATCGCACGCACCAAGGCGGTCATGGACGGCACTTGGACGAGCACCGACACATGGGACGGCATTGGCGCAGGCATGGTTGGCATCGGCGAGATTACCGACGCGGTGCCGGCCGAGGTGAAGGCCTCCGCCGAAGCCCTGCGCGACCAGATCGCAGCGGGCGACTACCACCCGTTCATAGGGCCAATCAACAAGCAAGACGGCTCCGCATGGCTCGCAGATGGCGAAACTGCTGACGACGGCACACTCGCTGGCATGAACTTCTACGTCGAAGGCATCGTGGGCGACATCCCGCAATAAGCACCGGTCATACCGATACGAAAGGCCCGTCAGAAATGGCGGGCCTTTTGCATGTCCAGCAAACGGTCGCGCATTCCGCCCGCGCCCCGCACCTCGACCAGCGGCGGATCAAAGCATTCCAACCCGTGTAGTGCGGCGAGCAAAGACATGTGGAGGACAGTGTCACCAATACCCATCCCCTCTGCCAACGCTTCACCCCTGACGCAAGCCATCTTGAGCCAGTGGTCCCCCCCGCAGTGTCTCAAAAACGTCGTGCTCGTGCCCGTCAATAGGTGCATCCTTGCCCCATACAACGGATTGCCAAAGGGCGCATATTCTTGCCTGCGCTTGATCTTCGACAGCAACGGGAGAAACGGCACGGGCTGGCGCTTCCAAAACCATTTTCTGCCAAACCTCCGGCTCACGGATTTCAAATATAAACTCTGGAAACAGTCAGTCCGAAATGCGGTCCTGAGGCACCCCCAGATGGTCCAATTCCGCCGCAAGATACCAACGCCAAATCCGGTCATTGACAGATCCATCCGTCCAAATCTCAACCCGGTCTGCGGTTCCAATCACATCTTCAAACTCATGAAATTCTGGCCAAACAGGCTCTCCCTTGTCGTCAAAATACGGCCAAGGCACTTCTGGAAGACCATGGTGCCACGACATATAAAACGGTTCTTCATCCGTTCTGGGAGGGTCACTTGGGTATTGCGCCCAAAACGCTGCGCGCTCTTGTTAAAACGCGGTCGAATCCATCCAATGCGCAATCGCCCCACCGAGAGATCATCCAAAAATGGCAAATCCAAATGTATCCGCTGGGCACTGTGTGATCTTGCTCAGGGCATAGGCCTGTCGGCAAAGGATAAGACGCATATCGGACCTCGAAATGATCTGTCGGAAATACCGTTGTCGCGGCCCACAGCCCGCATTGACGTGATGCAGTAATAAAAAAGTGCGCGGGTGCTCTATCGTCACAATACAAAGGCGACGCACGACTTTTCGGCACCACCGGAGACCTTATTTGCGGCCATTCAGTCGCAAAATCTCACTCCTACGGACAAACATGCCATCGGCACATTTTTATCCCTCAAGCCGTTCTGGGGCACGCCAGGCGAAGTGGGATATCAGATGCTTGCCCGCATCAATTGGGGCAGCGCTGATCTTGAAATGACCGAAACGATTTTGGCGACAGACCCGCCACGCACCTATCGCATTAGCCAGATCACCGCAGCCCTCACCCTTTGCAGGCATTCAATGCCACTTGCCAAGCTTAGTACGCAATGCAAATCTCGCCTCATGGCAGACTTTATCATCATCGGTGGCGGCGTCGCGGGAACCTCTGCAGGGGCCTATTTATCCCAACTCGGCAAAGTCCAGTTGCTGGAGGCAGAGACCAATCTTGCCTACCACGCATCGGGCAGGTCAGCGGCGCTTTTCGAGGAAAGTTATGGCAAGCCCTCCACGGTCGCGCTGAACGCGGCATCCCGCAGCTATCACGTTGAAAACAAACTTCTTTCGCCGCGTGGATTGATGCTTGCCGGCAGCCACGACACTGCAGAGGCGTTTGAAAACGAGAGCATCCAAATGGGCCTTGATCTCATGTCAGGCGCCGAGGCAAAGGCCATGGTCCCGATCCTCAATACGGACGTGATCGACCGCGCGGGTTACCACGCGGACGCATGGGATCTCGACACTGATCTACTCATCCAGTCCTATGTGAAAACCATTCGCGCGCATGGCGGCACCGTGACCACCAAGGCCCCTGTCACAGCGATTGAAAAGACTGCGAACGGCTGGAAAGTCACAACAAATTCAGAAACTTATGAGGGCGCAATCCTTGTGAATGCCGCCGGCCCATGGGTTGATCAGATCGCCCGAATGGCAGGGATCGCCCCGATCGGCTTCACTGCGCTGCGCCGCTCGATGGGGCGGATACCGGCACCCGGCGGGCATGACGTCTCGTCTTGGCCGATGATCTTTGGCGCGGGTGAAGCTTGGTATGCCAAGCCCGACGCGGGCGCGTTGATCGTCTCGCCTGCCGAAGAAGACCCGATGGAGCCGCATGACGCCTTCGTAGACGATATGGTGCTCGCGGAAGGTATGGCGCGTTATGAGGCCTGCGTGACCGAACCCGTCACCCGCCTGCTCGCATCTTGGGCGGGATTCCGGACATTCTCGCCCGACAGGACCTTGGTTTTAGGGCGCGAGCCGAGCGACGAAAGCTTCATCTGGTGCGCGGGGCAAGGCGGTTACGGGATGCAATCCAGCCCTGCGGCCGGTCAACTTTTGGCTGACCTTCTCAATGGCAAAACGCCCGCGATTGACGCGGGCGCTGTTGCTGCTCTTTCTCCCAAACGGTTCCGCTAGCAACGATTTTTCGACGAAAAATCGACCCCGGATCAACCGTCCGCGCGAATTGTCTCGTTTTTCGGATCGTAAGGGCTGTCTTCGACGATGACCGCAGGCCAGAGCTTGTCGAGCATTTTGACTTGCACTTTGGTGCCCACTTCGGCCAGCGCAGGGCGCACATAGCCCATGCCGATCGACTTCTCGAAAGCCACCGAATAGCCGCCCGATGTCAATCGCCCGATGCGGGTGCCGTCCATATCGTAAAGCGCCTCGCGGCCCCATGGATCGGCGTCCGCCGGCCCGTCGATCAGCAGCGTCACGCATTTGGAGCGCACGCCCTTTGCGACCATTTCGGCCTTGCCGTGGAAGTCCTTTTCCAGATCCACAAAGCGCGGCAAATCGGCCTCGATTGGCGTCGCATCACGGCCCAATTCAGTGCCGAACGCACGGTAGGATTTCTCCTGACGCAACCAGTTTTGCGCCCGCGCGCCGACCAGCTTCATCCCGTGCTTTCCGCCCGCCTTTTCCAGTAGGTCAAAGAGATAGTTCTGCATCTCGATCGGGTGGTGCAATTCCCAACCCAGCTCGCCGGTATAGGCCACGCGGATCGCGTTCACAGGGCACATGCCCAGCTCGATCTTCTTGGCCGACAACCATGGGAAGCGCCTGTTTGACAGGGCTGTTTCAGGCTCTGCGTCCTTGATCACCTCGGCGAGAACGGCGCGTGCCTTTGGACCTGCAATCGCAAACACACCCCATTGGGTGGTGACATTCTGCACCTCAATGCGGCCAAACTCAGCCTCTTTATCTTCCACAGCCTTGCGCAGGTAGTCGGCGTCATATGCCGTCCAAGCCCCTGCGGACACGAGGTAATATTCATCCTCCGACATCCGCACAATCGTATATTCCGTGCGAGTTGTGCCATGTGAAGTCAGCGCATATGTCAGGTTGATCCGGCCCACTTTCGGCAGTTTGTTGGTCGTAAACCAATCCAGGAAAGCGGTCGCGCCGGGGCCTTTAACCACATGCTTTGTGAACGCCGTCGCGTCGATCAGGCCAACGCCTTCGCGCACCGCCTTCGCCTCTTCAACCGCATATTGCCACCAGCCGCCACGGCGGAACGAGCGCGCGTCGTGATCGTTAAAGCCCATTGGCGCAAAATAGTTCGGACGCTCCCAGCCGTTTACAAACCCGAACTGTGCGCCGCGCGCTGCATGACGGTCATACGCTGGCGAAGTGCGCAACGGACGGCAGGCTGGGCGCTCTTCATCAGGGTGGTGCAAAATGTAGACGTGATCGTAGCACTCTTCGTTCTTGCGGGCCGCAAACTCGGTCGTCATCCAGTCGCCGTAACGCTTGGGATCAAGCGACGCCATGTCGATCTCGGCCTCGCCATCGACCATCAATTGCGCAAGATAATAGCCCGTGCCGCCAGCAGCCGTAATCCCGAAAGAGAACCCCTCTGCCAACCACATATTGCGCAATCCGGGCGCAGGGCCGACCAGCGGGTTGCCGTCTGGTGTATAACAAATCGGGCCGTTGAAATCGTCCTTCAAACCGCTTTCTTCGCAAGATGGAATGCGGTGGATCATCGCCATATATTGCTCTTCGATCCGCTCCAGATCGAGCGGGAACAGGTCAGCGCGGAAGCTATCGGGCACGCCATATTCAAACACCGCAGGGGCGCCTTTTTCATAGACGCCCAAGATCCAGCCGCCGCGCTCTTCGCGCACATATGATTGCGCATCGGCATCGCGCACAACGGGGTGCTCGACGTTGCCCGCAGCACGGAATTCGACCAAGGCAGGGTCTTGATCCATCACGATAAACTGGTGCTCTACAGGGATCGCAGGGATCTTGATGCCAAGCTTGCGGGCCGTCGTTTGCGCGTGGTTACCGGAAGCAGTCACAACATGTTCTGCGGTGATCACAATTGTCTCGTCAGACGGGACAAGGTTGCCGCCTTTTTCGACCATCTTCACACAAGTCACTTCCCAGTGGGTGCCGTTCCAATGGAAGGCATCAGCCTGCCATTTGCGCTCGATCGCGACACCGCGCTGGCGGGCACCCTTGGCCATCGCTTGGGTCACATCAGCGGGGTTAATGTAGCCGTCTGTGTTGTGATAAAGTGCACCTTTCAAATCCTCGGTGCGGATCAGCGGCCATTTCGCCTTGATCTCGTCGGGGGTCATCCACTGGTAAGGGACATCGCAGGTCTCGGCGGTCGAGGCGTAAAGCATATACTCGTCCATGCGCTCTTGGGTCTGCGCCATGCGCAAGTTGCCCACCACCGCAAAGCCCGCGTTCAGGCCTGTTTCGGCCTCCAGCGACTTGTAGAACTCGACCGAATATTTGTGGATATGGGTCGTCGCAAACGACATGTTGAAGAGCGGCAGCAGGCCAGCAGCGTGCCAAGTGGAGCCAGAGGTCAGCTCGTCACGCTCCAATAACATGACATCCTCCCAGCCCGCCTTGGCGAGGTGATAGGCAATCGAGGTTCCGACGGCACCACCGCCGACAACAAGAGCTTTGACATTGGTTTTCATGGGGACGATTCCTCTGGACAGATGCTTTGGCACAAATTGCGCGAAATCTTACTCAAACGCCAGAAGCAGCCGACCTGTCAGCGCACGATTGCGACAGTCGCAAACAAACGGCCCCGCAATTGGGGGCCGTTTGTATTTTTAGTTTCCGTCGACGGCACCCACAACACAGCGGCGTACGCCCAGCTCGATTTTGCAGTTGCCGAATGTCGCCTCGCCTTGACCGATACTCGTGCCGCGGCGGATCACCAGGTCACGGGCAGTCACGGGAGACTCCGCAAGCGCAGTCTGGGCGCTGGCATCGGCCGCATCATAGGTTTCAGGCAGCAAGTTGATCAACGCAATCACATCATCGGCCAGTGTTTCACCGTCCTTCAAATAACGGTCAACGTCTTTGCGTTCAGCGATTCTCTGGCGTGACATCCCTCCCAAGATGTCATCTTCGTTTTCGGTCCATTCGCGATCTGTCTGCAAATAGGCGCGCGCAGTATATTCAATCTTCTGCGAGTTTGTGAGCTCCGGCATCGGGCCAAGCAGTGATTTAATTTCAGGCGAAATCGCAAGCGCGGTGCCATAGTCTTCATAGACATCCTCCCATGACCGGATCTCGCGGCGGCTCATGTCATGAAGAAAGTCCTGCTCGTTTTTTGAGAAATCAAAACGCGTCTTTTTCACGAGATATGCGCGACGGGCAATGGATGGCGTTTCCGGGATCGCAGTGCTTGGCTCTGGGACACGTGTCTGAAAGTCGGCGCTAATCAACAGATGTGGCTCGGGGTCCGGCAGCAAAGCAATCATCTCGCCCACAGGCACAGCACGCAATAGATTAGCGACCGCAGCATCGCTGCTGTTGGTCAAGATCTGGAACTTGAACATGCCACCAACGTCCCCGTTGAAAACGCGGTAATCGACAGGCACATCGTCTTCATTGCCTTTGCTGCTGACATATCCGTCGGCTTCCAAGATCGGCACGCCATGGTGCAGCGCGAAAACGTCACGGGATTTTCCGAAATCACCAAAGTACGTCATATTTGATGAAACCGCCGCCATAATGCCGCCGCGGATCGTCCGCTCGTTGAATTGATCCGGCACATAAAGCGTGAAAGCCATGCTTTGCTCGCCTCTCCGATATGTTCGTGCAAAACCGTTGCCTTTGCCCTGCGCAAGGGCATCAAACTGCATCAGCATCGTGTTGGTCGAACTTTTTGCAATCGGCGTACGGACCAGACTGGTTTGCGTGATCGCTTCACCATCGGCGGTCTTATAGGGTGTCTCGAACCATCCGGTCGGGGCTACAGGCACAAAGCCTAACACATCAACCTTTGGCTTTACAGTCGTTTGACCCGACATGTCTTCCCACATCATCTGCAGCGCAAACATCATGCCGCCCGCAGCGTCATTGCCGGAATTGGCGTATTCGACGTTGTCGGCTTTCGGCTTGTCAGCATCCGCGGTTTCGGTATCGCCACTCATCTGCTGAAACAGCATCAATACGAATGTCGCAACCAATAGAATGCCCCCAAAAAGGATCGGAAAAATAAATCGATTCATGGCTACTCACTCAAATATTTACTCCCTTAAGTTGCGAAACAATGCTGACGTTGATTGGGAATTGTTGAGTTCATAATGTGGCACTTGATGCATCCGGCCGCAGAGCGTATTGAGCAATTACATATGTTTAAAAGGGTTTTCGCATGAAGATTTGCCGCACGATTGCCGAAATCAGGCAGGCCGTTGAGATCTTGCGCCGCGACGGCACTGTTGGTCTTGTGACGACGATGGGCGCCCTCCATGCAGGGCATATGGCCTTGGTTAAGGCCGCCGCTGACGCGCATCCATCGGTGATTGCGACGATTTTTGTGAACCCGACACAATTTGGCAATCCCAAGGATTTAGAGACCTATCCGCGCACCGAAGAGGCAGATCTCGCCATGTTGGAAGAAGCGGGCGTTGCGGCCGTGTTTCTACCAACGGGTGCGGAAATGTATCCTCCGAACGACGAAACCATTGTTGAAACAACCAACCTTGCCAACATCTTCCACGGCGTTGTGCGCCCCGGCCATTATCGCGGCGTGGCGACGGTCGTGACCAAGCTGTTCAACATCACCCGCGCAGATGCCGCCTATTTTGGCGAGAAAGATTACCAGCAACTCGCCGTCATCCGCCGCATGGTCCGCGATTTGCACGCACCAATCGAAGTGCACGGTGTGCCGACAGTGCGCGAGGCCGACGGGCTGGCGATGTCGTCGCGCAATGTGCGCCTGACCCCCGCACAGCGCGCCGCCGCGCCGATCCTTATGACAAGCCTCGCTGCGGCAGAGGCGCTCTTGCAACTGGGCGAGACAGCCCAGACCGCCGCAGAGGCGATTGCCGCCACCATCGCCACGGAACCCCTTGCCACCCTGATGGCAGTCGATATCGTGGACCCAGCCACTTTCGCCCCTGTGACAGGCAAACCAAACGGTCCGGTCGGGATCATGCTGTCGGCCCAGTTCGGCGAAGTTCTGTTGATTGACCAAAAGGAGGTCGCCCTATGAGCGTCCAGACCGAGACCATCCGCCGCAACACCGTGCCCCAGATCGCCAGACGCAAAGGCGGCGATCCAATTGTCTCGCTGACGTCCTATCACGCGCATACGGCCGCCATCGTTGACAAATATGCGGACTTTATCCTTGTGGGCGACAGCCTCGGGATGGTCATGCACGGTATGGATAGCACCGTAGGCGTGCCGCTTGACCTGATGATCATGCATGGCAAGGCCGTCGTACGCGGCACCAAGAAGGCGCTGATCGTGGTTGATATGCCTTTCGGCTCTTACGAGGAATCGCCCAACATGGCGTTCCGCAACGCGGCCAAGATCATGAAGGAGACCGGCTGTGGCGCGGTCAAGCTTGAGGGCGGCGCGCGTATGGCCGAAACGATCAAGTTTCTGGTCGAGCGCGGCATCCCCGTGATGGCCCATATTGGCCTGACCCCGCAATCCAGCCATGTGATGGGCGGTTTCAAAACCCAAGGACGTGACGAAGACACTTGGGCGGCCCACATCAAAGACGCGCATGCAGTCACCGACGCGGGTGCATTCGCCGTGGTGCTCGAAGGCATGGTCGAACCTCTGGCCTCCAAGATCACCAAGGAAATCGCGATCCCGACCATCGGGATCGGCGCTTCCGCAGATTGCGACGGGCAAATTCTCGTGCTCGAAGACATGCTGGGCATGAATCCCTGGACCCCGAAATTCGTCAAGGTTTACGGCCAACTCGGGCCTATGATCGAGGACAGCGTCAAACGCTACGCGGCGGAAGTCAAAGACCGCTCCTTCCCCTCCGAGGACGAAGTGTATCGCTAAATCCACGCCTCATTTTCTATGTCTAGTCAAACTCCCGCCGGAGGCATCTATATCTGCCTCCGGGCGGCCATCCCCTTGATGGGGAAGCGATTTCTGAAACTCCCCCTCGCAAAATGGCACGACTCGTGCTATTTTGGCCTCACCACTCGTTAGAAGTGGACGTTGAGGAGAACAGAAATGACCCGCACAACCGTGCTTGCGTTTATCGCAATGTCGGTCTTGGGCGCCTGCATGGACGCACAAGGCTCTTACGTCGCAGGACGTGCCGACAATGACATGCTTCGCTTTTCCGCATCCAATTATGTGCTGACCCTCGAGGACGCACGCTAAAAGTTTGCGCTCAAGCGCGATACGCAAATAGATCGGGCCCCGCGGCCCGACCCGATACACTTACAACATCGACGGCACAACAAGATCAGGTGGGCGGTGCCCGTCAGCGAAGGTCTTGATGTTGATAATGACCTTTTCGCCCATCTCGATACGGCCCTCCACCGTCGCCGATCCCATATGCGGCAAGAGCACGACATTGGGCAGTTCCTTGAGGCGCGGATTGATGTCTTGGGCGTTCTCGAACACGTCAAGCCCTGCCCCTGCCAATTCACCCCCCCGCAACATCCGCGTCAGGGCGTTCTCGTCGACAACCTCTCCGCGAGACACGTTCACAAGCACCGCATCGGGCTTCATCAGCTTGAGCCGCCGCGCGTTCATCAGGTGAAACGTCGAAGGGGTATGCGGGCAAGAGACCGACACGACATCCATGCGCGCAACCATCTGGTCAAGGCTTTCCCAATAGGTCGCATCAAGCGCCTCTTCGATCTCGGGCCGCAGGCGTTTGCGGTTGTGGTAATGGATTTGCATCCCAAACGCACGGGCGCGGCGGGCCACGGCCTGACCGATCCGCCCCATGCCAAGGATGCCCAAACGGCGGCCGCCGATACGCCCGCCCAGCATAGCCGTCGGGCTCCAGCCCGCCCAAGTCCCGTCCTGCATGACGCGCAACCCTTCGGGAATGCGCCGCGTCACAGCCAACATCAGCGCCAGCGCCATATCAGCCGTATCATCTGT
>JAQXBV010000074.1 GCA_029252195.1 Yoonia sp.
CGGGCGGCCATCCCCTTGATGGGGAAGCGATTTCTGAAACTCCCCCTCGCAAAATGGCACGACTCGTGCTATTTTGGCCTCACCACTCGTTAGAAGTGGACGTTGAGGAGACCAGAAATGACCCGTAAAACCGTACTTGCGTTTATCGCAATGTCGGTCTTGGGCGCCTGCATGGACGCACAAGGCTCTTACGTCGCAGGACGTGCCGACAATGACATGCTTCGCTTTTCCGCATCCAACTACGTGCTTACCCTAGAGGACGGCAGTTAAATCGTTGCGCGCTAAAAGCTGTACGCAAAGAAATCGGGCCCAGCGGCCCGATCTATATCTTATTGACTGTTTTTGAGAAGAGCACGGGCCTGTGCGATGACACATCCCGCACCGCATCCCTCTGCGACAGGACGCCATATGTCGATCTCGCGTGACGGCATTTTTATGGTTAAATCTTTCTAAATTTCCAGATAGTAAATCTTGAAAAACAAGACACTGAATTTGGCCGCGTGATACGTTGTCGGCCGCAACCGACTGGAATGCGAGAATGTTCTTCAAACCACGGCCAATCAGCAAGTTGACGGTGCAACCCCCTGCGCCACAGGTGTCGCGCTCTGGCATTGCCATCGTTGCGATTGTCAAAAACGAGGGACGCTTTATCGCGGAATGGGCGCGCTTTCACGCGCTAGCTGGCGTGCGTCACTTTTATATCTATGACAACGGCTCGACCGACGACACCTGCACAAGGTTGCAGTCAGCATTGCCAGAAGATGCCACAACAATTATCCCTTGGAACCAGCGCCTTAAGAGCGGCAGAGGCGGCGCGGAACTGCACAATCAAGTGTTCGCATTCGCCCATGCTTTGGCAAATTTCGGCGGGAAATACCGCTGGATGGCCTTCGTCGACGTTGACGAATTCATTGTCCCAATGCAGCACAACAGCCTCGACACAGCACTGTCAGACCTTGCCGCGGCGACGCATATTTCCTTGCCTTGGCATATGTTTGGGCGGTCAGGTCACGCGGATATGCCTGACGGCGGGATCGTCAAAAACTTCCTCAAACGTAAAAAAACCGTGCAGGCCGGTGGGCATGCGCTGAATTGGAAATGCATCGTTGATCCCTGTCACGTCACGGGCGTGCGCGTCCACGGGATGGAGGTCGACGGAAAGGCCGAAGGCGTCAATGACATGGGCCAGTTCTCCACGCACAAAGCGCGCGCGCAGCAGTCGTTCATTTCCAACGAGCGCCTGCAACTCAATCACTATTACACCCGTGCAAATGCCGATTTGCAGGCAAAACTTAATGCATGTTTGATCGCGTCAGTTCCGCTGACAAAGCACGCAAAACGGGTCCAGCGGATCGTGCAAGAGATTGAAGCGGACGAAGTCGAGGATCACGCGGCAGTTGCGTTTCTAAAGCGGGTAACCTGACCTGTCACATCCGTGGATAGGGCACCCTACCCACGGCGTGTCGCGCATCACAGCATGGATGGCACCACAAGATCAGGTGGCCTGTGACCGTCCGCGAAGGTCTTGATGTTAATGATCACCTTCTCACCCATCTCGATGCGCCCCTCGATCGTGGCCGACCCCATATGCGGGAGAAGCACGACATTCGGCAGTTCCTTCAGCCGCGGGTTGATATCATGGGCGTTCTCGAACACATCAAGCCCCGCCCCCGCCAGCTCGCCCGTGCGCAGCATCCGCGTCAGCGCGTTTTCGTCCACAACCTCGCCCCGCGAGACGTTGACCAAAACCGCATCAGGCTTCATCAACTTCAACCGCCGCGCATTCATCAGGTGAAACGTCGACGGCGTATGCGGGCAAGACACCACGACCACATCCATCCGTGCGACCATCTGATCAAGGCTTTCCCAATATGTGGCGTCCAGCGCCTCTTCCTGCTCTGGGCGCAGCTTCTTGCGGTTATGGTAATGCACCTGCATCCCGAAAGCCGCCGCACGTTTTGCAACAGCCTGTCCAATGCGGCCCATGCCCAAAATCCCGATACGACGGCCCCCGATACGACCACCTAGCATAGCCGTCGGGCTCCAGCCCGCCCAAGTCCCGTCCTGCATGACGCGCAACCCTTCGGGAATGCGCCGCGTCACAGCCAACATCAGCGCCAGCGCCATATCAGCCGTATCATCTGT
>JAQXBV010000075.1 GCA_029252195.1 Yoonia sp.
CAATGGGACATCAGATCGCCCATCGCGTCGAGTTTGCGGTCGGGCATGCCGCGCAAGAACGGGATTTGGTGCCAGTTGCGGAAGCCAGATATGCCGCGCCCTGTGCCGATGCCAGCGGGACCATACCAGTTGAAACGCGGGTGCCAGAAATGGTCGAGTTCCATGACCTGCGGGTCGGGATTGGACGGGTAGCGGCAAAGCGCGGTGAGCATGCCGATGACGTGGTCCATTGTGGCTTGGCCGCAGCCTGAAACCGTCAGGCCGTCGCAAGTCATGGGCGCAGGCGTGCAAAGATACGCGCCAAGCTGCTGCGCCATCGGCCATGCGCGGGCCTGCATCATCAGTTCGGGAATGTCCCAGATAGCTTGCATCTGCGTGATCTTGCCGTCTGTGACGTGGAAGAATTCGTGATAGCGCATATGCGCGAGGTGGCCCGTCGGTGGGATGTCGAGGAAGGGCGCGGTGAACGTGCCCATGTAATTGCCCATGCATGAGGTCCAGTCTTGGCCTTCGGGCGTCGTGCCTGCGAGAACGATCATGTCGCGGCGCTCCAGGTCGGGCATCGCGGTGAGTAGTGGCGCGAGACATGTGGACCAAAGCGCGTCTGGGCCTGTGAGGTCGCCAAAGGGGTGGCACATGTGCAGGGTGGCATCGGGGGCGAAAAGTTCGGCCATTGCTGCGCGGATGGGCACCTCGGAAGCATCGCACATGGCGCGTTGATAGGGGGCGATAAGAGCCTTGAGGGCGGCGGGTGTCATTCGGCGGCGGCTCCGTATGGGACGTTTTGACCGCCGTAGCGGCGCACGCGGATGTTGCATTGCTCGGCGTGCCCGACGAAGCCTTCGAGCATGCACAGGCGTGAGCCGTAAGCGCCTATTTTGGCGGCTGCTTCGTCAGTTGTGATCCTTTGGTAGCTGTGGGTTTTGAGGAATTTGCCGACCCAGAGACCGCCTGTATAACGCCCTGCTTTTTTCGTGGGCAGCGTGTGGTTGGTGCCGATCACCTTGTCGCCGTTTGCCACATTGGTGCGCGGGCCGAGGAACAGTGCGCCGTAGGAATGCATGTTCTCAAGGAACCAATTGTCACGGTCGGTCATGACTTGCACATGCTCGGATGCGATGTCGTTGGCGACGGCCAGCATCTCGTCGTAGGTGTCGCACAGGATCACCTCGCCGTAGTCGGCCCAAGAAACGGAGGCAGTCGCGGCGGTGGGTAGGATTTTCAGTAGGCGGTCGATCTCAACGAGCGTCGCCTCGGCCAGTTTGCGCGAATTGGTGAGCAAAACGGCTGGGGAATTGTAGCCGTGTTCGGCTTGGCCTAACAGGTCGGTTGCGCACATTTCGGCGTCAACGGTGTCGTCTGCGATCACCATGGTTTCGGTTGGCCCTGCGAAAAGGTCGATGCCGACGCGTCCGAAAAGTTGGCGTTTGGCTTCAGCGACGAAGGCGTTACCAGGACCAACAAGCATATCGACGGGCTTGATCGTTTCGGTCCCAATTGCCATTGCGCCCACAGCCTGCATGCCACCCATGACGTAGATTTCATGCGCGCCGCCCAGTTGCATGGCAGCGACAATTGCGGGATGTGGTGCGCCGTTCATCGGGGGCGCAGAGGCGATGATGCGCGGAACTTTTGCGACGGTGGCCGTAAGGACGGACATATGCGCGGAGGCGACCATCGGGAATTTGCCACCCGGCACATAGCAGCCGACCGATTGCACTGGAATGTTTTTGTGGCCAAGGAACACGCCCGGCATTGTCTCGACTTCGATATCGGTCATCGAGGCGCGTTGGGCCTCGGCGAAGGTGCGGATTTGGGTTTGGGCGAATTTGATGTCGTCCATGTCGCGGGCAGAGACCTTGCTCATCGCGGCGTCGATTTCGGATTGCGAGAGGCGGAAATTGTCGGGGGAATAGCTATCGAACTTTTCGCTGAGATCGCGAATTGCAGCGTCGCCGCGCGTCTGGATGTCGGCGAGTGTCGCTTCGACTGTGCCGCGCACCTTTGCGTCATCTTCGGCGCGCTCGGATTCTGGCTTGCCTGCTTTTAGGATTGTGATGGTCATAAGAATTATCCTTTGGCGTCGAGGCGGTTGCCTGTTTTGGTGTCGAACAAGTGGCAGATGGAGGCGGGGATCGAGCCGACAATGGGGTCGCCAATTTCGGCGCGGAAGGTCTTGTCGGCCTTGATCGAGATCAGCGCGCCGCCTGCGCGGACAGTAACCATTGTGGCGTCGCCCAAGAGTTCGAGGGAATAGATGTTCGCGCCAATTTCGCCGTCGTCAGCGAGGGCTGCGTCTTCGGCACGGAAGCCGAGTGTGACGGGGCCATCGGGGCCAGTCAGGCCCGTGATATGGACCTTGTCGGCGGTGAACGTGCCGTCTTTGAGCGTGCCTTCGATCAGGTTCATGGCGGGGTTGCCGATGAAGCTGGCCACGAAGGTATTGCCGGGGCGGTCGTAGATTTCGGTGGGGGTGCCGACCTGCTGCACGATGCCTTTGAACATTACGACAACGCGGTCGGCGAGGGTCATCGCCTCGATCTGGTCGTGGGTCACGTAGACGGTTGTGACCTTCAATTCGTGGGACAGGTTCTTGATCTGCGTACGGGTCGAAACGCGGAGTTTGGCGTCGAGGTTTGAGAGCGGCTCGTCCATCAGAAACACGTTGGGGCGGCGCACGATGGCGCGGGCAAGGGCCACGCGTTGGCGTTGACCACCAGACAGTTCGGCAGGGCGGCGGTGTAGGAAGTCGGTCAGCTCGACCATCTCGGCGGCGCGGCGCACGCGGGCGTCGTGTTCGGCGGGGTCGGATTTACGCACCTTAAGAGGGAAGCGGATGTTTTCGTAGACGTCTAGATTGGGGTAGAGCGCGTAGGATTGGAACACCATCGCCACGTCGCGGTCTTTGGGGTCGAGGTCATTGACGCGTTTGCCATCGATCAGAATGTCACCGCCCGATGCGTCCTCTAACCCCGCGATCATGCGCATGGTCGTTGTCTTGCCGCAGCCAGAGGGGCCAAGCAAAACGAGGAATTCCTGATCGGCGATTGTTAGGTCAAAGTCGTGGACGCCGACAAAGTCTCCCCATCGCTTGGAGAGATTGCGCAGTTGAATCTCGGCCATATATCCATTCCTTTTGCATACGAATGCATTGATCCTAATCCCGATTATGTTAGGATTTCAAGCTTTTTTTATAGGTATCGATGAATCTTATTTTGAAATAATTGTTGCCAGAATTCCAAGTATCGGATTATTCTTGCATTCGTATGCATTGCCTTGGCGATTCGACCAAGCTGCTGCATGAGAAATAAGCAATGGGTCAGAAGCCACTGACCAAACATCAAACTTGGAGGATTAAAGCCCATGTATATGTGGAGAAAAGTAGCGATGACGACGGCGTTTGCCGCGTTGGCTGGAACGACAGCAATGGCGAATTGCGGTATTGATACGGGTCGCGTCAGCATCGTCGGCAATGAATTTCCTGCGATCCAAACGGTGGCTGCTGCGGCTGCTGCTTGCGGGTCTGACGCGGCTGAAGTGAAGTCGAACCTGACCGCTGACCACCAGAAAATTAACCTTGCTGGTATGCTGGGCGATCCTGCGGAATACACCACGGCGATAATCGCGAACTCTTCTATTATTGCGCTGATGAACGATGATGTGATCCGCCCGCTTGATGACCTGATCGCGGCGCATGGCGCGGATATTCCTGCCAAGCAGTTGATCTCAATCAACGGCAAAGTCATGGCCGTGGCGTTTATGGCGAACGCGCAGACATTGGCCTATCGTGCTGACGTCCTCAAGGAAATCGGTGTCGAGCCACCGAAGTCTTATGAAGAGATGTTGGCTGCTGCCGAGATGATCCGTGAAAAGGGCATCATGGAGAACCCGATTGGCGGCGCTTATGCGGCTGGCTGGAACCTCGCGGAAGAATTCGTGAACATGTATATCGGCACAGGTGGCGAGTTCTTTACACCAGGCACAGCCGAAGTTTCGATCAATAATGAAAAGGGTGTGGCCGCGCTTGAGATGATGAAATCTCTGACCGCCTACATGAACCCAGATTACTTGACCCACGATTCCAACGGCACACAGGCCGAGTGGGAAGCGGGCAATGTCGCACTCATGAGCATGTGGGGCAGCCGTATGGGGAACCTCATGGACACTGAGGGTTCCGAACCGGTTGTTTATGAAAACACGATGGTTGGCGGACCACTGATGGTTGGCGACAGCGGCGTGCCTGCGACGACATTGTGGTGGGACGGCTGGACCGTGGCCAAGAACGTATCGGATGAGGATGCAACGGCCACTTTCCTTGCGATGAAAGAGGCGACCAGCCCTGCGATTTTGAACGACACGACAATGGCCGAAGCGGTTTGGATGATCGACGGTTATACACCTGCGCCAGTCAGCGCGGGTGTTTTCGCGGCGATTGCTGCGGGCTCGCAGCCTTATCCAATGCTGCCGTTCATGGGTCTTTTGCACACAGCGGCTGGCGACAATATCGCCGACTTCTTGCAGGGCAAGGAAAGCGCAGAGCAGGCTTTGGCTGATATCGAGGCGGCTTATACTGCTGCTGCAACCGAGAACGGTTTCTTGCAGTAAAACGATCTTGAGGGGGCTGTGAATATGCGGCCCCCTTACCCCATTCCCCAGCAGCGGAACCATGCCTCATGAAACATAAGACATTCTTTTGGTTCGTTTTACCGTCCACTTTGGCGATGCTGCTGTTCATCTTTCTCCCGCTCGTTTCGATCATCGTGCAGTCGATGTTTGTGGCCCATGATCAGGTGATCGTGTCGGTCGAGAACTGCGGCCCGTTTGGCTGCACCCAATCCATCATGGTTGATCAAGAGGCGACGGAAGCGTTGAAAAGCGGCCATCCGTTTGGGCAGTTTGCGGGCGCTGATATTTTCCTAGATCGCGGGCATTTGGCCATCGCTGAAGTTGGCCAAGCTTGGGATGGATCGCAGACGTGGCGCGAGTTTGGTGCGCAGATGCTGAACCTGCCGTTCTATAAGGCGATGTCGTTCACGCTGACGTTTACGTTTGTGGTCACGCCGCTGGTGATCCTGTTCGGCTTTGCGATTGCTGTGGCCGTCAATTCGGCGGTCAAGGTCGTGCGTGGCCCGCTGATATTCTTCTCGCTTTTGCCGATGATGATTACGCCGCTTGTTGGCGCGCTGATCCTGTTTTGGATGGTCGATGCGCGCGGCATTGTTGGCACCGCGCTGATTTCGCTGTCTGGTGATCCGAGCCTGTCGGTGAAGGCATCGACGCCGCTGATGTGGATCATGTTGATTGTTTATGGTGTTTGGCACTCTGCGCCTTTCGCGTTTATCGTTTATTATGCGGGCCTTCAGACGGTAAACTCCGATACGTTGGAGGCAGCTCAGATTGATGGCGCAAGCCGTGCGCAGCGTATCCGCTATGTAGTGGTGCCGCATTTGCTGCCGCTGACCACATTTATTGCGCTGATGCAGTTGATGGATAACTTCCGTGTGTTTGAGCCGATTGTGAGCTTTGCTGCCTCGGCACATGCGACCTCGCTGAGTTGGGCGATTTATAATGATCTTGGTGGTGAGACGCGGCAGTTGTCGTCGGCTGCTGCGACTTCGGTGCTGACGGTTGTTTGCATCATCATACTCCTGACGCCTGTGCTTATTCGCACTTGGCGCGATTTTGGGCGGAAATAATCATGGCGAGCCGAGCAAATCAAAAGCCGTTTTCACTGACGTTGTTCACCATCGTGGTGCTGGGCGTCTGGATGTTGCTTGCCGCGTTCCCGTTTCTGTGGACGCTGTGGGGGTCGTTTAAGGTCGAAGGTGATTTCTTTTCCAAGGCGGATTGGACTGCGGCCCTGACAGGAAAAATGACCGTCTCTGAGACCGGCGGCCAATACACGGGCGCTGGATATTACGGCGCTTGGGTCCAAGAAGGGTTCGGCAAGGCGGCAATGAATTCAGCGCTGGTTTGCCTGTTCGTGGTGACGATTTCGCTGACGCTTGGCACGCTGGGCGGTTATGCTTTGTCGCGGTCAACCTACCGCTATGCATTTTGGTTTTTGATCATCGCGCTGGTGTTCCGTGCCTTGCCGCAGATAACGTTGGTTTCGGGCTATCTGCCTGTTTTTTTCAAGCTCAACATGTGGGGACATTTGCCGACCGCAATTATTGTGTTGATCGCGATCAACCAGCCGTTCACGCTGTGGATGCTACATTCGTTCTTTAAGAACATCCCGCAGGACCTCGACGAGAGTGCGATGGTTGATGGCTGCAATCGGTTCCAAGCGTTCCGCCATGTGATCATTCCCGTCATGTGGCCGGGTGTGATTACGGCCGGCTTATTCTCGTTCCTGCTAGCCTATAACGATTTTGCGGTGACCACGATGTTGCTGTCAAAAGAGAACCAAACGATGATCCCGAAAATTGCGAGTTTCCTTGGCACGACCCAGACCAAAGGTAACGTGATGTTTGCGGTGTCGGCGGTTGTTTCAGTCACAGCACCTCTGTTCGTTATGGTCCTCGTGTTCCAGCGCCAGATCGTATCTGGCCTGACAGCAGGGGCTGTGAA
>JAQXBV010000076.1 GCA_029252195.1 Yoonia sp.
GGGTCCTGCGTGCGATTGCGGGCGGAGCGACCAAACCACGTTTGGTCCTACGACTTCGTTCAGGATCGCACCCATGACGGGCGTGTCTTTCGCACGCTGAATATTATCGATGAGTTCACAAGGGAGGCGCTGGTGATTAGAGTTAAACTCAGGCTCAATTCAACCGATGTGGTCGACGCTTTGACCGACCTCTTCATCCTTCGAGGCCCGCCCGAGTTCATAAGGTCCGACAATGGCGCGGAATTTATTGCGAAGAAGGTGCGTGCCTGGATTGGGGCTGTCGGCGCCAAAACCGCGTTCATCACCCCAGGATCACCATGGGAAAACGGCTACTGTGAGAGTTTCAATTCCCGCTTCCGCGACGAGCTGCTTAATGGCGAGGTATTCTACACGCTACGCGAAGCTCAGATCCTGATCGAGCGTTGGCGGCGCCACTTCAACACAGTCAGACCGCATAGCGCTCTGCGCTACCGTCCGCCCGCGCCCGAAAGCATGATGCCGATAGACCAGAGGCCGACCATGCACTAACATTCAAACTGGACCACTCGATGGGGGCACTCCAGAGGCACAGAGGCCGCGAGACGGTCATGTTCCAACCGCAAAGCCGCTTTCTCCGCTTCGGGGTCGGGTTTCTGCGGCTCGGGGGCCAATGGTTTTGCGTGAAAGAAATCGTAGATTTTTTCAGAATTCTCAGGGGTGCCAACGACTTCCAAGACAATAATTACGACAACAGCCGCCGCCAGCGCTTTCACCAGATTGGAATAGTACCATTTCATCAGAATTCATTTTCCAGTGCCGTTCATACTGTGGGTTTGGCTATGAGGCACCCAATTGCTCTATTCAATG
Source organism: Yoonia sp. (assembly GCA_029252195.1). Classification (GTDB taxonomy): domain Bacteria; phylum Pseudomonadota; class Alphaproteobacteria; order Rhodobacterales; family Rhodobacteraceae; genus Yoonia. The sequence continues at coordinate 847 of JAQXBV010000076.1, forward strand.
GCAATTCAATGGCAATTGCATTCAGGCTGACTTTGGAAAGACCGGCTGATCAAAACACCACCAATGTCGGGCTTTTGGTACCGAGTATGCTAATTCGTTTGCATAACGCGAAACAATTTCCCAATTTGCTGGGAGGGTCAGCAAGACTAAGTCAGAGTGGTAGCTCAACTCAGCGCAGAGCAGAGACGTCGTTTGAGGCAGCACCAAAAATGCTCGTTCTTGGTACATCCTAAATATCCAAACTAACCCGGCCAAAAACCCTTCTCAAAACCGTTGTGGTTCTTGAAGTTTTTGACTGCCCCGCAGTAGCGGACATTCGTGGCGTTGCCGAGTACCGCACTTCGGGCTCTGCGCAGCCATTCACCCTGTTCCAAAAAGGACCATTTTTGGCGCGATCGCCAGACGACGCGCTTTGAAGCGTCATTCGCGCGCACATACCAAACGAAACCAAAACCGCCCCGCGGTCATTTCGGCACCCAATCCGTCGCATTCCACCTTGACGCCCACCCCTGTCTCACGTCACAAACGATCTGCACGGTTCCCCGACAACGAGGCTAAGCTTCAGGGGGATGAAATGGGAATGTGGGACGGCCGATCCAAATCGGCAGGCCAGAACCACAGCCGCCCCCGCGACTGTAATGCGGAGAGTGCTTTGTGTGACGCCACTGGGCAACTGGGAAGGCAGCAAAGCATGATCGATCCGTAAGCCAGGAGACCAGCCTTGCGCAGTGAAACAAACCCGTCGGGTGTGACGGGCACTTAGGAGAAGACAGATGAACAACGAACCATGCGTAATCGCCGCAACCCCTACAAAGTCCATCGTATCGTCAAACATGGTCGCTATCATTGCGACGGCGTTTATCGGTCTGGGCATCGTGACTGTTGCAGGCAACGTGCAGGCTTCTGCAATCCACGACGCGGCACACGACGTGCGCCACGCAACTGGCTTCCCCTGCCACTAATCCATGTTCGCTAAGATTGCCGTCAGCGCGTTGATCGCTGGCTTCGGGGCGGGGCTGATTGCTGCGCTCATGCAGTATATTTTTGTGCAGCCGCTTTTGCTGCATTCCGAACTGTTCGAAGCGGATCCCCACACCGCCATCGATATCGTGCGCGTTGCGCGCGGAGCGTTTGATCCGTTGCGCGAGGCGATGAACGTGCTTTTTGCTGCGCTGATCTATACGGGCTACGCATTCATGCTGCTTGCAGGGATGGTCTTTGCCGAGGAACGCGGGCAACCGATCACAGCGCGCGCAGGTCTTCTGTGGGGCACTGCCGGCTTTATCGCGATGCATTTTGCCCCCGCTTTTGGCCTTGCGCCCGATATGCCGGGCCTAAATGGGGCGGATGTCGAAGCGCGGCAAATCTGGTGGTATGGGACAGTGGGATGCACAGGTCTGGGCCTTTGGTTGATTGCCTTCGGGCGCAACTGGATGATGTGGGGTGCGGCCGTGATCCTCATTGCAGCTCCGCAACTCATCGGCGCGCCCCTACCTGACACGCTGACGCAAACAGCCCCGCCAGAACTGGCCGCCGCCTTCGCCGCGCGCACGCTTGGTGTGGCACTCGTGGTCTGGGCGAGCCTCGGGCTCCTGCTTGGCACCGTCTGGAACAGTAAACTCGCAGAGGTTTGACCATGCGCTCCATCATTCTTCTTGTCATCGGGCTATTCTTCGGCACCGGTATCGGTTTTCTGCTTGGCATGCCTGCCACAGAGCACGACCACGCAAGCCATGCGGACGCGAGCCACGACCATAGCGCCCTGACCTTATGGAACGGGCCAACACCCGACATTGCGCTGCAACTCTTTCATGATAGTGGCGACGCGCAAAACCTACTGATCGACATCACGGGATTTACCTTCACGCCCGAAGCGGTGAACACAGCCGCCGTCGATGGCACAGGGCATGCGCATGTGTATGTGGACGGCGTCAAGGTCGGGCGGGCCTATGGGCCTTGGATGCTCCTTGATGACGCCCCCTCGGGCAGCATCGTGCGCGTCACTCTCAATGCAAACGACCACACCGTCTGGGGCTTGGGGGATACTCCCATCGTCGCAGAAATTACGGTACCATGAACTATAGGGCAGGCACGCGGGTTTTGAGGCAAAAGCGCAGCCGCCCTGCGGGGCGGGCGTCCTCTACCCAGCCGGCATCACTTGTGTCATACAGCGCAACAAACGCGCGGACATCTTCCGCGTCAGCCTCCGTTAGCCCCGCAAACACATATGTCGCCCCAGCATCGGCCTGCACGGCCATTGCCACAGGCGCGTCGCACACCGACAAACAGGGATGCATCACGACCTCCCAGCCGTCCAGCCCCTTCAATGCGGCCGCCAGCGCAGCGCCAGGCCCCGCACAAGTCTCACAGATTGTCACGCGTTTGGTCATGGCCTAGCCTTAGACCACCGCCCCAGAATTGGAAACGAAAACATGGCCGCTAAAATCCCCGCAACCGTCGTCACCGGCTTTCTTGGCGCTGGCAAAACCACGCTTATCCGCCACATGCTGCAAAACGCGCAGGGCAAACGCATCGCGCTGATCATCAACGAATTCGGCGATCTTGGCGTGGACGGCGACATCCTCAAGGGCTGCGGCGTTGAGACCTGCACCGAAGAGGACATCGTCGAGCTCTCCAACGGCTGCATCTGCTGCACCGTGGCCGACGATTTCATCCCGACAATGGAGCAAATTCTTGCCCGCGACCCACAGCCCGATCACATCGTGATCGAGACCTCTGGCCTCGCCCTGCCGCAACCGCTGATCCGCGCCTTCAACTGGCCGGGTATCTCGACACGCGTCACCGTTGACGGGGTAATCACCGTGGTTGACGGGCGCGCCGTGCACGACGGGCAATTCGCCCATAACGTCGCGGCGGTCGATGCCCAGCGGGCCATAGACGAAAACCTCGACCACGAAACGCCGCTCTCCGAGCTCTTCGAGGATCAAATCGCCGCCGCCGACATGATCGTTGTGAACAAGGCCGACCTTCTCAACTCAACCGACGCAGATGCCCTCATCGCGCGGCTGAAATCGGACTCCCGCAAAGGCGTGCAGGTCGTCAAGGCCACCATGGGTGCCTTGCCCGTTGACGTGCTCTTGGGCCAGGGGATCGGGGCCGAGGCTGATCTCGAATCCCGCCATGAGATCCACCACCATCACCACCACGATGACGACGAAGACGATCACGACGACCATGACCACGAACATGATCACGGGCACGACGAGTTTGAAAGCTTCATCGTCACACGCGGCGAAATCACAGACGCCACCGCCTTCAAGGCGCAAGTGGTCGACGTGATCCGCGCCCATTACATCCTGCGCCTCAAGGGCTTTGTTGCGGTCACAGGCAAGCCGATGCGCATGACATTGCAAGCGGTCGGGCCACGGGTCGACAGCTATTTCGACCAACCCTTCGCAGGTGCACGCGAGACAAAGCTGGTTGTGATCGGCGAGGCAGGCCTTGACCAAGCGGCAATCACGGCCGCCCTGCAAGCATGATCATCGTCGCGCACACAGATCCCCACGATCCGCAGGCGACAGCGCTTTTGCACCAGAGCCACGCTTTGATGCAATCGCTGTTCCCGCCCGAGGACAACTTCTATCTGTCCATCGACGATCTGTGCGCCGACAACATCCACTTCTTCACCGCCCGCGAGGGGAACACCGTCCTTGGCACTGGTGCGCTGGCCGTCAAAGACGGCTACGGCGAAGTGAAATCCATGTTTGTGGCGGAAATTGCACGGGGCCGCGGCGTCGGCGACGCGCTTGTGCGGCAAATCGAGGACCAAGCCAAAATCGAATTCCTGCGCATGCTGAAATTGGAGACCGGGAACGTCCTATATGCCGCCCACAGGCTCTATGCGCGGCACGGATTCATCCCCTGCGGACCTTTCGGAGATTATGCCGAAGCCGCCTCCTCCATCTTCATGGAAAAGGCGTTGTGAGCTTACTTCTTTTCCGCCTGCGCCGCTTTCATCCGCGCCAGCAATTCTTCCTTACTTGGACGCTCGCCAAAGGGCTTCTTCTTAGAGCCATGCGCATTATGCTCGGCATGTTTCGGTGCGTTCTTGCTCTTTTTAGGAGCGCCAGAGGCTTTATAATCCATCACAGATTCCTTCAATTTCGGGCGTCATTACCACGAGGCAAAACCATATGCACCTGTTAGCAGCAACGCCTGGCGCAATATCTGACGGCACGGAGCCTGTCGATCTGGGGCAAACGCCTGCCGATATCGTGTTCATCTCTGCCGCCGACACCGAATTGGCCGCCTTGTCCGAGGCCCGCGCAGAAATGGCAGCGCCGCCAACCCTGCGCCTTGCCTCCATGATGCACCTGCAACACCCGATGTCGGTCGATCTGCATATCGACAACTGCGCCTCGCAATCAAACCTCGTGATCGCACGGGTTTTGGGCGGCGCAGGCTACTGGAAATACGGCCTCACCCAATATGCCGCCCGATTGCATGAGGCAGGCATCCCCTTCGTGGCACTGCCAGGCGACGACAAACCCGACCAAGAACTGCGCGAGCTTTCCACAGTTTCGCATGAAGACTATGATGCGCTCTGGTCATACCTCGTCGAGGGCGGGCCCGCGAACAGCCAAAACTTCCTCCGCTATGCCGCCGCGATGTTGGATGGGTCAGACAAACCACAAGCGGCAAGCCCCCTCTTACGCGCAGGCATCTACCTGCCAGATCGCGACATTTCGGACGCGTCAGCGGTGCACGCATTGTGCACGCCCGAGGCCCGCATCGTGCCCATCATCTTTTACCGCGCACTTGTGCAGGGGGGCGGCCTAAATCCAATCAACCGCCTTGTGCGCAGCCTTACCCGTAAGGGGCTAACGCCGATCCCGATTTTCGTGGCCTCCCTCAAAGATCCGCTCAGCGTTGCGACGCTGGAAAGCATCTTCACAGCCGCCCCTCCAAGCGTCATCCTCAACTGCACCGCCTTCGCAGTCGGCTCCCCCCACGATGGCGACACCTCCGCACAAAACCCGCTCACAATGGCGGCCGCAAACAAGGCGCCAATCTATCAAGCGATCCTGTCAAGTACGACAGAAAAAGCTTGGGAAAACAACATCCAAGGCCTGTCCGCCCGCGACATCGCCATGAACGTGGCCTTACCAGAAGTCGACGGACGCATCCTTGCGCGCGCAGTCTCGTTCAAAGGCGAAGCCTTCTTTGACGCGGCCACCGAATGCCCCATCGCCACCTACCAAGGCAACGGCAACCGCATCGACTATGTCGCGGATCTGGCGCATAAAATGGCGGAACTGCGGGACACAGCCCCCGCAAACCGCAAAGTCGCCCTCATCCTCGCCAACTACCCCAACAAAGACGGACGCCTCGCCAATGGTGTCGGCCTCGACACGCCCGCAGCTACTGTGAACACGCTGAATCTCCTCAAAGAAAACGGCTATGTTGTCACCGCTCCAGACAGTGCGCAATCGCTCATGGATCAAATGATGGCAGGCCCCACAAACTGGCTCACCGACCGCGCCGAGACCAACGACGGAGAAACCCTCCCTCTCAATCTCTACAAAAAGCACTTTAACTCCCTCCCATGGAGCCTTAAAGATCAAATTAACACAAGATGGGGCGAACCAGAGGCCGACCCCTTTCTATGTCCATCAATACTCCCGCCGGAGGCATCACCCGGCTTCAAACTCTCGATTCACCGCTTTGGGAATGCCATAGTCGGCCTGCAACCCGCGCGCGGCTACAACATCGACCCCTCGGAAACATATCACTCTCCCGATCTCGTGCCGCCGCACAACTACCTCGCTTTCTATTTCTGGATCAGGCACCACTGGGGCGCTCACGCGATCGTGCATATGGGCAAACACGGCAACCTTGAATGGCTGCCTGGAAAAGCCACAGCACTGTCAGAGACTTGCTGGCCCGAAGCGATCCTTGGCACCACACCCCACGTCTACCCCTTCATCGTAAATGATCCAGGTGAAGGAACCCAAGCCAAACGGCGCACAAGTGCCGTCATCATCGATCATCTCACGCCACCACTGACACGCGCAGAAAGCTATGGGCCGCTGCGCGATCTGGAGGCGTTGGTGGACGAATACTATGAGGCTGCAGGCGTAGACCCGCGCAGAATTACCCACTTACGCGAGCAAATCCTGTCGCTCTCCGACGTGACAGGCCTCGCAAAAGACGCAGGTTTCAACGGCGACGCCGACACCGACCTCGCCAAACTCGACGCTTACCTCTGTGAACTCAAAGAAGCGCAAATCAGGGACGGGTTACACATCTTCGGCCAATCGCCAACAGGAACGCTGGAACGCGATCTCGCCATTGCCTTGGCACGGGTGCCTCGCGGAAACGGGCAAGGGACGGACGCATCCCTGCTACGCGCTTTGGCCAAAGATTTGAGCCTGACATTCGATCCACTCGACTGCAACCTTGGCGATCCAACTGTGGAAAAACCCAGCCTTCTCAAAGAACTCAGCACAGATAGCTGGCGCACCAAAGGCGACACCGTCGAGCGGCTCGAACTGCTCTCGCAAATCCTGCTACGGGACGGGGGGTGGGGCGATCTGAGCTTTCGCTCAGGAGCGTCACAACCCGTCCTTGATGAAATCAAAAACCGGATCATCCCGACAATTCAAGCCTGTGGACCAAACGAAGGCGCGGGCCTCCTCACCGCCCTTTCAGGGCAATTCGTCGCCCCGGCACCATCCGGTGCGCCCACCCGCGGGCGCCTCGATGTCCTACCAACGGGGCGCAATTTCTATTCCGTTGATAGCCGCGCAGTTCCAACGCCCACCGCTTGGGCGCTCGGGTGGAAATCCGCGAACCTGTTGATCGAAAAACACCTGCAAGATCACGGCGACTGGCCGCGCACCATGCTCGTCACCGCTTGGGGGACGGCCAACATGCGGACGGGCGGCGACGATATCGCCCAAGCGCTGGCTCTCATGGGTGTCAAACCAACATGGGACAGCGCCAACAGGCGCGTCACAGGCTTTGAGGTTCTCCCCCAAGGCGTCCTCGGCCGCCCGCGCGTCGATGTCACACTGCGCATCTCTGGCTTCTTCCGCGATGCCTTTCCGCAACTCATCGCGCTCGTCGATAGCGCCGCCCGTGCGGTGCAAGCGCTTGACGAACCCACCGACCTCAACCCCGCGGCAGCACGCGCCAAATCTGGCGAAGACCAAGCCCGCGTTTTCGGCTCCAAACCGGGCGCATATGGCGCAGGCCTGCAAGCGATGATCGACGAAAAACTCTGGGCCGAAAAAGCGGACCTTGGCGAAGCCTATCTGACGTGGGGTTCCTACGCCTATGACGCGAAAGCCGAAGGGCGGGCAGCGAAAGCCGAATTCACCCAACGCCTCTCGCAAACCGAAGCCATCGTGCAAAACCAAGACAACCGCGAACACGACATCCTCGACAGTGACGATTACTACCAATTCGAAGGGGGTGCTGCTGCGGCGATCAGCACGATCCAAGGCCGTGACCGTCCTATCTATCACAACGACCATTCACGCCCCGAGCGGCCCGTCATTCGCACCCTTGAGGACGAAATCGGCCGCGTCGTGCGGTCCCGCGTCGTGAACCCGAAATGGATCGACGGGGTCAAGCGGCACGGCTACAAGGGGGCCTTCGAGATTGCGGCGACGGTCGATTATCTGTTTGCATTCGCCGCGACAACAGGGGCCGTGAGCAACCACCATTTCGACCTCGTCGAAGGCGCGTTTCTTGAAGACGACGCGACGCGAGACTTTATCGCCGAGGTTAATCCACCTGCCCTGTTAGAGATCGCGCAGCGGCTCCAAGAGGCCATCGACCGCAGCCTTTGGACACCGAAATCAAATTCGGCGCGCGCCAGAATAGCAGAGATTTTAGCCCGTTAGATGCCTGTCGCCAAAGCAGCAGTCCCAATATAACCGACCAACAAAAGTAATGAAAACAACCGCATCTGATCTGCACCCAATTTATGTTTTTTCCCGTGATATGCGGCGGCGCGGTTTTCTCAAAGGGGAAAAATCAGCACAATGCCCCCCCGACTGCGCCTGACGCATATTCGCCACGGGTGGCGCGGGCAGTGCCCTTGCGTCTACCCGCCGCTTCCCGCAATCTGACCAAAACCGCGAAAAGGATAATCCGATGACCGAAGCCACCCCAGACGACGACCGCCACGCAATGAAAATGGCCAAAAAGAAAGCCGCCCGCGATAAAATCATGGCGACAAAGACCGATAAAAAGGGCTTGATCATCGTGCATACGGGCAAGGGCAAGGGGAAATCCTCCGCAGCCTTTGGTATGATCTTCCGTTGCATCGCCCACGACATGAAATGCGCCGTTGTGCAGTTCATCAAGGGCGGTATGTCCACAGGAGAGCGCGATCTGATCCTCGCGAAATTCTCCGACGCATGCGCGTTTCACACAATGGGTGAGGGCTTCACTTGGGAGACCCAAGACAAATCCCGCGATACTGAGATGGCACAAGCCGCATGGGCGAAAGCCAAGGAACTGATCCTTGATGAGACCAACACAATGGTCCTGCTCGACGAGATCAACATCGCGATCCGCTATGACTACGTCGACATCAACGAGGTCGTCGAATTCCTTGCCACCAAAAAACCCGACATGACGCACGTTGTGCTGACAGGCCGCAACGCCCATGCCGATCTCATTGAGATCGCCGATCTCGTCACCGAAATGGAACTCATCAAACACCCGTTCCGCTCGGGCATCAAAGCGCAGATCGGGGTGGAGTTTTAACCGCCTATGCCAGTTTTCACCGCTGCTGATATACCCGCCGCCCTTGAGGCCTCTGATCTGGGCACATATACGGCGCGGCTCTTGTCGGATGCGGGGAAACTCACCCTATTTGGTGCATTCCTTGAAACTCTCCTTCCAGGAAGTGCCTCCGCCCGCCCCCATTGGCATGCACGTGAAGATGAATTGATACATGTGATCGCTGGCAATCCGACCGTGGTCGAGGGCGGGCGGGCCACGCGGCTTAGTGCAGGCGATACAGCGACATTCAAAGCTGGCACGCCTGTTGGCCATTTCATGTGCAATGATACTCAAACAGAAGCAACCTATCTGGTCATCGGCACGCGATCGGGCGATGATGTGGTGACTTACACTGATAACGGTGACATCTTAACCGTCAAAAACGGGATAAAGACCTTGCGAAATGCAAATGGCGATACCCTCAAGACCGCCCCCTATCACGGAGCCTGATATGCCCAAACACCGCGTCCTCACCGAATTTGGTATGGGCACAAGCCTGCGCCGCCAAGACTATACCCAAGCCGCCCGCCGCGCCTTGCAAGATGCGCTGTGGCACAATTCGATCAATATGGCCGAGCTCTTTGGCTTCCTCAAAGAGGCGATGATCATCGACGTTGAGATCGCCTGTCAGCAGCCTGACAAGGTGGACACATCCGCCCTCCTTGATATCTTCCCCTACGGCCAGCCATCGGTCACCGTCACCCGCGGCGGGCTTGATGTGCCCCGCCCTGATGGCAACCCCACGGTCATCGCCAACGCCGCAATCAACGTGTCATTCATGATGGAGCGTACCTGATGGACCAGCGCATGATTATCGAGATGGGCATGGGCAACGACCTGCACGGGATGGACTATCAAAAGGCCGCTGCCCGCGCGATCGAGGATGCGTTTCGCCATTCAGCCTTGCCGATTTTCGCGACCCTCGACATGCCGACCGACATGATGCGGGTGCAAGTGACCGTCGGGGTGCAAGAGCCCGAAAAACTTGACACAGAGGCGCTTGCATTGATGCTTCCGCGTGGCCGCGCCACCGTCACCGCCGTCTTTGGTGGTCAAAATGTTCACAGTCCCGAGACAGGCGACACCGCCGTCATCGCGACCGCTGCGGTCGAGGCGTTTCTGCCCAACCAATCCGCCAACTGGCGGGCATCATGAAACTGGAGCAATCCCACCGTGATGCGCTGCACGACGTGCTGACATGGCGGCGCGATGTGCGGCACTTCAAGACCGACCCGATTGAACCCGAAATCCTACGCCGCCTTAGCCACGTCATGGACCTCGCACCATCCGTTGGCAACGCCCGTCCTTGGCGGATTCTCAACGTCGAAAGCCCTGACCTGCGGGCGCAGGTCATCGCTGATTTCGAAGCCGAGAACGCCAAAGCTGCCGGTAAATACAAAGGCACTAAAAAGGTCGACTACATGGCGCTCAAGCTTGCAGGGCTGCACGACGCGCCTGTCCATTTGGCCGTATTTACAGACCATACCCCTGCAGAGGGGCACGGGCTTGGTCGCCAAACCATGCCCGAGATGCTGAACTATTCTACTGTTGCTGCGATCCACACGCTTTGGATTGCCGCACGCGCTGAAAACATCGGGCTAGGCTGGGTGTCGATCCTCAATCCCGACAATATCCGGAAGATCATGGGCGCACCCAAGACGTGGTCGCTCACAGGCTACCTTTGCCTGGGCTATGCTGCCAAAGACGACGACACCCCGCTCTTGCATCGCGCCAACTGGCAGGAGAACACCTCGGCGAGTTGGCAGACGCTCTAGTCGGACGCCGTCCAATTTTCGTCGAAAATTGGTCACCCGCTGGCGGCTTTTCGCACCGCTGATAATGTTGCCCCGGTTGAGAGCGCCTCTTCATCAATCTTGCAGGCAATGATCGCGACAGTCCCGCTCGCCTTCGCCCGCGTAAAGGCATTGGCGAACTGCCCCCCATCGGTCACCAATTCACCATGACCCCCATAAGCCTTGGCCAAAGCCACAAAATCAGGGTTCGCCAACATCGTCCCCGAAACCCGTCCCGGATAATGCTTTTCCTGATGCATCCGAATGGTCCCGTAACGGCCATTATCCATCACGATCACGATCGGCTTTGCACCATGCTGAACCGCCGTCGACAGCTCATTACAGGTCATCTGGAAACAGCCGTCGCCCGCGAGGCAAACCACATCCCGATCAGGGTGCTCTAATGACGCGGAAATCGCTGCAGGGAATCCATACCCCATCGAGCCAGAGGTTGGTGCCAACTGCGTGCCGTGCTGCTTGTAGACAAAATAGCGATGCAGCCACGCGGCATAATTTCCCGCGCCATTGGTCAGGATCGCGTCATCGGCCAAGTTATCGGACAACCACTTGATGACCTGCTCTTGCTTGACGGCGCCGGGGCTTTCAAACGGTATAATCCAACCTTCGTAATCGGCGCGCGCGGCCTTACGCCACTCCTCCCATTTCGGCGAGATTTCCATCGTTGCAGCCATAATCGCAAGCTGTTCTACCGCCAGATCACCGCGACAAACATAGCCGATATCCGCACCGTAAACACGACCAATCTCATCGACATCAGCGTGAATGTGCATGATCACTTTTTGCGGATCGGCAGGGTCCACGAGTGTGTAGCCCTGAGTCTCGATATCGCCAAACCGCGTGCCGACCAGCAGCAAGCAATCGGCCTCGCGCATCCGCGCGGCCAGCTTTGGGTTCACCCCAACATTGAGGTCCCCCGCAAAATGCGTGTGCCTGTTATCCATATAATCCTGACGGCGGAAACTGGTCACAACAGGCGCACCCGTCGTTTCGGCCAACCGCGCCACAGCTTTGCTTGCGGCGGCGCTCCATTGCGGACCACCGATCACGATCATCGGCCGCTCGGCCTCCATCAGGCGTGCCAAGATGTCGGGACCTACGCGCCCTGTGCCATGGCTCAATGCGCCCGTAAAGTCGGCCACATCAGCCCGCGCGCTCAACATATTCTCGGGCAAAGCCAGAACCACAGGGCCAGGCCTGCCGCTCTTGGCCACACGAAACGCGCGGGCGATATATTCGGGCAGGCGCTCCGTGTGATCGACCTGCGCCACCCATTTTGCCAGCCCGCCAAACATCGCGCGATAATCGACCTCTTGGAATGTCTCGCGATCCGTCTGGCGGTTGTCAATCTGGCCCACAAACAGCACCATCGGCGTGCTATCCTGCATCGCCACATGCACGCCCGCGCTGGCATTACAGGCCCCCGGACCGCGGGTCACAAAGCAGACGCCGACATCGCCCGTCATCTTGCCGTAAGCCTCGGCCATCATCGCGGCTCCGCCCTCTTGGCGGCACACGACATTCTGAATGCCGCTCTCGTAAAGCCCATCAAGGGCCGCGAGAAAGCTCTCCCCTGGTACCGAAAACACACGCTTCACACCCAGCTGCAACAACTGATCGCTCAAGATTTTTCCGCCGTGACGTTCCATGCCAAATCGCTCCTCGACGCATTTACGCACAGCATGTGTCAGACGGTGCGCAGTGGCAACAGGCGAGTTTTGGGTTATCTGTCCTCCAACTAATAAAGGAAGACCCCATGACCAAACTGCTCGGCATCTCTGGCGCTCTGCGCAAGGCTTCCACCAATACCGCGCTCATGCGCCAAGCCGCCGAAGTCTTCACGCCTTCCGATTTTATCGAGGCCGATCTCAGCCTGCCACTCTACAACGGCGACGTGGAGGAGGCGAGCGGCATCCCTGCCGTCGTCCAAACGCTAGCCGACCAGATCGCGGCAGCAGATGCGGTGATCATCGCCAGCCCAGAGTATAACAAGGGCATCACCGGTGTCTTGAAGAACGCACTCGATTGGGTCAGCCGCACGGAGGGCAACCCTTGGGCGGCCAAACCTGTCGCGATCATGTCGGCGGCGGCGGGTCGTGCGGGTGGCGAGCGCTCGCAATATGCCTTGCGCTTGGCACTGGCACCTTTCGACATTGATCTGGTCCAGACGCCCGAAGTGCTGATCGGTTCAAACTTCCAAGAGTTCGACGCCACTGGCAAACTCATCAACGAGCGCTACATCGCGACGCTCACAACGCTGATGGAAAAACTGCGCGCAAAACTCTAGGCCCGCACTGCCACCTCGATCAAATTGCCGTCGGGGTCGCGCAGGTAAATCGACACGATCGGCCCTGTCGCGCCCGTGCGACTGACGGGGCCTTCAATGACCTCAACGCCGATGCTTTCCAAATGCGCGGTCCAGTCGGCCAGCGGCGAATCCGTCAGAAAACACAAATCCGCAGTGCCTGCCAAAGGTCGCTGCGCATGGGGTGCAAAAGGCCCTGCTTGCGCATGAAGATTGATCTTCTGCCCGCCAAATTTAAGCGCCGTGCGCTGGCTCCCGTCGGCCACGTCAAAAACCTCTGCAACCATGCCCAGCGCTTGTTCGTAGAAATGCACCGTGCGAGGGATGTCCGCGACTGTCAAAACCAGATGATCTAATGCATTTACGCGTGGCATTTGCGAACCCCTCAAAACCTGCCTAATAAGTGCTTATGACAGAGAAACACGGCCACATGCAAACGACAACAGACCCGATGGATATCGGCCGCGCGCAGGCTTTGGCCGCGAGCCTTGGCGATATGACTCCGATTGCGGTGGGCGATCCGCTGCCGCCATTTGCGCATCACATCTACTTTTGGGACGCGCAACCGCCCAGCGCCTTGGGCCGCGACGGGCACCCTGCCAAGGGGGGCTTCATCCCTGATCTCGGCCTGCCGCGCCGCATGTGGGCAGCTGGCAAGCTCACGTTCCACCGCCCGCTTTTGGCAGGTATCCGGGCCGAGAAGACCTCTTTTATTGAGGGGATCACGCGCAAGACGGGTCGGTCTGGCCCGCTCGCCTTTGTGCGGGTCCGCCATGATATCAAGCAGCGCCAAACCCTTGCGCTGACCGAATACCAAGATCTCGTTTACCGCGAGGATCAACCGCAAGCGCAGCCCGCACCGCCCATGGCCGCCACCGATGAGGACCACTCAGAGACCGTGCATTTCGATAGCACACTCCTGTTCCGCTATTCGGCGCTGACCTTCAACGGGCACCGCATCCATTACGATGAGACCTACGCCCGCGAGGTCGAGGGCTATGATGGGTTGGTCGTGCACGGCCCGCTTTTGGCGCATCTGCTCATGGGATTGGCCCAGCGGCAATTGGGCGAGCTGACTACGTTTTCCTACCGCGCAACAGCCCCCCTGATGCATCACGAGACAGCCACACTCTGCTGGAAAGACGGGCGCGCATGGGTGCGCGGCGAGGGCGGGCGACAATGCATGATCGCGGAAGCTTCCTAAAGGCTCCGCTCGGGCTTGAAGTCCTCGGGCACCGTATCGCGCCCATCCAGCACCAAATCGGCCATGACCTCGCCCACCTTGGGCGCCATGCCAAAGCCGATCTTGAACCCGCCGTTGGCGACAAACTCGCCGCTGCGAAACGGATGCGCCCCCAACATCGGCGCGCGGCTACGACTGCGCGGGCGCACTCCCGCCCAGCGCTCGATCACAGGGGCATCGGCCAGCACCGGAAACACCGCGCGGGCGTGGGCAATTTTTGTTTCCAGCAGGTCATCCGTCTTGAATGGATCATTAAACTCCCGCTCGGACGTGGACCCAATCGCGACCGTTCCGTCGAAATGCGGCACGATATGCAGGGTCTCGGCGAATAGCTGCGGCAAGCCCACGGCATCGAACCGCAACAGCGCGCCCTGCCCTTTGACGCCATTGCCGACAAGGCGTGCATGCTGCGCGGTCATGTCCTCCAGCCCGCGCCAGCCCGTCGCCCAAACGACCTTACCCAACGGATCGCCCACGCTCGCGATTTCGGCACCCATCACGCCGAGCGCAGCCGCCAAGGCTTTCGTCGCCTGACGCGGATGCACCAACGCCGTCAACGTATCGCGCACCACAAAGCCCGCAGGGCTTGGCGGCATCCAAGGGGCATCGGCCCACGGCACGACCTCCCAGACCGCTACATCGCCCCAATGTTCCTCCGCCGTCAGCGCCCGCGCGCGCGCCAGCGCAACCGCGGCCTCATCGGCCAAAGGTTGCAGCCGCCCGTTGCGGGCATATCCTGTGGGCAGACCAGACAGCTCTGTCACCCCCGCCCAGAAATCCGCCTGCATCAAAAGGCTCTCGAACTGAAACGCCTTCTTCGCGTTCCACTGCTCGGGCACATGGGGGGCAAGCGCGCCGACCACGCCGCCACTGGCACCAGAGGCCACGCCGTTCGGATCGATCACCCGCACTTTCGCGCCGCGCCGCGCACAGGCGTAGGCCACCGATAGGCCAAACACGCCCGCCCCCATCACCGTCACATCCACAGTTGC
The DNA here is from genome assembly GCA_029252195.1 of Yoonia sp. Taxonomy (GTDB): domain Bacteria; phylum Pseudomonadota; class Alphaproteobacteria; order Rhodobacterales; family Rhodobacteraceae; genus Yoonia. The sequence goes on from JAQXBV010000076.1 coordinate 15,958, forward strand.
CATTTTCCGCCCCACCGCTCAAAGATGGCCCATCCATAAGGCAAGACAGCATGACCGACCAGACAGCACCTTTGATGTGGCGAGAGACAGAGGCAGGGCGCGTGCCCGTCTCGACGCAATTCGACGACCCTTATTATTCGCTGGGCGGCGGGTTGGATGAAACACGCCACGTCTTTCTGGGCGGCAACGATCTGCACGCACGATTTGAAAGTGATTTACAGATCGGTGAGTTGGGGTTCGGGACGGGGCTGAACCTGCTGGTCACTTGGGCCGACTGGGCAAAAGTGCCCCATGGCAAGTTGCACTTCACATCCTTCGAGGCCTATCCCATGGCCAAATCCGACATGGCTGCAGCCCTCACTGCCTTTCCAGAAATTGCACCCCTTGGCGCGATATTGTTGGATAAGTGGTCTGCGGGAAGTGGCCCAGTGGAGATCGCCGAAAACCTTACCTTAGAGGTCATCATCGGCGATGCGCGCGCAACCCTGCCCGCTTGGCAAGGTGCGGCTGACGCATGGTTCCTCGACGGATTCTCGCCCGCGAAAAACCCCGCCCTCTGGGAGCCGTCCTTGCTGCAAGCCGTGGCCGATCACACAACGTCCCATGGCACCGCTGCTACTTATTCCGCCGCAGGGCACGTCCGCCAATCGCTGACAAGTGCCGGCTTTGAGGTCAGCCGCGTGCAAGGCTTCGGGCGCAAACGCCACATGACAATCGCAAGGAAAACCGATGCAAAATAACCCCCGCTTGGGCATGTGGCTGATGTGCGCCACCGCCTTCATCTTTGCTGTACAAGACGGCATCTCCCGGCACCTTGCGGGCGAATATAATGTGCTGATGATCGTGATGATCCGCTACTGGTTTTTCGCGGCCTTCGTGATCACCGTGGCCTCCCGCAAGGAAGGATCGATCCGCGCCGCTGCCGCCACCGCGCAACCGCTTTTGCAGGTGTTCCGAGGCCTTTTGCTGGCGGGGGAAATCTGCGTCATGGTCGCGGCTTTTGTCCTGCTTGGCCTTGTCGAAAGCCACGCGATCTTTGCCAGCTATCCGCTGCTTGTCGCGGCGTTCTCGGGGCCGATTTTGGGGGAAAAGGTCGGCTGGCGGCGCTGGATCGCGATCGGCGTCGGATTTATCGGTGTTCTTGTCATTCTGGAGCCGGGGATCACCGTCTTCTCACCCTATGCCATCGTGCCTTTGGCCTCTGCCATCATGTTCGCGATTTACAGCCTGCTGACGCGCTACGCCGCGCGCCGCGATAGTGCCGCCACATCGTTCTTCTGGACAGGTGTGATGGGTGCGATTTTTATGACCATCATCGGCGTGTGGTATTGGGAACCGATGACCAATAGCGACTGGATCTGGATGGCCACGCTCTGTGTCACAGGCGCGACAGGGCACTTCTTGCTGATCAAAACCTATGAGGTCGCAGAGGCGTCATCCGTGCAACCTTTCGCCTACCTACAACTGGTTTTCGCGACCTTCATCGGGATCACAATCTTTGGCGAAACGCTTGCGACCAACGTCGCTATCGGAGCGGTGATTGTCGTCGGCGCGGGCATATTTACGCTGCTGCGGACACGCAAGGTTACCCTTCAGGCCGACCAATCGGGCGCGGACTAGACGCGGGCGACGAGCCGCTTAGCGCAACAGGTGTTTGCGGTACCTCTTGCGCGACATCAGGCGCGAGGAGCACAATCTCGGGGCGCGGCCTTGGGCGGACCAATGGCTTCTCGCCTGTGAGCAGTTCCATGAATCGGATCGGTCCGGTTTCTCCCGTCAAGCGGGCCTCGTAAACGGGAATGGATTCGGTCACGCGCATTACATAGTTGCGGGTTTCGCGAAACGGGATGTGTTCGATCCAGTCGACGACATCCGCCTCGCCGATACGGGGGTCTCCGCGCTCGTCCATCCAAGACTTCGGACGACTTGGCCCCGCGTTATAGGCCGCGGCCATCATCACGGGCGAATAGCCGAATTCATCAGCCAGACTCCGCAAATATGTTGCGCCAAGCCGCGCGTTATACGATGGATCAGCCGTCAACCGATTGCGGCTGTAAGGCTCGCCAATCTGGCGCGATACTTCCTCAGCGGTGGCAGGCATCAATTGCATCAAGCCCAGCGCGCCGGCAGGGCTGCCGACGCCTGCATTAAACTCGCTCTCGCGGCGCGCAATTGACAAAGCCAGCGCCGCAGGCACGGGCAAATCAGCGTCCTTCAATGCGTGCAACGGAAAGTAAATCGACGGGACCAAAATCCCCCGCGTGATTGCCGTTTTCCCAAGCAAAACCTCGTAATAGGGTTCGCCCATTTCGCTTAGCAGCGCGCCCAATTGGGACAGTTCTTTCGCGTCCAAGGTCTTGCCTAACTCGGCAAAGAACGACACCGCGCGTCCCCGCTCGCCGCCTTGCAATAACAAGAGAGCCGCGCGGGTGAGGTCCGCTTGCATGAAGGGGGCTTCGGCCCAATCTGTCGGATCGTTTGCGCCCGTCAACGCGGGATCAAGCGACATGCCCAAATGCTCGGCCGCGAGTAAGCCATAGAACCCTGTCTGATGCTGGGCAGCAATCGCGTAGGCCGCATTTGCAGCGACAGGATCACCCAAGACGTCAAAGGTGCGCCCGATCCAATATTGCATCCGGCCTTCGGAAATCGGGCTGTCAACGGTGGCATCGGCGGTCTGAAAATGCGAAAGCGCAAGCTGCGGTTTCTCAAGATAGGTCAAGGCCACATAGCCCGCGATCCACTCCAAATCAGCAAACGCGCTACCTTCGGTCAGAAAGTGGTTGGCCGCCAGTTCATAGGCACTTTGCACACGACCCTCGCGCATTTCCCAGCGCGCCAAAGAGCGGCGCCAGCCAGACCAGCGAAACGGGTCGCCCAAAGCAGCAACGGACGTCGAGCGCGCCTTGAGGATCGTGACGGCCTCGGTGCGCTCCCCGCGATCTGCGAGCCAGCTAAAACGGTCATAGTCCAGCCCCGCATCGTCCTTGAGCGTCTCGGGCACCGCCGCGGCAAGTGCTGCAATATCGCTCTGCTTGCGGATATAGGCGATGCGTGCGCGGGCCAGTGCCGCGTGATCTGGGTCGAGCAAATCCAACATGCGCTCCGCCTCGGTCGTGCGCCAAGCCCACAATAGCTGATCGGTGCGGGCCAGATGATACCGCGCCAGAAACTTCGGGAATGCCGCGGCCATCGCGGCGTGACCCGTATCCGACAAACGGTAGGTTTTCCAGATATCGACGAGCATCGCTTGGGCCTTCTCGGTCTGGCCAAGGGCGATCAGGGCTTCTGCCAAGCGGACGGCGCCTTCGCCCGTGTCAGGCACGAACGCTCCGAACCAATCCACGACCTCTTGTGGTGGCAAACCTGCGGGCATTTTCTCTTCGCCCGCTGCGCGCACGCGGTCCATGCCCGGCCAATCGGCACGACGCTGAATGAACGCGGCGTAATCCTCAAAAGGGGCCTCTTGTGTCCGTAGCCAGAGGTAGGTGACGATATCTTTGGTCAAAGCATCCGCAGGATCAACCAACGAAGAGGCTAACGCCCAATCCTCTGCTCGCGCGGCTGCCACTGCCTCAACCGCAACCGGGTCCGCGTCTTGGGCGGCGCTCACAGTCGGGGCGAGCAAAACGACCGCGAGAAAGGCGAGGAATCGCATATTTTTGTCCTGTTTTTGACCTGCTTGCAACAGCCTAGCCCGCCCAACGGCAGGGGCAATGTGAAAACTTGTTCATCGGCGGAAAGGCGTCTAATGTCCGCGCGAAATCAACGGCCCGATTCAAGGGCCTTCCATAAGGATATGCGTCATGTTCAAAGGGTCTATGCCTGCACTTGTCACGCCGTTTACCAACGGCAAAGTGGACATTGAAGCGCTCAAAAAGCTTGTGGAATGGCACATTGCGCAAGGCAGCCATGGGCTTGTTCCGGTGGGCACAACAGGCGAAAGCCCGACGCTGACCCATGAAGAGCACGATATGGTTGTGCAAGAGGTCGTCAAGGCTGCCGCTGGCCGTATCCCTGTGATCGCGGGCGCTGGATCAAACAACACCGTCGAGACCGTGCGCCTTGTGCAGGCCGCGAAAGAAGCGGGCGCAGATGCGGCTCTTGTCGTGACGCCCTATTACAACAAGCCAACACAGCGCGGCCTGATCGCGCATTTCGAGGCCGCCGCTGCCGTGGGCCTGCCGATCATCATCTACAACATCCCCGGCCGCTCGGTCGTGGATATGACCCCCGACACGATGGGAGCCTTGGCCAAACTGCCGATGATCGTGGGCGTCAAGGATGCCACGGGCGACCTGTCGCGCGTGCCAAAGCAGCGGATGCGCTGCGGGGCGGACTTTTGCCAACTCTCTGGCGAAGACGCGACGGCGCTGGGCTTTAACGCCCATGGTGGCGTCGGCTGCATCTCGGTCACTGCCAACATCGCGGCCAAGCTTTGCGCCGAATTCCAAGAGACAACCCTTGCAGGCGACTACGCCAAGGCGCTGACCCAACTGGACCGCCTCATGCCTCTGCACGAAGCGGTCTTTCTGGAGCCAGGCGTTGCAGGTGCGAAATACGGCATGTCGCTTTTGGGGCTCTGCTCGGATGAGGTCCGCTCACCGCTCACCACGCTCACCGACGAGACAAAGGCCGCGATCAAATCCGCGATGCAGCTCGCAAGGCTGATCAACTAAACCTGTGGGGCGGGTTCACGCTCGCCCCATAGCTTCCCGTCCAAGCGCCATAGCCCCCACGCGAGCGGCACAGCGGCCAACCCACCCACAACATAAGCCAGCGGCTCGTCGCCGAAGTTCTCGAAGAGCTGCGTATAGGCGTGGATACCTGCAAAGGTCATGCCCGCATTGAACAGGCCGCGACGGTTGCGCACCGCCGCCCAGACTGTCGTGATCGCCAGAAAGATGGCCCAAACAACCGCATAGACCTCTTCACTGATGACAAGGGCTTGCGCCTCGTAAGCAGCGCGTGCTGCATAATATGCGTCATATGCGGCCTCGCTATAGACCTCATACATGGCAGGGCCAAAGATCGTCAGCCCCACCACATCGCCCCACAAGCTGCCGACCAAGAAACACATGTTCAGCACAACGAAGGCCATGATCGCGAGAACACCTGCCTGCCGCTGTCCTTGCGGCCCGACGCGCTTGGCCACCCACAGACAGGCCCCGATGATCAGTGCCATTTGTACGATGCTGAGCGTCGTCTCGGGGGAGTAGAACGCATACATCGCGTGGGCATAAAACGTGCCCGTGTCTAACATCTGCGCCAGCGGAATGATCGCCAAAGCTGTAACAAACCTCACGTCAAGCACCCAACCCGCCGCGATCAAAAGCACTGCACAATAGAGATGCAACAGCGGCACGGGCAGCGCGCTCAAGTCGCCGTGGTCCACGCCAAAAGCAAGGCCGGCCCCATGTAACGCCAGCCCCATCAACAGGATCGC
>JAQXBV010000077.1 GCA_029252195.1 Yoonia sp.
CTTGGCTAAGGTGCATCTTGTTTCTGTTCATGCCGCTTTTAGTGTCTCCGATTTGCCGAAGTATGCGATGTCCGGTGTTCGCTTATCAAGGGCGGTGTGAGGTCGTTCTGAGTTGTAGAACTCAATCCAGTTATCAATGATCCGTTTTGCTTGGAATCCGTCAGTAATTTCATGCAAGTAAACGGCCTCCTGCTTCAGCGACCGCCACAACCGTTCGATGAAGATATTGTCGAGGTATCGCCCCCGACCGTCCATTGATATTTTTATGTCAGCTTTGGTCAAAGTCGTGATCCAACCAGCGGCTGTATATTGGCTGCCTTGGTCCGTATTCATTATCTCTGGCTTGCCATATCGGGCGATTGCCAACGCACTTGCAGATGTGGGCTGTGATATTGTGGACTGGTTGGGCATTGCTGACTGCGACGACGCGCCTGAATTGCCCTCAAGCATCACCACGCCCAGCTTTGGCACGGTCGGGTCACTGTCGGCACAAATCGGCTTGCAGCCCTATTTCACTCTGACCACGGGCGACGTTGATGCAACTGTTCCGGTGAGTGTTGTCTTCACCTCCCCCTATCAGGTCGAAGAGGGCGAAACCTTTACGATCGGCTCCGCCTATACCGTTGACGGTGCGCACTTCGAGACGATGAGCCCCAATGTGAACTTTGGCCTCGACTTCGTCTTTGATGTTGACGCCAATCTGGGCATTGCGATCGGCAGCTCGACCTTTGGCGGCGCGTCGACCATTCCATTGTTCGATTTCGACACTGCAAATATTAGCGGGTTCACCGGACACGAAGGTTTGCCAGGCTTCAATATCTTCAACTTCTCCGCAGATGAAGACCTTGAGACAGAAATCGATCTGGCCGGTTATGGCAGCCTTGCGCTGAACTTCCCGATCATCGAAACTGGTAGTAACGACGCGCCAAACCCGTCCTCCGATGTGCTGACAAGCACAGGGGAAGACGATATCGCGGTGCTGACTATCGACGTCGATGCGTTGATCTCCGAGATCCCCTATGTGCCGCCATTTGGCGACAGCGGCGGCGACGGGCTTACCATCAGCGTGGCAGGCGAGACATTGAACCTGTTTTCCTACAGCTATGCGTGGGACGTAATTGCAGTTGATCTGATCAGCACGCTTAATGTAATTCAGAACTTCTCTTTGACGGTCGACGAGCTGCCGCTGCTGGTGACATTCGAAGATGGCACGCAGGTCTCGGGCTATTCGGTCGGAGATGATGTGATGGTGACGGCTGCTGACCACTTTGATTTCGATCCGGACGTCGATGGCGATGCTGACGGTCTGATGGACTTCTCAATCGATATCGACATGGGCGCGATCTTTGACAATCTCACGACGCTTGGCTTCAGCAAAGAGATTTTTGTAGGCCTGCTGCGCTTGACCGGTGGCTATACGTCGGACTTCCTGCCAAACGCCAGCTTCAGCCTCTTTGAGAACAGCACCGCGACGACGGATGACGACTTTGCGTGGAGTGATACATTCACACTGATCGACAACTTCACACTGGCGACACTCTTCGACGATGACTTCCCGATCGTTGGCTTTGAAGAGAACGTGTTGACAGATGATACAGTGACAGGCTTCTACGATATCGCGTAAGGCATACGCAAAGCAGGAGGGTGTGTGACCGGACGGTTGCATACCCTTTTTCATGGCAACGCGCGATGCATCCCTGCGGGCTAGAATGTCGGGGGTGTGCAGGCGCTTATGATCCGGCAGGTTTCAGTGCCAATATTGCGAAAGCGGTGCGGTTGGCGGCTGTCGAAAAGATAGCCCTCGCCGGTCTTGAGCACCCTGATCTGGTCTGCGACAGTGATCTCGATTTCACCACCGACGACAATTCCGGCCTCTTCGCCCGCATGGGTCATCAAATCCGGCCCCGTGTCCGCACCAGCAGGATATTTTTCATCCAGCATTTGTAGCGTATGGCTGCTCGCATTGCCCAATTGGCGCAGCGAAAGCGGGGCGTGACCCGTTTGCGGGGCCACTTCGGTGAATTCTTCTGCCGTATAAAAGTACTTCGGGCGCTCGGAGTCCTCTAAGGTCGCAAAGAATTCCGCGATGCTCATCGGAATAGCGTCAAGAAGCCGTTTGAGCGAGGCCACCGACGGGCTCGTCTTGTTTTGTTCAATCAGAGAGATCGTGCCATTGGTCAGCCCCGCACGGTTTGCGAGTTCACGTTGCGACAAACCGCGTTCGAGGCGGATCGTCTGCAATCGGTGTCCAATGTCCACGTGTCCGGCCTTCCAGTTATTTTGTTGCGCGCCTTTATTTATACAGGCAATAACCCGCCAGTTTCCAGTTCCGAATCCGGTTGAATGTGAGATTAATGTGACCGGAACTTGACAGTGCTTGGATCCCTGTTGACAGTTTGCCTAAACAGAATATGAGAATTTTAAACACTCTGCTATTATGGGTCTCATTAATGCCCGCAGAAAGGGAATCATGATGTCGACGAAACCAAAGAAGAAATCGGCCCAGTCTGTGGCTGAAGTGAAGCCTGCTATTTCGATTGTGCCTGAGTTTGTGGCACCGAAAACAACGAACGCATCCTTGGTTGCACGCCGTGATGTGGCTGTGCCTCGCGGTGTCGCATCTGCCACAACGATTTATGCTGACTATGCTGAAAACGCTGAGCTTTGGGATGTTGAAGGTAACCGCTACGTCGATTTTGCTGGCGGCATTGCGGTGTTGAACACCGGCCACCGCCACCCGAAAGTCATTGCCGCTGCAAAAGAGCAAGAAAATCACTACACACACACCAGCTTTCAGGTTGTGCCTTACGAGCCCTATGTTGCTTTGGCAGAAAAGCTGAACGCACTTGCTCCGGGTGATCACGCCAAAAAGACGCTTTTGGTCACAACTGGTGCCGAAGCTGTTGAAAACGCCGTCAAGATCGCGCGCGCTGCCACTGGCCGCCCGGGTGTGATTGCATTCACAGGCGGCTATCACGGTCGTACGCTCTTGACGCTGGGCATGACGGGCAAAATCTCGCCCTACAAAAAAGACGTTGGCCCGTTCCCGTCGGATATTTTCCGTGCGCCTTTCCCAAGTGTGCGTGACGGCATCACTGTAAAGGATGCGCTGACTGGCCTGCAAAATCTCTTCCTGACAGACGCACAGCCAGAGCGGATCGCCGCGATCATCATCGAGCCTGTCTTGGGCGAGGGCGGCTATACCCCTGTGCCGTTCGAGATGCTGCGCGAACTGCGTAAAATCTGTGATACGCACGGTATCATGTTGATTGCAGACGAAATTCAGGCAGGATTTGGCCGTGCTGGCAAGTGGTTTGCAATCGAGCATTCCGGCGTTATCCCTGATTTGATCACTGTGGCGAAATCCATGGCGGGTGGTTACCCGATCGCTGGCGTAATCGGTCGCGCCGAAGTGATGGACGCGGTCATTCCGGGCGGTTTGGGTGGCACATATGGTGGCAACCCCGTTGCTTGTGCGGCAGCTTTGGCAGCCATTGAAGCGATTGAGCAAGAAGGCCTTCTCGACCGCTCTATGGCACTGGGCGAGGTTTTCCGCGCACGGTTTGCAGATATCGGCGCGCGCGTTGCACCATACCGCCTGTGGGATATCCGCGGGCTTGGTGCGATGATCGCGGTCGAATTTGTGACTGACTTCGAAACAGCAGCACCAGACGCTGCATTGACCAAAGCGGTGACTGCCCATGCCCTCAAGCGCGGCCTGATCCTGTTGTCGTGTGGTCTGCACGGGAATGCGCTACGTATCATGGTGCCGCTGACGGCCTCTGACGAGATCATCCACGAAGGTATCGATATTTTTGAAGAAGCGCTGCGCGATGCGGTGGCGGAACTGAACGGCTAAACGTCATTCAGATAATTGTTTGAAAAGGCGGGCCATGTGCCCGCCTTTTTTATGCGGCGGTCACGGTCGTCACGAATCGGAGCCAGATACGGGTGCGCAGTTTATGTGGCACCTCAAAAAGTTTCGGAGTGGGACACAGCAGGTCGGAATGGACATCAGGCCGTTGTGCCGCGTTTAACAACCCGCAAATGCCACGAGATAAATTCGGGCATTATGCCCGAACTGGTGCCGATCTACGAAGAGCTTTGCGATCTGGCAGGGGGCGGTGATCTGGCGGCGCGGTTCCTCAGCTTTTATTGCCCGCCCCCCTATCTGACGGGCTGTAGTCAGGCGATCTGGACGGGCAGGGAGCCCGTGCTGGTGCGCAACTATGACTATAACCCCAAGGCCTTTGACAGCCTGACCTTGCAGACGGGCTGGGGCGG
>JAQXBV010000078.1 GCA_029252195.1 Yoonia sp.
GCGCAACCTTGGCTTTGAAATCGGGCGAATGGTTCTTTCGTTTTGTCATTTGGGATCACTTCTTTCGTCATGCAATCCACCTTAACAACTGCTCCGAAAATCCGCGAACACCTCTGTTGCAAACGTCTGACTCTCTAGACCAAGTCGGTTGCTTTGGCCGCAGCCTTGCCGATGTGGCCCTCCTTACGGATGTGATTAGCGGCTATGACGGCCGTGACAGCACCAGCTTTGCCCGGCCCCGTCCACATATGGCTGAGGGTGCCGCGCAAGACGCACCTGTGCCACCATCACTTGTCTGGTTTGATCTGCCGTTCAATGACCGTCTGTCTGACGCTGCCCGCGAGGGCTTGGATGCAGTGTTGGAAATTCTCGGCCCTCAGGTCACACGGATGGATCCCGCTGATACGCTATCCAACCTTGTCGCGGTGCAGGCACGCATTCACGAATACGAGATTTGCGCGCAACAGGCCGATGTGTTCGAGGATCATTGGGACCAGATCAGCGAAACGTTGAAACCCATCGTGGAACGCGGACGTCAGATCACCCAGACCGAGTATGAGGATGCGCTTGCGGTAAAAGCCTCAGCCGAAGCGTTCTTTCATGACTTCTTTACTGAATACGACGCAATCATTGCCCCATCGGCGGCTGGCGAAGCACCCTTGTTTGGCCCGAATACAGGCGATCCGATATTTTGCACGCTTTGGACCCTCGCAGGCCTTCCTTGCATAACATTGCCCGCGCTTGTTGGTGAAACAGGTCTGCCCATCGGCGTGCAATTGATCGGTCCCGCCGAAAAAGACAACTGCCTGTTACGCACAGCGCGTTGGCTGCAAACGCAGTTGGCCGAGGCATCTGAATAATTGAAAGGACAGTAACATGTCATACACGGTCAAACTTATCGTCGGCCTGATCGGGACGGCGTTCTTGTGCATCTTTATCGGTGGCCTGTCGCAAAGTATCTCAAGTGGCTTTGCAGGTTTCAAAGGTGGCGCGCCTTTCATGATCATTGCGATCGTGGTCTGCGGTATGGCCGTCTATGACTTTTACGACGAATGCATCCGCAAGAAATGACCAAGCCCCGCCTTTGGATCACCCGCCGCCTGTCTGATGCCACGCTGGAACGTGCCGCGCGTGATTATGACGTTGTAATCAATCACGACGACCAGCCCGGCACAGCGGAACAGCTTATCGCCGGCAGTGCCGATTTCGACGCAATTATTCCGTGCCATTCCGAACATTTCAGTGCCGATGTTGTCGCGCAGTTCGCGAACCGCTTGAAAATCGTCGCGAACCATTCTGTCGGCGTCGATCATTGCAACCTCCCTGCCCTCAAGGGGCGCGGCATTGCCGTCACCAACACGCCAGACGTTCTGTCGGATGCTACTGCTGAACTTGCAATGCTTCTGATGTTGGGGGCTGCGCGTCACGCAGTTGCAGGCGACAAGATCGTGCGTACTGGCGCTTGGGACAGTTGGTCGCCCGCGTTCATGGTTGGCAAGCAAGTCACGGGCGCACGTATTGGCATCATCGGCATGGGCCGCGTTGGTCGTGCGTTTGCAACCAAAGCGCGTGGTTTCGGCATGGAAATCCATTATTATAACCGCAGCGAATTGCCCGCAGATCAGGCGCAGGGTGCTGTGTATCATGACAATGTCGAAAGCCTACTGGGCGTCGCAGATTTTCTTTCCTTGCACTGCCCTGCAACGCCAGAAACAACTGATTTGATGAACACTGAACAGTTGGCTCTTTTGCCTCTCGGGGCTGTGATCGTGAACACGGCACGCGGTGCCCTTGTGGACGAAGATGCGTTGATCATCGCCATTAAGACAGGCCACGTTGCCGCTGCGGGCCTTGATTGCTTCAAGACCGAACCGGGTGGGAACCCTGCGTTTGCGGCATATGAGAACATTTTCATGCTGCCGCACATCGGTAGTGCAACGCGGCAAACGCGTGATGCGATGGGCTTTCGGGCCCTCGATAATCTGGATGCCTTCTTTGCTGGGAAAACCCCACGTGATCTTCTTTAGAACTGATGGATAAAACAATGACAAAACTGACGTTTCTGGGCCTCGGCGTGATGGGCTATCCTATGGCGGGCCATTTGGCCGCAGCAGACCACACCGTCACGGTCTATAACCGCACCAAAGCCAAGGCCGACGCATGGGTCGCACAGCACGGTGGCAGCGCTGCGTCCACGCCCGCCGCTGCGGCGGAAGGTGCGGAAATGGTGATGGCCTGCGTCGTCAACGACGATGACCTACGTGCGGTTTGCCTTGGCCGTGACGGGGCCTTTGCGTCAATGTCCGAGGGCAGCACTTTTGTGGATCATACGACTGTTTCCGCCGCCGTCACCCGCGAGCTTTATGCGGCAGCAAAGGCCAAAGGCATCGCATTTATCGACGCGCCTGTGTCCGGCGGTCAGGCCGGGGCCGAGAATGGCCAGCTTTCCATCATGTGTGGTGGAGATCAAAGCGACTATGACTGGGCTGAGCCAGTGATGAACGTCTATGCCAAGCTCTGCCGCCGGATTGGGGACAGTGGCGCGGGCCAAATGACCAAGATGTGTAACCAGATCGCCATAGCCGGACTGGTTCAGGGACTGTCGGAGGCGATGCATTTTGCGTCCAAGGCAGGTCTGGACGGTGCTGCGGTGGTTGAGGTGATCAGTCAGAGTGCTGCGGGCAGTTGGCAGATGTCCAACCGCTATGAGACTATGCTTGCCGATCATTTCGAGCACGGGTTTGCGGTCGACTGGATGCGAAAGGATCTGGGCATTTGTCTGGACACGGCCAATGACAACGGTGCGAGCCTGCCGGTGACCGCGCTGGTTGATCAGTTTTACACGGACGTACAAAAAATGGGTGGCGGGCGCTGGGATACATCTGCGCTGTTCAAACGCCTTCAATCAAGCTGACCACAGGAGGACCTGATGAGCACATCCGAAATCCGCTCCCTGACTTTTGAACAGGCGGTACGATCTTGGACTGGCTCGGCGGGTTCCCACAAATATTGGCTGCGACAGGTGCCAAGCACGGGCTTGACCGCTTTCGGCATGATTTGGCGAATGACATGCGCCGTAAGGGCCTTGGCAAGATGGTGAACCTTGGAAACGATGCGCCCCCGGCCTACAACTTTGACGGGGCGCATCATATGGCGCTTGAAGAAGTCATCACGGAACAAGGTCTCGACGCATTTACCCAAGAGGAGCGTCACAATTTCAAATGCTGGCCTGAATTCCCTCCGGTTTTGGCAATGCTACGCGAAAGATATATCTGCGCGTTGTTCACGATCCTCAGCTTTCGCATCATCATGGATACAACGCGCCGCAATGGCCTGTCATGGGATGCCGTATTTTCCTGCGCGGCGATCGGAAAATATAAAGTGCTGCCAGAAGCCTACGATACGGTCGCGCAATTTCTGCAATTTGAGCCGTCATAAATCTGCATTTTCGCCTACCATAACTTCGATCTGGATGCAGCCAAAAGCCGAGGTTACAAGACCGCGTTTGTAAAACGACCGCTAGAATGGAGTGTTAACGGCCCTCCTGATCCTGAGCAACTGCGACCCACGACATAATAGTTGATGATTTCCCGGCGCCGGCGGCCAAGCTGAATGTGCAACTCTGACCATTTAAGTCGAAAAGGAGTCCAAAATGTCCGATCCAACCACCGAAGTGATTTTCCACGCTTACCCGCAGTCCCCTGTTGCCGAAAAAGTCAGAGTTGTCTTTGGTATCAAAGGTCTTGCATGGCGCAGCGTGGAAATCCCGCGCCTGCCGCCCAAACCGATGCTGACCGCCCTCACTGGTGGGTATCGGCGCACGCCGGTCATGCAAATCGGGGCGGACATCTACTGTGACAGCCAGTGTATCATCCGCGGACTTGAACAGCGGCACCCCTCCCCCACCATCATGCCTACGCCTGAACATGGGTTAATGTGGTGCCTCAGTCGGTGGACGGACGGTCCCTTGTTCGATCAGGTAGTGAGACACGTTCTGGGCGCGGCAGGTGATGGTCTGGACAAAGATTTTGCTGCGGATCGTGGTCGGCTTTATCTGGGCGAAGATTGGGCCGCATGCTTGAAACAGGCCAATGCAGACTTGCCCCATCTTGTTTCTCAAATGCGCGCGCCTTTATCATGGCTGAACGCGCAATTATCGGACGGGCGAGACTTTTTGCTGGGCGCGCAACCGGCTGCGATAGAAGCACAATTTCACCATATTATCTGGTTCTTGCGGGGTCGCTGGTCTGAAGGGCCGTCGTTTCTATCCGAGTTTAAAGGCATTGTTCGTTGGGAGGAAAACATCCGCGAAATCGGCCATGGCAGCCCCAGCACAATGGACCCGCAGGATGCCATATCGCGTGCGAAAGGACTGGAGCCAACTGCCGATATCGGTGTGGATGCTTTCGACCCGCAGGGCCTTTCGGTTGGGCAATCCGTGACAATCAAGCCTGACGTAAACGGGGGTGAACAACCTGTCGTTGGTAAAATTCGCTATGCTGATGCAGAAACAGTTGTGATAGAACGCACCGCCGAGGATGTGGGTACAGTGTGCGTGCACTTCCCACGCTCTGGCTACCGGATAGACCTGACGTGACAGGAACACCCGTCCGAACTCTGAATATCCTGAATGTGAACCAACAAATAGAAAAGGCTGAGCGATGATTGATCTTTATACATGGACAACGCCGAATGGCCGCAAGGTGTCGATCCTACTTGAAGAACTGGGCGTGCCTTACACAGTGCACCCCATCGACATCACCAACGATGAACAATTCGCACCAGATTTCTTGAAAATCGCGCCGAATAACCGCATACCCGCGATTGTCGATCATGAGACCGGTATTCAGATGATGGATACCGGGGCGATCATGATGTACCTCGCGGACAAGTACAAAAAGTTTCAATGCGAAGGCGACGAATATTGGCGCATGGTTGAATGGCTGATGTGGCAAATGGGTGGCTTGGGTCCGATGCTGGGACAGGCGCATCACTTCTTAAAGTACAACAAAGGCAAATCGGAATACGCTGAAATGCGGTACGCCACCGAGGCGCAGCGGTTATATAACGTCCTGAACACCCGGTTAAACGGGCGTGATTTTATCGCAGGGCCTGACCGCGGAACCTATTCGATCGCAGACATGGCATGCTGGCCTTGGGTGTCGCGCTTTGAGTGGCAAGGGGTAGACCTGAACGCATTTCCAAACATCAAGGACTGGTATCTGCGGATCGCTGTGCGCCCGGCTGTGCAAGCTGGCTACTCTGTTCCCAAATTCACAACGGACGTTCCTATGCCTTAACGAAGCACCTGTGCTCAAATCTCTAAAATAGTGCTGCCCGTTGTCTTGCGGGCTTCCAACGCTTCATGTGCTTTGGCAACATCGCTTAAGGTAAATCGCTGACCAATAATGATCTTTACGTCACCCGACAGCACTTTTTGGCCAAGGTGTTGCGCCATTGACTGACAGACGGCGTGATCCCCGATGTGTGTGAACAAGGTGGGGCGCGTGATTTTCAGTGATCCCATTTTGCCAAGCGTGCCTAAATCAAAAGGGGGTATCGACCCAGAGGCATTACCAAAAGTGATCATCATGCCGAGCGGTTTCAACGAAGCAAGAGACCCCTCGAACGTATCCTTACCAACGGCGTCCATGACGACATCGACACCTTTGCCATCGGTAAGGCTGCGGACTTGCGCAGGCCAATCGCTGGTGCGGTAATTCAGGCAATGAGTGGCACCGTGGTCAAGGGCAAGCTGGCATTTCTCATCTGTACCCGCAGTGCCAATCAATGTGATCCCTTCTGAGCGCGCCCACTGACAGGCCAACAGTCCGACACCGCCGGCGGCCGCATGAAACAACACGGTGTCACCCGATTTCAAAGGCGTCGTGCGGTGGAAAAGATATTCTACCGTCATCCCCTTCAGCATCATCGCCGCACCTTCCTCGAACGAAATACCATCAGGCAGCGGACATATCTGAGCTGCAGGCATCACACGCGCCTGCGTGTAGGCACCCGGGGGTTGCGACGCATACGCGGCACGATCACCCACTTTCAAGTGTGTAACCCCCTCACCCACGGCTTCGATAACACCTGCAGCCTCCATGCCCATCGCGTGGGGCAATTGCATCGGATAAAGCCCTGTGCGCTGATAGACATCAATGAAATTCAATCCAACAGCTTTATGGGCGATGCGGACCTCACCCATACCTGGCGTGCCAACTTCCATGTCCACCAGCTTAAATTGCTCTGGTCCGCCATGCGCTTCGATTATTGCTGTGAGTGCCATGATATTTTTCCATTCTGGGTCCGGCTGGAGTAACTTGCAGACAGGTAAGAGGGTTTCGCATTATTGACCTGAATTGATCTTTTGCCCCGATGACGCTTTTCTTTTCCGACTATGACTTTGGGGCTTCAAAGGTATTTTCAAACTGTTCTCTCAGGACATGTTGTTGTAGCTTTCCCATTATATTGCGTGGAAACTCAGACATCACAATGATGTTTTTTGGGCTGCTTGAACCGCGCAAGTTTTTTTCCCAAAACAGCCATGATATTCTCAGTTGTCACGGTCGCACCGGGTTTGGCGACGATCAGACCAACAACGCTTTCACCGAAATCCGGATGCGGAACGCCGATTACAGCACTTTCCAAGACACCGGGTTGGTCGTCGAGGATCAACTCGATCTCTTTGGAATAAATATTGTAACCGCCCGAAATGATCAGGTCCTTGTTGCGGCCAACGATGGTGACATAACCGTCCTCGTGAATCAGACCCAGATCGCCTGTGATGAAAGACCCGTCGGCACGTAATTCCTCGGCGATTTTTTCCAGCATGTGCTAGTAACCCTGAAATACATTTGGTCCGCGCACTTCGATCTGACCGACCTCGCCTTGAGCGACAGTGTTACCCGTTTCCGGATCAGTGACTTTCAACTCTACACCCGGCAGTGGAAAACCGACTGTCCCCGCACGGCGCTCGCCCTCAAAGGGGTTGGACGTGTTCATATTGGTTTCAGTCATGCCGTAACATTCAAGAGTGCGATGACAGGTGCGTTCTTCGAACTGGAAATGGGTTTCGGCCAGCAAGGGTGCAGACCCCGACAGACTCAAGACACCCGTAAGACGGACTTCGGAGTCGTTTTGTTATTGGAATGTGGTCGTGGGATCTGAATAACCCGAGAGAAATTTCAGTTGGCAGCTTGCCGGACGGAAGTTCATCAAATTATTTCTGCAGTGCCTCATAAGACTCATTGCGGAACGACGTGAGCAAGATCAATGTCAGTTTGCATTCAACCAGGAGGTTCGCCAATGCGCGTTCTTCTTTCTGCAATTACCATCATCGCTTCGGCTATTCCCGCATTTGCCGATGAAGTTACAGGTACAGTCCTTGCATTTGACCGGGTCGACAACGTCATCGTGCTGGATGATAAAACTGTCTGGACTGTTCCGGCCGGTTTTGCCTTGCCCGCTGATCTCATTGCCGGTGACAAGATCACCATCGAGTTTCAGGGAGCAGCCGAAAACGGCATAGGCGATTTGATCACCATTTCCCGCGCGGGCTACTAAAGGTTCATTGCCACCATTGCAATCAATCCTTACGAGATAGAACCAAAAAAACGGTCCTAATCCGGATATTCAAAAATACCTACGTGGTTATGACCACGTAGGTATTTTCACATCCAAAGGATGGTCTAATCTGAAAGCCTGACGTTTCCGGATGACGTTCCGGCGGAAGAACTGGAGAAACCGATTTGCGTCAAAATCTGGTTTGCCCCGAATGAAAT
>JAQXBV010000079.1 GCA_029252195.1 Yoonia sp.
CGTCTTGCATCAATATGTGACCCATAATCGATACTACCCAAATCAGAAACAGTTCGCCGACGCCGTCCTCGCATTCATGCGCGAAACCATCCCGCATGAATGGACGAAATTCCGCGAAAAGGTGTCAGACAACTTCCACGTCATAACCCACGAGAACTTTCGGATTTTGGAGTAGCAGCGGTATAAAACACTTTTCCTTCGTGGCGCTGCTTGGTCTTGCGGCCTGTGGGGCTTCAACCCCGCGTGTTGACACAACAATCGCAAATGGTGTGCTTGTGACCGCCAAGCCAATTCAATATTTCCACCAAGGCGTGCGCGGCGACCGCAATCAGACCGCGTCTATTAGTAATGCGACCTTTGTGTTTACTTGCGACGCCAATTTCACCGGTGGCGGAACGCTACAACAGCGGGCTGATGCTTCTGCCCAATACTCCAAGATTGCGCGCGAAAAAGTGCTCTTCTGGCTGGTGAACTCGCAAATTATGCGCGAACTCAAATACGAAGTCTCTTCGCAAAGTGCCAGCGCGCAGCGCTGTGCGGTGACGGATTTGCAGCTGACGCAAGTCACCACTGACCCGTTAGATGTGATGAAATTCACCATTGATAACGGCCTGCTCGGCAAGATCATGGAGATGCGATAGCATTTTACTTGCTGTTGGCGATGGGCAAGCGTAACGCTTGCTCATTATACCTTGAAAGCACCAAATATGCTGGCCGTACACACTATTCCTGCGGCCTTCTCGGAGGAGGATTGCGATCGGATTTTGTTCCAAGCAGCAACTGTGCCGCCCGAGGATGCCAAGCTCGTCGGCCAGAACAAGGATCACAACATCCGCCGCGCCGATCTGGTGTGGCTTGATAATGTGCCCGATACAGGTTGGGTCATGGATCAGGTGATTGATCTGGTGCGCGTGGCCAATCGGGATACTTTTGGCTTTGACGTGACCGAGTTTATGGAAAGCGTGCAAGTCGCCCACTATGACAGCGCGCGCGAAGGGCATTTCGATTGGCATAGTGATATCGGCGACGGGCGGATTGCGAGCAAGCGCAAGCTGACGCTGGTGGCGCAACTTTCCGAGCCTGACGGCTATGTCGGCGGACTATTGGAGGTCATGCCGTCAAGCCACACCGTCACTGCGAATACCGCACGCGGCACGGTCACGATCTTTCCCAGCTATGTCTTGCACCGCGTCACGCCAGTGACCGAAGGGTCTCGGGTCTCGATGACTGTTTGGGCGCATGGGCCCGCCTTTCGCTAGCGTATTTTCACTGCTGCAATCTGCGTTCCTAAAGGCCTAACTGGACAATTTCCGCGCGGTCTGACACATCGTAGGGCAACAGGAGATTAGGTCATGACCACAACACGTTTCGCGCCGTCACCAACCGGCTATATCCACATCGGTAACCTACGTGCCGCCTTGTTCAACTATTCTATCGCTCGTCAAAATGGCGGCACCTTTGTGCTGCGGATCGACGACACCGATCCAGAGCGGTCCAAGGACGAATATGTGCAAGGGATTATGGATGATCTGACTTGGCTGGGCCTGACATGGGATCGCATGGAGTATCAGTCCAAGCGTATGGATAAGTATCTGGTTGCAAAGCAGAAACTGATCGACATGGGCCGTCTTTACGAATGTTTCGAGACACCTGTCGAGCTGGACCTGAAGCGGAAAAAACAGCTCAATATGGGCAAGCCGCCGGTCTACGATCGCGCGGCTCTGAACCTGTCCGACGCCGAAAAGGACAAGCTGCGCGCCGAGCGTGGCTCGCATTGGCGGTTCAAGCTGGATCTTGAGCGGATCGAGTGGGACGACGGTATTATCGGGAAAATCTCGATTGACGCGGCTTCGGTTTCCGATCCGGTCTTGTTCAAGAACGACGGGCAGATTCTCTATACGCTCGCGTCGGTCGTTGATGACGTGGAAATGGGCATCACCTATATCGTGCGCGGCTCTGATCATGTGACCAACACGGCAACCCAAATCCAGATCATGCAGGCGCTTGGCGGCACGGTGCCACGCTTTGCGCATCATTCTCTGTTGACCGGTCCGCAGGGCGAGGCTTTGTCCAAGCGGTTGGGAACATTGGCTTTGCGCGATTTGCGCAAGCAGGGGATCGCACCACAGGCGGTCTTGTCGCTGATGGCGCGGTTGGGGTCATCCGAGCCAGTCGAATTGCGCGCGACGGTTGAAGAGATCGTGAACGGCTTTGATGTGACAAAGTTCGGCTCTGCACCAACCAAGTTCGACGTTGAAGACCTCTGGCCGCTCACCGCGCGCTATCTGGCGACATTGAGAGCCGAAGATGTCGCGGATCGTTTGACCGACGTGCCTGCCGATAAGAAGGTGGCCTTTTGGGATGCGATCAAGGGCAACATCACAAAGCTGGACGATATCGCGGATTGGTGGTCATTTTTCCAAAATGGCGCTGTCCCGCTGGTTGGTGATGAGGACCGCGAGTTTATTGCGCAAGCGTTTGATATGCTAGGCGATCCTCCCTATGCTGCCGATAGTTGGTCAAGCTGGACAAATGCCGTCAAAGACGCGACTGGTCGTAAAGGCAAGGGGCTGTTTATGCCGCTGCGCAAGGCCGTGACAGGGCGCGAGCGCGGCCCCGAGATGGCGGATGTGATGCCGCTTTTGGCCCATAAGCCCAAGCTTTAAGAGCGGCTGTACTGAATAAAAGGCCGCCTCAGCCCGTGGCGGCCTTTTTCATGCGCGCGCGTATCAGTCCCGTGCCCGCAGGACGCGGGCTGGTTTCGCAGCCAAGGGCCGGATCGCGAAGGCGAGACCCGCAATCAGCGATGCCGCAGCACCGCCGCCAATGATCAAAAGGGCATTCGACCAGATCACCGCATAGTCACCCTCCATGATGAAGGTCGTGACAGCCCAGCCGCCCAAAATGCCAGCGACCAAGGCCACAAGCCCCGCGGCAAGCCCCAAGAGCGCCGCACGTAAGGCAAAGCTGAGCAAGATGCGGGCGCGCGATGCGCCGAGCGTCTTGAGCACGGCGGCCTCATAGGTGCGCGTGCGCTCGCCCGCGGCGGCCGCGCCGATGAGCACCAAAAAGCCAGTGACCAGCGTGGCAAGGGCTGCGTATCGTGTCGCGGCAGCAATGCCGCTCACCACTTCGATCACTTGATCAATAGCGTCTCTGATCCGGATTGCCGTGATGTTGGGGTATTGGCCTGCAAGATCACGCAGGATTGCGGCCTCGGATTCGGGCGTGGCGTAAACGGTCGAAATCCAGCTATGGGGCGCGCCTGCAAGCGCTGCGGGGTTCATGGTCATCACAAAGCCGATGCCGCCTGTTTCCCAACTGACATTGCGGAAACTCGCGATTGTGGCGGTGATATCGCGCCCAAGAATGTTGACCGTGACCGTATCGCCAAGCTCGAGCCCGATTTCGGCCCCTTCCTCGGCGGCGAAGCTTATCAAGGGGGGGCCTGCATAATCTTCGGGCCACCATGCGCCTTGGGTGATGTCGCTGCCTTCGGGTAGGGTGGCCGCATAGGTCACACCGCGATCACCGCGCACGACCCAATGACCGCCCGCAACATCTTCGGCGTCCTGACCGTTGATCTGGGTGATGATGCCGCGCAGCATCGGTGCGCCTTCAACTTTGCGCACGTTCGGATCTGTCTCGACACGGTCGCGAAACCCTTCGATCTGGTCGGGCTGAATGTCCACGAAAAAATAGCTGGGTGCGACGTCGGGTAATTCGTCGGCAAACGACTTGCGCAGGTTCCCGTCGATCTGTCCGACCGATGCCAGCACCGCAAGGCCAAGGCCGAGCGATAACACAACGGAGGTTGTCTCGCCACCGCGTGCGCCAATCGCACCAAGGGCCAAGCGAAGCGCGGGTTTTCCGCGCGTCCAAGCGCTGAGACGGCGTGCCGAAATCCTCGCAAGGAAAGCTGCGAAGACCAAGATGAGCAATGCGCCCATGATCCCGCCTGCTGTCCAAAGTGTCAGCCAGACTGTGCCCGAAAAACAGATCGCGGCGCCCAGAAGTGTGGCGATCAGCAGGGCCGTCGCGATCAAATAGCGCAGCGCGGGCAATCGGTTAGTGCTACCGAATGCATCCCGAAACAGCGTTGCTGGCCTGATCTGTTCGGTGCGCGCGAGTGGCCAAAGCGTGAAGATCAAGGCCGCGAGGACGCCGTAGATTGCAGCCTCGGCGAGGGGGGCGAATTGCAGCGTGAACTCCGCTGGAATGGGCAGTTGCGCGGTGATGACGGGGGCAAGCAAAAGCGGGACGCTTCCGCCCAAAACAAGGCCCAAGCTGACACCAACAAGAGTCAGAATCCCGACCTGATTAAAATAGGTCAGAAAGATGGTTTTGCGCGTGGCCCCGAGGGTCTTGAGCGTCGCGATAACGCTGGTTTTTGCCGCCAGATAAGACCGCACAGCCGCAGAGACGCCGACGCCGCCAACCGCAAGCCCGGACAGCCCCATGAGGATCAGAAACGCGCCGATACGCTCGACAAAGCGCGCGGTGCCGCCTGCGCCCCGGCGGCTGTCTCTCCAGCGCAGGCCAGAGTCGCGGAACTGGCTTTCGGCCGCAACTTCTAACGCGGCAAGATCAACACCTTCCGGTAAATCAAGGCGATAGTGGGTGGAAAACAGGCTACCTTCCGCCAAGAGGCCTGAGTTTGCGAGCGAAGTCGTGAGCACAATCGTGCGCGGCCCGAGGCCGAAGCCTCCTGATGCGTTGTCCGGGTAGCGGTCTAGCACGGCGCGCAGGGTAAATGTTTGCGTGCCAAGCGCGAAGGTGTCGCCTGCCGTAAGCCCGAGCCTGTCGACGAGCACGCGTTCCATAACGGCCCCGAAATCGGCGAGGGCGGCATCAAGGTGCATCGGCGGGTCCAGCGTGACCGCGCCCACGAGCGGGTAGGCCGTGTCGACGGCGCGAATTTGGGTCAGACCACGCTCTGCCGTATCGCCACTGCCGACGACGGCCATGGAGCGGAAATCAACGGTCTCTGAAATTTGCGTGGCGATGCTATTGAGCCAGGCAAGCTCTGGTTCGCGGGCAAAACGGTAAGTGAATTCTGCTTCCGCGTCGCCCCCCAAGAGGGCTGCGCCTTCTTTTTCAAGACCTGCCTCGATCCCCGCGCGCACGGTGCCAACGGCCGCAATCGCAGCCACACCAAGAGCCAGACATGCCAGAAACACCCGAAAGCCGCGCAGGCCGCCACGCAGTTCGCGCAGCGCGAATTTCAATGCTATTTTGAGGGTCATGCGATGCGCCCGTCAGACAGATTGACGATCCGGTCGCAGCGCGCCGCGAGGTCGACGGCATGGGTGACCATGATCAGGGTCGCCCCGTGTTTGTCGCGCAAATCGAACAAAAGCTCGATGATTGCCGCGCCGTTGGTCGCATCGAGGTTGCCTGTCGGTTCGTCCGCAAGCAGGATTTTCGGCCGAGGCGCAGAGGCGCGGGCAAGGGCCACACGCTGCTGCTCCCCGCCGGACATCTGGCCGGGATAATGGTCTTTCCGCGCGCCGAGGCCCACGGCGTCAAGTTCGGCGGCTGCACGGGTAAACGCGTCTTGAACACCCGCAAGTTCAAGCGGGGTCGCGACGTTTTCAAGTGCAGTCATTGTCGGGATCAGGTGGAAAGATTGGAACACCACCCCCATATTAGCAAGACGGAAGCGGGCGAGTTGGTCTTCGTTCATGTCAGTCAGGTCTTCGCCCAAGGCGGTGATCTTGCCAGAGGAGGCCTGTTCTAGCCCACCCATCAGCATCAGGAGAGACGATTTGCCCGACCCGCTTGGCCCAATAAGCCCCAATGTTTCGCCCGTCTCGACATCCAAGGAGATGCCGTGCAAAATATCAACCTTACCCGCGTTCCCATCTAGAGAGAGCGAAGCATTTGTGAGCGAGAGTATCGGGTTGGACATAAAAAGGGCCTTTGGTTTGGGATATAGACTTGGATATGGGGCGGCGCGCAGCCTTCGCAACCTTAGTTTAGCAATTGGTGTGTTTTCGGGGGCCGCTTATGCAGAAACGGTCACGATTGCGGCACTTGGAGACAGTTTGACAGCGGGTTACGGGTTGCCGCGTGATCAGGGTTTTGTGCCGCAGTTGCAAGCATGGTTGGAGGCTGCAGGGGCAGATGCCGTCATTTTGAACGCGGGTGTTTCAGGAGATACGACCGCTGGCGGCCTGTCGCGTGTCGATTGGACGCTGACGCCTGATGTCGATGCCATGATCCTCACGCTTGGAGGCAATGACTATCTGCGCGGGTTGGACCCTGCCGTGAGCCGCGCGAATTTGGAAGGGATTCTCCAGAAAGCGGTGGCAGCGGAAGTGGATGTGCTTGTGGTGGGTTTGACGGCGGGCGCGAATTACGGTCCTGAGTTTAAGACAGCCTTCGACGCGATGTATGCGGATTTGGCCGCGCAATATGCCGTACCGCTTTTCCCGACGTTTTTTGCGGGTTTGTTGGCAGAGGCTGGCACGCAAGACGCGGTTTTGCAGTTCATGCAGTCCGACGGCATTCACCCCAACGAGGACGGCGTCAAATTGATCGTTGCTGCGATGGGACCGTCCGTCTTGGAATTGGTCGAAACTGCGCGGTAAGAGAGGCGCCTGTTTTAGGCGCCTCGTTTATGCGATTATGCGAGGGCCAGATTGACGGCGCTTTCGCGACCGTCGCGGCCCGCTTCAATGTCAAACGTGACTTTTTGATCGTCTTTGAGACCCGTCAGCCCCGAGCGCTCGACAGCGGAAATATGAACGAAGATGTCTTTTGAACCGCCATCCGGGGCGATAAAGCCGTCGCCTTTTGTCGTGTTAAACCACTTTACTGTGCCTGAAGCCATTTTGCTTTCTCCATGTTCACCGCTTGCGTGAGTGCAGCGGATTGGCTCGTCAAATCAAGATCGAAAGACTGGGCCGACATGGGGTCAGTGGTCGATAGAATACGACGTCGCACAGAAATATTGAGCGCAGTTTAAATCAAAATCAAGATTATTTGGGGGAGTGTTTTCGCGCCCTTAGGCCAGCGGAGTGGAACGCCCGTATGAAACGGGCGCCCCGCAGGGTGTTTAGGCCAGAGCCAGGTTCACCGCAGATTCGCGGCCGTCACGACCAGCTTCGATGTCGAAAGTGACCTTCTGGTCGTCTTTCAAGCCTGTGAGGCCAGAACGCTCAACAGCGGAGATGTGAACGAAAACGTCCTTGGATCCGCCATCTGGAGCGATAAAGCCGAAGCCTTTAGTTGCGTTGAACCATTTTACTGTACCAGTAGCCATGGTAATATTCCTTTTTTTCAGTCTGCCCGCGGAGTGCGACAGCGCGGCTTAGTCAGTGCAATATCGAAGACTGTAGCCGAAAAGGAAAACAGTGGGTCGAGATAGAATAACGTCTGCACGGGATCAATGCCCTATTTCCACAAAAAAAGCAAGGGTTATCGTTGCGCAGCGCGGCCAACCTATTCGAACGGGTCGAACTGCCGAAGATGGATCGGCGATTCTTTGAGCATCAATAAAACGAGCGCTATGATGAAAATTGTGCCCGACGCCGAATAGACGCCCAGTCCAAGCAAGAGGCCGATATCATAAGACGAAATGACGATGACGGCTGCCATTGCGCCGACGAACACTGCTGCGAACATAATTCTGAGACACATTAGATGGTCCTTTGTTCAATTTGTTCGATATTTCAATCACTTTAAGGCGTTTCTAGGGCAAAACCTAAAAATATTTTTGCATGTGGCACCTGTTGCGAACTTGACCGCGGCACTTACGGCGCCCATTGCCGAGCAATGAGATGAATTTTGAGGTGAATGTGATGACATTTGATGAACTTTTGACCCGTTCCGGAGGGATTTGTGAGTTCTGCGGTGGAATAGACGCATTGGAACATGTGAATGTCACGTCTTCGGATGACGTCGTCTTATGTGCGATTTGTGCCGGCCACCAGCCTGCGCCTTCTGGGCATTGGCGGGCGCTTGAGGGGGCTGCTTGGTCTGTTGAGCCCGCGGTCCAGATTGCCGTTTGGCGCAAACTGGGGGACATTGGCGAGGCTTGGGCCACCGAGGCGGAGCTTGGCATGATGATGGAACCCGATGTTGCTGCCCGCGCGGCAGCGGTGACTTTGGTTCACAAGGATGCGAACGGCGCTGTTTTGGCGAACGGCGATACGGTGGTATTGATCAAGGACTTGCCTGTTAAAGGTGCGGGCTTCACAGCCAAACGCGGCACGGCTGTACGTGGCATTTCTTTGGTGCAAGACAATGCAGGCCATATTGAGGGCCGCGTTGAGGGGCAAAGAATCGTGATTCTGACTGAGTTCGTAAAACGGAAATAGGCCTCAGGTGTTGTTCGGGAAAATTTGCCGCATTTCTGCGTCAAACCGCGCCCATGTCATTGTCGCCTTGTTGCCTGCATAGCCGTGATAATGTGATTTTCCGGTGGAGTTTGGGAGACCCGCCCAAATCCGCGAGAGATTGTTCATAAAGGCGCGCCGCCCGATCACGCCGCGTGCCACATCGTTGAAACCCGCTTCTGTCAAAAGGACCTGCGCGAGCCTGTCTTGCACCTGCGGCGAGAACGTTTCATGTGGGCTCAGGCCAAGCTCGTTCATGAGTCGCTTTAAGGTCGCGGGAATGAATTGATAGCGCCCGATTGCGTGCGGCTGACCAGGCGTGCGGTCAATCCAGTCGTAAATTTCTGCGATGGTCATTTGGGTGGGGGCTCGCGACGGCCGCTGCTTGGCGCCATGTTGCACCGCGTCATAGCCTTTGGCTCCCGCCTCCGCGAGGCTGATCAAATGCAAGATCCGCTCTGCCGGACCTGACGTAGGGGGGCGCGATTGCAACTGTTGGAGGCTTACATTCTGGATTGTCACTCTCTCGCGCTTGGGATGTGGCGCGAAGAGTCCGAGTCCTCCTTTTCCTGCAAACAGGCTGCCTGCACCGCCATTTTGATCGGGAGCCAATGCGGTGTTGGTGCCTTTCAGGAGTGAGCGCCGCGCGCTTTGAAAGGCGTCTCCACCCAAAAGCGACGCCATTTCGGCAGAGGTGATCGTCGGCATCATGACGGCAATGCAACACGATGCGACAGCGGCAAAAATTGATCTCAATTTAAATCCTCATTCCAATCCATGCGGGAATGAGGTGAACTTCGGTCAATTGAATTTATATTTGGTTGAGGTTGTCCAGAAAGATGTGCAGCGACAATTCAACAAAGAATTGCCGCCAACGGTCTGATTTAGCGCACGAATTTCTTGTGCTTCATACGCTTGGGTTCCAAAGCGTCTGCGCCAAGGCGACGTTTTTTGTCTTCTTCGTAGTCTTCAAAGTTGCCTTCGAACCATTCTACGTGGGCGTCGCCCTCAAACGCGAGGATGTGCGTACAAATCCGGTCGAGGAAGAAGCGGTCGTGGGAAATCACGACAGCGCAGCCCGCGAAGGATGTCAGCGCGTCTTCGAGGGCGCGCAGAGTTTCCACGTCGAGGTCGTTTGTCGGTTCGTCGAGGAGCAGGACGTTCCCGCCTGATTTCAACAGCTTCGCCATGTGCACGCGGTTACGTTCACCGCCTGACAAGAGGCCGACTTTCTTTTGTTGGTCACCGCCCTTGAAGTTGAACGCCGAGCAATAGGCGCGGGAGTTCATCGAGGCCTCGCCCAGTTCGATGATCTCTGCACCGCCTGTAATTTCTTCCCAAACGGTGGCGTTTGGATCAAGCGCATCGCGGGACTGGTCGACGTAGGACAGTTTGACCGTGTCGCCGAAGGATACGGAGCCTTCGTCGGGCTGCACTTGCCCCGTGAGCATGGAGAAGAGCGTGGATTTACCCGCACCGTTGGGGCCGATCACTCCGACGATGCCGCCCGGCGGCAGATCGAATGAGAGGCCCTCGATAAGAAGCTTGTCGCCCATCGCCTTTTTGAGGTTTTCGACTTCGATCACTTTGGAGCCAAGGCGCGGACCATTTGGAATGATGATCTGGGCGCGGCCCATTTTCTCTT
The DNA here is from genome assembly GCA_029252195.1 of Yoonia sp. GTDB lineage: Bacteria > Pseudomonadota > Alphaproteobacteria > Rhodobacterales > Rhodobacteraceae > Yoonia. Next base: position 9,988 of record JAQXBV010000079.1, read on the forward strand.
TCTCAGATTGGTTGGCGAGGTCGTTATAGGCGCTGATACGGGCCTTGGATTTGGCTTGGCGGGCTTTGGCGCCCTGACGCATCCACTCAAGTTCGCGCTCAAGGGTGCGCTGCTTGGACTTGTCCTCTTTGGCCTCTTTTTCAAGGCGTTTTGCCTTGGCTTCCAACCAGCTGGAATAGTTGCCCTCGTGCGGAATGCCTGCGCCACGGTCGAGTTCCAAAATCCAGCCCGTAATCGCATCAAGGAAATAGCGGTCGTGGGTCACGATCAGGATTGTGCCCTTGTAATCAATCAGGTGCTGTTGCAACCACGCGATGGTTTCGGCGTCGAGGTGGTTGGTCGGCTCGTCGAGCAGCAGCATGTCGGGCGCGTCAAGCAAGAGCTGGCAAAGCGCCACGCGGCGGCGTTCACCGCCCGACAGTGTGGTCACATCCGCGTCGTCTGCGGGGCAGCGCAGCGCTTCCATAGAGACGTCGATCTGCGCGTCGAGATCCCAGAGGTTTTGCGCGTCGATCTCATCCTGAAGGCGCGCCATTTCATCTGCGGTCTCGTCGGAGTAGTTCATGGCGAGTTCATTGTAGCGATCGAGAATGGCCTTTTTGTCGGCCACACCTAGCATCACGTTTTCGCGTACAGTTAGCTTTTCGTCTAAGTGTGGTTCCTGTGGCAGGTAGCCGACGCGCGCGCCCTCTGCGGCCCATGCTTCACCGACAAAGTCCTTATCTTGACCTGCCATGATCCGCATCAGGGTTGATTTACCTGTGCCGTTCACACCGACGACGCCGATTTTCACGCCAGGCAGGAAGTTCAGACGGATGTTTTCAAATACTTTTTTACCACCAGGGTAAGTTTTGGACACACCGTCCATAAAGTAGACGAATTGATTGCTGGCCATTTTGCGACGCTCCGCTCGGGGTTAGGAATTTGCCCTTAGATAGCGTCGCTATGCGCGAGGGGCAATCGGGGAAACAGGCAAGCGCCTTTGGTTTGACAGTTGACCCGCTAAGTGGTTCGTTTGACCCAAACATTTTTGGAGCCTGACATGACATATGTACCTGCCGCCGACCGCTATGATCGCATGGTGTATAATCGCTGTGGTAAATCTGGCGTGAAATTGCCTGCCGTATCCTTGGGGCTTTGGCACAACTTTGGCCATGATACGCCCCATAAAACCAAACAGGCGATTTGCCGCACTGCTTTTGACAATGGGATTACCCATTTTGATCTGGCCAATAACTACGGCCCGCCCGCTGGATCGGCGGAGCACGCCTTTGGCTCGATTCTGGCAGAGGATTTTAAGGGCTACCGTGACGAGCTGATTATCAGTTCTAAAGCGGGTTACGACATGTGGGCCGGCCCTTATGGTGAATGGGGCAGCCGCAAGTACTTGGTCGCGTCTTGTGATCAGTCGCTCAAGCGGATGGGCCTTGATTACGTCGATATTTTCTATTCACACCGTTTTGATCCTGAAACGCCGCTGGAGGAAACGATGGGTGCGCTCGATTATATCGTGCGTTCCGGTCGGGCACTTTATGCGGGAATTTCGTCTTATAATACCGAGCGCACGCGCGAGGCCGTCGCGATCTTGAAGGATCTAGGAACGCCCTGTTTGATCCACCAGCCAAGCTATAACATGTTGAACCGTTGGGTCGAACGCGATGGGCTGAAAGAGACGCTCAAGGATTTGGGGATCGGCTCGATCGCGTTTACGCCCTTGGCGCAGGGAATGCTGACCAAAAAGTATCTGGGTGGCATTCCAGAAGGATCGCGCGCGACGCAGGGCAAGTCGCTATTCCCTTCGATGTTAACAGACCAAGCGGTCGGCAATATCCGCAAGCTCAACGAGATCGCGGAAGGGCGCGGGCAAACCTTGGCGCAGATGGCGATTTCTTGGGTCTTGCGCGGGGGCGGAATTACGACGGCGCTGATTGGTGCCTCCAAACCGTCGCAGGTGATTGATTGTGTGGGCGCGATCAATAATCTGGCCTTTAGTGCCGAAGAACTGGCTTTGATTGATCAATATGCCGATGAAGAGCAGATCAATCTTTGGGCGGCTTCTGCGGAATTGGACGCCTAAGACGTGACGCAAGGCTTTCCGATTGCGAAGGCGGGGCAGGTCGTTGGCCTGCTCGGCGGGTCGTTTGACCCTGCGCATGAGGGGCATGTGCATATCACGCGCACAGCGCTCAAGCGGTTCGGGCTTGACCGCGTCTGGTGGCTGGTGAGTCCTGCCAATCCGTTAAAAAAACGTGGTCCTGCGCCCTTGGCTGACCGCATGGCGCGGGCGCGGCAATTGATGCAGCATCCGCGAGTTACGGTGACGGATATCGAGAGCCGTTTGGGAACCCGTTACACGGCTGAGACAATCGCCGCCTTGCAAGCGCGCTATCCGGGGGTGCGCTTTGTGTGGTTGATGGGCGCGGACAATTTGGCGCAGCTTCATCGCTGGCAGGATTGGAAGTGGATTATGGAAAATGTCCCTGTTGGTGTGCTAGCGCGGCCAAACGACCGGATTTCCGCGCGGCTGTCGAAGGCGGCGTTTGTTTATCGTGGGGCGATGTTACAGGGGGGCGCGTCGCAAGCTTTGGCGCGCGGGGACGCCCCAAGGTGGTGTTTTGTGAATATGTCGATGTCGGATGCGTCCTCGACGGCGATACGGTCAAAGGGTGAGTGGAATGCGTAAATTGGTATCCCGCAGAGCGCTTTTGGCGATGCTGATGAGTGCAGGGAGTGCAGCGATGGCCGATGCGCCACTGGTGTCGTTGCGCCCCACTGCGCGCCCGACGGCTGCGGACCGTGTGACGCCGGAAATGCGCCAGACATTGGCGCAGGTGGTGGCAGCGTCCGAGGTGACGGGGCATGTGGGTATTGTGGTAGCGGATGCACAGACAGGCGAGATCATTGATCAGCATGAGGCGGATATTCCGCAGCCCCCTGCGAGTGTAACGAAGGCCGTGACTGCGCTTTATGCGCTGGAAGGGCTTGGGGCTGATTTTCGGTTTAAAACGCGCATTATTGCTAAGGGAGCCATTTCAGGTGGTATTTTAGATGGTGATTTGACTTTGGTCGGTGGCGGTGATCCGAATTTGATCACCGACGACCTCGCGGTTCTCGCAGAGCGGTTGAAGGCGACAGGCCTGAAAGAGGTGCGCGGCTCGTTTCATGTCTATGACGGGGCCTTGCCGAATTTGGACGAGATCGACGCGGAGCAGCTTGACTATCTGGGCTATAATCCGGCGATCACGGGGCTGAACCTCAATTACAACCGCGTCCATTTTGAGTGGAAGAAGCAGGGAAGCAATTACAGCGTCACGATGGATGCACGCAGTGATAATTATCGCCCCGATGTGACCGTGGCGACAATGCAGATTGTGAACCGCGAAGTGCCGACCTTCACCTATGCGGATGGCGGCAATCTTGACAACTGGACCGTGGCGCGTGGGGCGCTGAGCAATGGCGGGTCGCGCTGGCTGCCAGTGCGTTATCCCGCGCTTTATGCGGGCGAGGTTTTTGCCGCATTTGCACGCAGTCACGGCATTGTTTTGCAATCCCCTGTCGAGGTGCCCGACCTGCCTGATGGCGTTTTACTGGCGAGCTTCGACAGCCCGCCGCTTTCGGATATTATGCGTGATATGTTGAAGTATTCGACGAATATCACAGCCGAAGCGGCAGGTATGACGTCGACTGAAAAGCGGACAGGGCAAAAGCGTGGGCTGCGCACATCGGCGCTGGGTATGACGCAATGGGCGAAGACGCGCGCGGGGATTTCCCCGCAGTTTGCGGACCATTCAGGGTTAAGTGACGCATCGCGCATTTCTGCGGCAGATATGGTTGGCTTGCTCACGGCAGGGGGTGCGAAAGCGCAGTTGTTCCCTATCATGAAAGACATCGCATTTAAAAATGAGGATGGTCAGACATTGAAAGATCACCCCGCAAAGGTTTTGGCCAAGACGGGGACTTTGAATTTTGTGGCGTGCCTTGCGGGGTATTTACGGACGGCGGGCGGGCGCGATCTGGCGTTTGCGATCTTTGCGGCGGATTTGGACGCGCGCGAGAAAGGCAAGCTGTCGCAAGATGAGCAGCCCTTCGGCTCGATTTCATTTAATACCAATGCCAAGCGTCTCCAGCAGGTTTTGCTGCAGCGCTGGGCGGTCCTGGCCGATCTCTTAGATTAGAACGTCATGTGGCGTGCGCGTGCGCCACGCTCGATTGCGGCGGCATGCAAGCGGTCGATGTTCAATTCGTAGCGAATCTCTTCGAGCATGCGTCCTTCGGTCTGTTCGATCGCGCCATCGGCGGCTGCAACGTCACATGACAGCGCATATGCTGTTTCAAAAAGCCGCTCGTCGAGTGCATCGCGAATGAGACCAAATAGGGCCTCTAAGCCGTCTTCTTGCTCCAAAAGCTCGAAAACCATTTTCGACACGCGGGGCAGCCTGTCGGCGTCATATTCGGCAAATACGGGTAGGTGGTTGATTGTATTTGATATTTTAACCAGCTCTGCGGTCCGTATTTCTTCGTCGGAGGCAGATACCGCGACCATCAGGGCCACAAGTGCGTCTTGTCCGGTCATTGCTGCGTCTGGTGTCATTTCAATATTCCTTTTCAATCTACACCCGATTTATTGACGCCTCGCCCCCTGCGCAATAGGGAGAGCGCGATGGATAGCCATTGGGGCGCCATTTCAACCGTTGAGAGATACTATGACCAATTTGCGTGCCGCTGCGATGAATTCCAAGGCTTGGCCCTTTGAAGAAGCCCGCCGTTTGCTCAAACGGTATGAAAAGAAGGATCCCGAGAAGGGCTATGTCTTGTTTGAGACGGGCTATGGCCCATCCGGTTTGCCCCATATCGGGACGTTTGGCGAGGTTGGTCGCACGACCATGATCCGCCGTGCGTTTGAAGTGATCTCGGATATTCCAACCAAGTTGCTATGCTTTTCGGACGATATGGACGGTATGCGTAAGATTCCGGGTAATGTGCCTGACCCAGAGGCGCTAAAGCCATACATGCAGCAGCCGTTGACGGCGGTGCCTGATCCGTTTGGGACCCACAACAGCTTTGGCGATCATATGAATGCCAAGCTGAATTCCTTCTTGGATACCTTCGGGTTTGAGTATGAGTTCGCCAGTTCCACCGCTTATTACAAAGCGGGCAAGATGGACGAAATCCTCATCCGCTCTGCAGAGCGCTATGACGATATCATGGCGATCATGCTCAAGTCGCTGCGTGACGAGCGGCGTGAAACTTATTCGATTTTCCTGCCGATCAGCCCGACAACAGGGCAGGTGCTTTATGTGCCGATGAAGAATGTGACCAAAGACGGGTTGATCACATTTTACGACGTCGATGGCACCGAAATCACCGTCCCCGTCACAGGTGGCAATTGTAAGTTGCAGTGGAAGCCCGACTTTGGCGCGCGCTGGGCGGCTCTCGACGTGGATTTCGAGATGTATGGCAAGGACCATGCGACGAATACGCCAATTTACGATGGCATTTGCCGCGTTTTGGGTGGTCGTGCGCCAGAGCATTTCACCTATGAATTGTTCTTGGATGCCGATGGTCACAAGATTTCAAAGACCTCTGGCAATGGCCTGACCATCGACGAGTGGCTGACATATGCGGCGACAGAATCCCTATCTTACTTTATGTATCTCAAGCCAAAGACCGCCAAGCGCATGCACTTTGACGTGATCCCAAAGGCTGTTGACGAGTATCACCAGCAATTGCGTGCCTACGCCACGCAAGACGAGGCGGGTAAGCTGAACAACCCCGTGTTCCATATTCACGGGGCTGATGTTCCGGCCTCAGATATGGTCGTGCCTTTTGCGATGTTGTTGAACCTCGCGTCGGTCTCTGGTGCGGAAGACAAGGATACGCTTTGGGGCTTTATCAAGCGCTATGCGCCGGACGCATCTGCGGAAACAAACCCGCAAATGGATCAGGCTGCGGAATTTGCGGTGCGCTATTACAATGACTTTGTGAAGCCGGAGAAGGTGTTCCGCGCACCCTCTGATCAAGAGCGCGCTGCGATGGAAGATTTGGTCGCGCGTCTGAAGGTTTGGGATGGCGGTTTGGATGCAGAAGCCTTGCAGTCGATGGTCTTTGCGGTTGGCAAAGAGCATGGTTTCGAGCAACTGCGCGATTGGTTCACCGCACTATACGAGGTCCTCTTGGGTGCAAGCCAAGGGCCGCGTTTTGGCGGGTTCATCGCACTTTACGGGGTCGACGAGACGGTTGCCTTGATCGAGGCGCAACTGGCGGCCTAAGCCCATATGAAACTAAATGCCGCTTTCATCCGTATCTAAGATAGATTTAACGGATGGAGGCGGCATTGGAACGTATCAGAGCACTGGTTTTATCATCAGCCGTAGGCGTTTATGCGGGGGCTTCGTCTGCGCAAGAGGCGTTTGACAATGTGATTTCTGATCAGCTGACGGCGTTTCAAGATCGCGACATTGCGCGGGCCTTTACCTTTGCGAGCCCTGCGATCAAGCGCATTTTTGGCGGCCCCGAGAATTTCGGCATCATGGTTGAGCGGTCGTTCCCGATGATTTGGGATAACGCCTCTGCGCGTTTTTTAGCGCAGCGACAGGAGGGGGGAGCCATTTTCCAACGCGTGATAGTGACGGGCAAAGATGGGCGGGCCTTTGTCTTTGACTATAAGATGCTTGAGACACCGCAGGGCTGGCAAATCGATGGCGTGGATTATGTGCCACCCCCTGACCTGAGCGCCTAAGGTGTTGCGCGGCGCACCGTCACGGTGCTCTCAGTAGCCCTTTACCCCTGACAGCTAAATCTAGGCGGAAGGCTCCGGCGACTTTTCCGGACCGCATTTGTATTGGCTTTCTGGAAAGGGTTATTCATGAACAAGGCAATTACAGGCGGGATCGTTTTTGCGCCACTCCCGTTTTCCGCAGGTTTGGGTGTCTGGTCGAGCGGTGACGGCACGCCCGGTTCGGATACATATGCCGTAAGCGGCACGGGTGTTTTCGTCGCGGCGGATCAGGACTTTTCCGGGTGTCTGGAGGTCCAGAAAACGACAACCGTCGCAAAGGTCCGCTATATGGGGGAAACGCCGCTGTTGCCGGGCTGTTACTTGCAAGTGCGCGCGAAGCTCAAAGCAGTCGCGGGTCCGATGCCAGCGGTCCGCATTGCGGGTTATCCCGCCTTTGCCAATGGCAATAAAGTCAGTGGGTTGATCGAGATGGGCCCAAGTACGCAATTGACGACTTACGGTGAAGTGGTCGAGGTCAGTGCAATCGTGGCGACGGGTGATCGCAGCGGCGTTGATATGGTGTGGGCAAACGCGGCCTACGGGCACTTTGGCATTGATCTGACCGGCCTAAGCGGCGGTCTTGTGCGCATTGACGATATTGAAATCGAAGACGTCACGAGTGTTTTTGTCCGCGATATGTTGTCGATGGTGGATGTGCGTGACTATGGTTCAATTGGTAACGGCACCACGGACGATAGTGCTGCGTTCGAGGCTGCGGACGCCGCTGCAAATGGCCGCACAGTGTTGGTGCCAGCGGGTGTTTGCAAGCTGGCTAACGATGTGACAATCGAGAGCAAGATCAAATTCGAAGGCACGGTGACGCAGCCGACTAGCAAGCGGTTCATTTTGCAAAAAGGCTTTAATTACGAGAGCTATTTGAATGCGTTTGGAGATGAAACGCTGGCCTTCAAGAAAGCCTTTCAAGCCTAGCTCAACTTTTTGGACCACGAGTCGCTGGATCTGTGCGGGCGGCGCATTTCGCTCTCCGAGCCTGTGGATATGCAGGCGGCTGACCCATTACGCACCACTTTCGCAACCCGTCGCGTGATCCGTAACGGCCAGTTTCAGGCGGAAAGTTCAAGCGGGTGGAATACCACGGTTGTGACATCTCAAGCGACCTATTCGGCCTCCGATCCCACCCGCCTCTCGAATGTGATCAATATCGCGAATGTGCAGGTCGGATCGCTCGTTGAAGGTGGTGGCGTCGGCCGCGAAGTCTATGTGAGTTCAGTCAACGTCGGCGCAAAAATCGTTTATTTGAGCGTGCCTCTTTATGACGCGGAAGGCACGCAGAACTTTACCTTCCGGCGCTTCAAGTATCTGCTGGATTTCTCAGGGTTTCAAAGCCTTAGCCAGTTTGTCCTCGATGACATCGAATTCCAAGGCAACGGGTTTGCCAGCGGCGTGATGTTGGCGCAGAGCGGGATTACTTTCCAAGTCAGGGATTCTTTCTTCACGCGCCCAAAGGACCGCGGCTTGACCTCAATTGGCACAGGGTGCCAAGGCATGATGGTGGATCGCTGTCAGTTCAACTCTGACGAGACCGCGCTGAATGTGCCGTCGCGCAAGAGTATCGCGATGAACGCGAATGCGAATGATGTAAAAATCCGCGACAACCGGATCATGATGTTTCGACACTTTGCGGTGATTGGTGGGGTCACATCGCTGATCACTGGCAACCACTGGTTCCAAGGCGACACCCAGCAAGACGGTGTGCGCACGGGGGGTATTGTCTTCATAGCAACCAACCCCGTCTCGGTCATCTGCGCAAACTATATCGATAACTGCTTTATTGAATGGACAAACGAACACAGCGCAGAGCCTGCCTTGGGCAATCAGTTCTCGTTCGGGGGCATGACGATTACCGGAAATATCTTTTTTGCCTCCAACGTCGCGGCTTCGTTCAAATTTATCGTGATCAAGCCTTATGGACCGGGGCACTTTATTCACGGGCTAGGCGTTGTCGGCAATGTATTCAGGTCTATCAACGGCTTCATTGACCGGGTTGAAAAGATTGATACGACTTTCGCCGATCTTGATTATAGCCGCATACGGACGGTAAATTTTTCGGGAAATACCTTTCATGGGGTGACAGATGAGGTGTTCAACCCCGCATCAATCGACCACAATCAAGCCACGGCTGCATCGGTCTGGACGGCAGATACCGAACCTTACCTCCCGTTCCGTGGGCGCGCCCGATATGTAGAATCCGTCGCCGTCGATGGGGATCTGCGTAATTCCAGCAATGCGGTCGAATACATCGCCCCTTCTGTGGAAACAGGACAAGGCACTGGCAATCGCTCTGTCAAGTTCGGCTGGGGTAAGGCTGTCAAAGGTCGTGTTCGCTTTGTCGTGCGGATGGATAATCCGATCTAAAGATTGAACGTATTATGAATGAAAAAGGGGCACGCATGACGTGTCCCTTTTTGTTTGCCCGTTTCGGCGTATGATATGCGCATGACGATTCTTACCTCATCGCTTATTGCTGTCTTTTCCGTCGTAGCCGCGATCCATACCCTATGGGGGTTCGGGTTTTGGTTTCCGCTGCGTGACGAAGCAAAGCTCGTCAGGTCGGTGGTTGGTGCGAAAGACGCGACGCGGATGCCTGGGCCTATTCCCTGCGCTCTTGTCGCAGGGGCTTTGGTGGCGGTCGTGATGTCGTTGACGGCAGAGCCATCATGTCCGCGCGATATTCTGCTGGGATTAGCCGCACTGGTCTTGATCCTGCGAGGACTTTTGTCTTGGGTGCCGCTCTGGCGCCGCATGGCCCCGCGAGAGCCATTTGCGACGTTGGACCGCTATGCCTATGGGCCGCTTTCCCTGTTACTTGGGCTGGGTCTTATCCGCGTCATCATCGGCTAAAAGGTGAGCCAAGTTTCGAACTTGAGCGCAGCACCGCGGTCACCCGTTAGACCTTTGACGGCCCCCAAGTGGAGTTTGACGCTGTCGTTATAGCTATAGATCAGGGACGGTGCGATTTTGGCATAGACGTCGTTGGTGAACCCTTGACCCGTTTGTAATTGAAGGGTCGTCATCCAATCCTCGGACCAAGTATGCCCCCAAGTTACATCTGCTTTCGGGCGAAAGGTGCTGTCTCGCGTGCCATAAGTGGCGGTTGCGTCGATTGAGAGCCAGCCGTTCTTTAGCGCGTACCCCCATGATATTCCGCCGCGCCAAAGCATTTCAGGGGTGTGATTGACGTCTGCACGCGCCCCGAGAGCCAAATTAGCCGCGAATTTGTTATGGCTTTCCAAGTCGCCTATCGGAAAGCTTGCAAAGAAAAAGACCGAACCGATGCGTCCTGCGTCCGCGGTATGCAGATCAAGCCCGAGGGTGACACGCTCTGAGGCGCCAAATTCGGCATAAAGGGTCGGGTCGTAATGAACGGGTAGCTGTGCGCCTTCCGACAAAAGGAAATTGCCGCCCGCCGCGATGAATAACTCACCTTTGGTCCGCGACCACGCGCCTGCAGACGCCGTGCTCGCGGTGATACAAAGGATGAGTATTGCTAACATGCGCATGAACAAGAGCCATATTGTTCGATCTAAAATATAAACAAATAGTTAATGCGAAGTTAAGAATATCTTAAGATGTGCTTGTAAAGAATTTTTCAAAAAGTCTCTGGTTATTGAGGGAATTTTACAAAACGATGGCCCGCACACCGAGTTTGACTTGGAAACTGACTTGAATCCTCACATGATGCCGCCAAGGAACGCTTTTCTTTGAGGAGAGAGGGGAGCGGGGAGGTGGGCCGTTGGCCCGGCAATTATAGAATTTCCATACGGGGGGACCGTCAATGTCTGACACTAGCACACTCTATCCACCATCAGCTGAAATGGCCGCTGGCGCCCATGCAGATAAGGCCAAATACGAAGCGATGTATGCCGCGTCAATCGCAGATCCAGACGCGTTTTGGGGAGAGCAGGGCAAGCGCGTTGACTGGATCAAGCCTTATACAAAAGTGAAGTCCAGTGACTTCACGATGGGCAATGTGAACATCAAGTGGTTTGAAGACGGGACTCTGAACGTCTCTGCAAACTGCATCGACCGGCACCTTGCGACGCGTGGCGATCAGACAGCGATCATCTGGGAGCCGGACAGCCCCGAGGAAGCAGCGCTGCACATCAGCTATAAAGAGCTTCACGACAAGACCAACCGTATGGCGAATGTGCTTAAGGATTTGGGCGTCACCAAGGGTGACCGCGTTGTTCTGTATTTGCCAATGATCCCAGAAGCCGCTTACGCAATGCTGGCCTGCGCGCGCCTCGGTGCGATCCATTCGATCGTTTTCGCGGGCTTTAGTGCGGATGCGCTGGGCGCGCGGATCAACGGATCGGACGCAAAAGTTTTGATCACTGCGGATTACGCGCCGCGTGGCGGCCGTGCGACGCCGTTGAAGTCGAACGCAGACGCAGCCTTGCTGCATTGCGATGACCGCGTGAAGTGTCTCGTGGTCAAGCGCACTGGCGGTCAGACAACATGGACCGAAGGGCGTGACTTTGATTACAACGCGCTTTCGGCAGCCGCATCTGCGGAGTGCGCACCAGCTGAGGTGAATGCAGAAGACCCGCTCTTCATTCTTTACACCTCCGGCTCCACAGGTCAGCCCAAGGGCGTGGTGCACACCACTGGCGGTTACCTCGTTTATGCCTCCATGACGCATGAATATACGTTTGATTACAAAGAGGGCGACATCTTTTGGTGCACCGCCGATGTGGGCTGGGTCACGGGGCACAGCTATATCGTCTATGGCCCGCTTGCGAACGGGGCCACGACGATCATGTTTGAAGGTGTGCCGACATATCCAGATGCGGGCCGCTTCTGGGAAGTTTGCGCCAAGCACAAGGTTAATCAGTTCTACACAGCCCCCACCGCGCTGCGCGCGTTGATGGGCCAAGGCAACAGCTTTGTTGAAAAGCACGATCTGTCCGATCTGCGCATCTTGGGCACGGTCGGCGAGCCGATCAATCCGGAAGCGTGGAACTGGTACAATGATGTCGTCGGCAAGGGCAAATGCCCGATTGTCGATACATGGTGGCAGACTGAAACAGGCGGGCATTTGTTAACCCCGCTACCGGGTGCGACGGCGACAAAGCCCGGTTCGGCAACGTTGCCGTTCTTCGGCATCCAGCCAGTCGTGCTGGAGCCAACAACAGGTGAAGAGATCCACGGCAATGGCGTCGAAGGCGTTTTGTGCATCAAAGACAGCTGGCCGGGTCAAATGCGCACCGTGTGGGGCGACCATGAGCGGTTCGAGCAAACCTATTTCTCGGATTACAAAGGCTACTACTTTACAGGTGACGGCTGCCGTCGTGACGAAGATGGGTACTACTGGATCACGGGCCGCGTCGATGACGTGATCAACGTGTCAGGGCACCGTATGGGCACCGCAGAAGTCGAGAGCGCCCTGGTTGCTCATGCGGCGGTGGCAGAGGCGGCTGTTGTGGGCTATCCGCATGACATCAAGGGGCAGGGGATCTACGCCTATGTGACTTTGATGAATGATCAAGAACCCTCTGACGCGCTGCGCAAAAAGCTGGAAACATGGGTACGCTCCGAGATCGGGCCGATTGCAAAACCGGACCTGATCCAATGGGCCCCCGGATTGCCAAAGACGCGTTCGGGCAAAATCATGCGCCGTATCCTGCGCAAGATTGCCGACAACGATTATGCTGCTCTTGGTGATACATCCACGCTGGCCGATCCGTCGGTTGTGGATGACCTTATTGCGAACAGGATGAACCGCGCCTAACTCAGGTCAGCGGCACCAAACTTCAGAATGACGGGGACGATCAACTCTTCCTCGTCATTCAAATGCCGATCCAGCAGGCGTTCCAGCCCAGTCAGTTCGGCCTCAAAATGCCCCACAAGACTATGCATCTGTGTCCGTTTATCGCGGGCTTGCAGGATGCCATTTGCACTGGCGACAAAGGCGTTAAGCAGCTCGTCAATGTCGTGGTGATCCTTATCCAGAATAGCAAAGCCGCCCTCGATGCGTTTGTCTTTGGTCGCAAGTTTCGGGAAGTAATAGGTATCTTCAATTGTGTGGTGCTCGTGCAGCCCATTCACAAACATGCCGCCATAGCGCGACAGGCGGGCGGCGTATTGGTTCGGCTCTATCTTTGCATCGACGAAACTGCGGGCATCGCTCTGCATCTCGGCCACAACCTTGCGGAACATCATGTGACGCTCAAGCCAAAATCGGATTAGCCCGTCAAATCCCGGATCGGTTTCCCAAAGCTTGCGCGGATAGTCTTTCAGCAAGACCCGCAGCGCATCTGGCAGGCCATCGCGCTTGGCTAAATCAAACGATTTCATCTCTCAACTCCTGTTTTCTGCGGGATAGGTAGTGCGTGCGTGGGGCAAAGACCAGCCTGCAGCGGAAGCGCGAATCGTGCCCGACCGCGTCTTCAGAGCGCAGGGGCACAGCGGCGTTGCGCGGCCCGCCAAGACAATGCGCGCGTTTGGCCATTCCTTCCCATTTCACAATAACGAGGAGGCATTATCGCAATGCCGCTAGGTCAATCAGAAATTGCGCTTGCCATTTTTATCATCAAGTCAAACTATGGATCATCAGCGCCCTTGAGGCGAATGAGACAAAGAAAACCGAGGGCCGGAAAACGGCACTTTTACTGGGAGATACTCATGACACTGAAAACAACATTAAAGGCGACAACTGCTGCGGTTTTGTTCCTTTCGGGAACGACCGTATTCGCAGACGGCCATGCAACGCACCCTGTGACCGGCGAAGTGCTGGCGACGGACCAATCCTTTACCTACCGCGATCTGGACGAAAGCCCTTCCATTGATCCAGGCATGGCCGAAGACAGCGCGGGCGGCGACATTCTGCGCGACCTCTTTGAAGGCCTGATGGCGCAAGACGGTGACGGCAACCTTATTCCAGGCGTGGCGACGGGTTATACTGTGTCTGATGACAAGCTGGTCTATACATTTACCCTGCGCGACAACGCAAAATGGTCAAACGGCGAGCCTGTGACCGCAGGCGATTTCGAATATGCATGGAAGCGCGCAGCGTCCCCAGAGCTGGCCTCCCCCTATAGCTGGTATATCGAGTTGATGAGCCTCGTGAATGCCTCCGAAGTGATCGCGGGTGACAAGGATCCGTCCGAGCTTGGCGTGACAGCCACCGACGACCACACGCTCGTTGTGACCCTGACCCAGCCGCTGCCCTACTTCCCGCAGATGGTGACACATTACACCACATTCCCTGTGCCGCAGGCCGTGGTTGAAGAGTTCGGCGCTGACTGGACCAAGCCGGGCAACATGGTGTCCAACGGCGCATACGTCCTGACAGAGCATGTGCCGCAAGAGAAGCTCGTGCGCGAGCGCAACGTGAACTATTGGGACAACGAGAACACGATCATCGAGAAAACCACATCGCTGGTGATTAACGATGAAAACGTCGCTTTGACACGTTTCCTCGCAGGCGAGCTTGACCGCACGGAGGTGCCGTCGGGGCAGTTCCCCGCACTTGAGGCGGAATATCCAAACGACATCATGTCCGTGCCAAACGCCTGTTCTTACTACTACACCATCAACATGACAGAGACCGGGAACCCAGCCTTGCAAGACGCTGGCGTCCGCAAGGCGCTGTCGATGGCTGTTGACCGTGATGTGATTGTAGATAACGTGCTGGCAGGTGGCCAAAAGGCCGCTTACACCTTCACCCACTGGGCGACGGCTGGCTTCGAGACACCAGACATCGCAGAAGCCTCTATGACCCAAGCGGACCGCAATGCAGAAGGCGTCGCCTTGATGGAAGCTGCAGGGTACGGCAAGGACAATCCGCTCACGGTTGACCTGATCTACAACACATCTGACGCGCACAAGGGTATCGCCATCGCGATCAGCCAGATGTGGAAGCAGACGCTGGGTGTCGAAACAGTCTTGAGCAACGAAGAATGGCAGGTCTTCCTTGAGACCCGTGGCAACCAGGACTACCAAATCGCCCGTGCAGGCTGGTGTGCGGACTATACCGAAGCCTCGACCTTCCTCGATCTGATGCAGTCCGAGTCCGGCTACAACGATGCCAAGTATAACAACCCCGAAGTTGACGCGCTCTTGGCGCATGCCAAAACAGCCGACAACCCACAGGCCGACTATACAGCCGTAGAACAGATCATCGCACGCGACGTGCCGATCATCCCGATCTACCACTACTCGGCTGACAAAATGCTCCGTCACACCGTGAAGGGCTGGGCCTACGACAACTTCCAGCAGAACTGGTACTCCAAAGACCTTTATAAAGTCGCTGGTGAATAACCTTTAGCTGCTCACAGCCGCGCCCCATGGAAACAGGGGGCGCGGCACCTTTTTCGCACTCAAAATCGCGGACCTAATCACATGTTTAGCTTTGTAGCCAGACGGCTTGCCGTGGCCGTTCCGACGTTGTTGATCCTCGTCATCATCTCTTTCATTCTGATGTATGCAGCCCCCGGCGGCCCGTTCAACTCCGAGCGCCCCTTGCCGCCGGAAGTCTTGGCCAACATCGAAGCGAAATACGGTTTGGACCAACCTTTCTGGAAGCGGATCGTCGATTATATCTGGGGTGTTGTGGCGCATTTTGATTTCGGCCCGTCGTTCAAATTCAAAGACCGTTCGGTCAATGACATCATCGCCCAAGGCTTTCCTGTGACGCTCACCTATGGCGCGATCTCTTTTCTTGTTGCGATCGTCGTGGGGATTTCGCTCGGCACCGCTGCGGCCATTCGCCAGAATACATGGCTGGATTACCTCGCCGTGGGGATTTCAATCGGCGCGCAGGTCTTGCCGAATTTCGTGATGGCGCCAATCCTGCTTTTGACCTTTACGCTCTGGCTTGGCTGGTTGCCCGGTGGCGGCTGGAACGGCGGCGAGTGGCCTTATCTGGTGATGCCGGTGATTGCGCTTTCGACCTCTTATATGGCGTCTATCGCGCGTATTACCCGCTCATCCATGCTTGAGGTGCTTAACATCAACTTCATCCGCACAGCCAAGGCCAAGGGTCTGCCGATGCGCCGTGTGATCTGGAAACACGCGATGAAGCCTGCGATGCTGCCCGTTCTGTCCTACCTCGGGCCAGCATTCGTTGGCATGATCACAGGATCGGTTGTGATCGACAGCTTCTTCTCGACCGGGGGAATCGGCACATTCTTTGTGAACTCGGCCTTTACCCGCGACTATTCGGTCATGATGGGGATCACCATTTTGGTGGGGGCCCTCACGATTATCTTTAACCTTCTGGTTGACGTGCTTTACGCATGGATAGACCCGAAAATCCGCTATTAAGCGCAGGGAGAGACAAATGCTTCCCAATCCCGCTAAACTGGAGGGCGTCATTGACGCCATGGCCGTGGCAGAGGTCAAAGGCCGCTCGCTTTGGGCCGATGCGCGCACGCGCTTCATGCGCAACAAGGCGGCTGTTGTCTCGCTCGTCTTGCTGGCGCTTGTCGCGGCTTTCGCGCTTTTCGGCGGGTTTTTCGCCGCATGGGAACGCGATTTCGTGGATTTTTCGCTCACGGGGCGCAACGCGCATATGGGGGTGCCGTCGATTGAGACAGGGCACTTCTTTGGCACCGATAACAACGGGCGCGACCTTTATGCCCGCGTGGTACAAGGCACGGGGATTTCGCTGATGGTCGGCATCGTGGGCGCCTTGGTCGCCGTGGTTGTGGGCACGCTTTACGGGGCCACAGCAGGCTACTTTGGCGGACGCTTGGACGGGGTCATGATGCGGGTCGTGGACGTGCTCATGTCGATCCCCTTCATGTTCGTGCTGATCCTGATGCTGGTGATTTTCGGGCGGTCCATCCTGATGCTGTTCCTTGGGATCGGCCTTATTTCTTGGCTTGATATGGCGCGGATCGCGCGCGGGCAGACGCTCTCGATCAAGAACAAGGAATTTGTCGAAGTGGCCGTGGCCACAGGCGTGCATCCGATCAAGATCATCCTGCGCCACATCGTGCCAAACCTGCTTGGGATTGTGATCGTTTACGCCACTCTGCTGGTCCCCAATATGATCATTTTCGAGAGCTTCATCAGCTTTCTTGGCCTTGGTGTACAAGAGCCGAACACATCGCTGGGGGCACTGATCAACGAGGGGGCAGGGACCATGCAATATGGCACCCTGTGGCAGATTGCCTTTCCGCTTTTCTTCTTCGTCGTCACGATCTTTGCCTTCTTCTTTGTCGGTGATGGTCTGCGTGACGCACTCGACCCAAAGGACCGCTGATATGAGCCTTCTGGAAATCAAAGACCTGAAGGTCACGTTCAAAACCGGCGACGGCGATGTGCATGCGGTCAATGGCTTGAGCCTTGAGATCGACGCGGGCCAGACCATCGCCATCGTGGGCGAAAGCGGATCGGGCAAGAGCCAGACCGCCTTTGCAGCCATGGGCCTTTTGGCGCGCAATGGGGCTGCGACAGGTTCGGTCAAGTTCAACGGGAAAGAGCTGATTAGTCTGACGGCGTCAGAGTTGAACCGCGTGCGGTCCCAAGAGATCGGGATGATTTTTCAAGACCCGATGACCTCTCTCAACCCCTATATGCGGATCAGCGACCAGATGGCCGAGGTGCTGACCCTGCACAAGGGGATGAGCAAAAAGCAAGCCATTGCCGAGAGCGTGCGCATGCTTGATGCGGTGCGCATTCCTGATGCGGCCAACCGTATCCGGTCGTTCCCGCACGAATTTTCTGGGGGTATGCGTCAGCGGATCATGATCGCGATGTCACTGCTTTGTCGCCCGAAACTGTTGATCGCGGACGAGCCGACAACTGCGCTTGATGTGACTGTGCAAGCGCAGATCATGCAGCTTTTGGGCGACATCCGCACCGAATTTGGCACCGCCGTGATCCTGATCACCCATGACCTTGGCGTTGTGGCGGGGTTCTGTGATCGGACACTAGTGATGTATGGCGGACAGATCATGGAGGAGGGGACGACAGAAGATGTGTTCGAGACGCCGTCGCACCCCTAAACTGCGGGTCTTCTAAAAGCCGTGCCGCGCCTTGACCGCGCCGACGCCGAACTGGCGACCATCGCGGGCGAGCCGCCCGACATGTCGCACTTGCCCGCAGGCTGCCCATTCTCGCCTCGCTGTGCGCAAGTGATTGCGGGCACTTGCCCCAGCATCCGGCCACCGCTCATCACGTTCGACGGCACCCGCCGCCGCGCCTGCCACCTACCTGTTGCGGAGGTCATCTGATGTCCACTATCCTTTCGGTCAAAGACCTCTCGGTCACGTTTGATGTGCACAAACAGGGCGCTTGGCCTTGGACCCCTGCGCAGAGACTCCACGCGGTCTCGCAGATGTCCTTCCATATCAAGGCAGGCGAATGTTTGGGCGTTGTGGGCGAAAGTGGGTCGGGGAAATCCACGCTCGCCCGCGCTATCGTGGGGACAGTGCCATCGTCAGGCGGGCAGATCCTGTTTGAAGGGGCGGACCTTGCCCGCATGGACACGCGCCAGCGCCGCGTGCACCGCCGCGACGTGCAGATGATCTTTCAAGACCCGCTCGCCGCCCTCAATCCGCGCATGACGGTGGGCGACATCATCGCGGAACCGCTCGTCACCCACGAGCCGAAAACGCCGCGTGTCGAGGTGAAGCGGCGCGTTGCAGAGCTGATGGAACGGGTCGGCCTTTTGCCCAATCTGATCAATCGCTATCCGCATGAATTTTCGGGCGGGCAGTGCCAGCGGATCGGCATTGCGCGTGCGCTAATCCTCAAGCCCAAGCTGATTATTTGCGACGAACCCGTCTCGGCGCTCGATGTGTCGGTGCAGGCGCAGGTCGTCAATCTGTTGATGGAATTGCAGCGGGATATGGGGTTGTCGATGATCTTCATCGCCCATGATCTATCTGTCGTGAAGCATATCAGCGACCGGATCATCGTGATGTATCTGGGGCGTCAGATGGAAACTGCTTCGGCTGAAAAGCTGACGACAGCGCCCGAGCATCCCTATACGCAAGCACTGATTTCCTCGGTGCCGATCCCTGATCCCAAGCTGGAAAAGGCACGCATCCGCCCGATCCTCGAAGGGGAATTGCCCTCACCCCTTGCGCCACCATCCGGCTGCGTTTTCCGCACCCGCTGTCCGAAGGCGCAAGCCAGTTGTGCAGGCGAGCGGCCAAAGATGATTGATCTTGGCGAGAACCACTTTGTCGGCTGCCCGTTTCACGCGCCCGCGAAAGTGATCATGACCGCTTAAACCCTAGGGCAGAACGCGTGTTGCGCTGCCCTAGTAATCCTTTTCAAAGAAGACACCGATACTTGTATCGCCCGCAGCATCGACGGTGCCCTTGGCGGTGATCTGATCCGTGATGTCGAGGTTGAGGTTAATCTCGGTCGAGCCATCGCTGGACACAGTGACGTCGGTATAAATGTTATCGCTCAGATACTTACCTGCACGCACAGCGGCGTTGCCGTCTTCGTCGGTGGTGACGTCGAAATCATCAAGCCCGATCCCTTGCCGGAAGCTGTCGATCATCCCGCCGCCACCTTTGCCCGCAAGCGTGCCCACGGCGGCGGCCAGTTGCACGGCTTGCAGCGGGCTGATGTTGGCCAGATCACGCCCGAAGATCAACTGCGACAGCACCTCGTCCTGCGGCAGATTGGGAATGGATTCAAAAGTGACCTCAGGCTCGGAGGCGGGGCCTTGCACGATGATACTGATCTTGGTGCCGGTGCGGGCTTCGGTCGTGGCCACAAGGCGGATAAACGGCTCGAAGCTGCCCTGCAAAGAGGCGCTGCCTTCTGTCAACTCGAACCGCTGCTGCAGGATCGAAATCCGCCCGCGTGTCAATTCAAACAGGCCGACGGGCTGGACGTTCTGGGTCGTGCCACCAATCCGCAAGCTACCGCCCAGCTCTGCATCAAGGCCGCGACCACGGATAAAGATACGCGACGGCGCGCTGATCGTGACATCAAGCGGGTAGCTTGGACCAGTGCCTTGCGCGCTCGCGTCCTCAGCCGCGCTGCCCAAAACACCCGCTTTCGCGAGCGTGTTATTGACGGCGGCATTTGCCCCCAGATGGCTCACGGTTGGCAAGTCGCCAAGCGCGCCGACTCCCGAGGAGGGCACCTGAATATCGGTCTGCCCAAGGGTCAGGTTGCCCGCGATCTGTGCGCCGCCTGTCACAGGCCCGCGCACCGTGATGCCGCCCGAAACCGACGTTTGATAAAGCTCGGGGTTTTTGACCACGACTTGGTCAAAGTTAATCGCGATATCGGCCGTCTGTGGCGCGGTGAGCGTGATCGGACCATTGATCGCAATCTGTCCGCCCGATTGCACATCCGCATTCAGATTGAGGTCAGCCGTCCCATTGGCAAAAGAGGCCCCGCCCACGATATTCGACAGCGCTTGCCCCAATGTCGGAGCGGTAAGCCTTGCGTCTTGTAAATCGACACGGCCAGAGATGGCGTTCAGGCCCGGCGTGCCATTGACCGCAATGTCAAAGACGGCATCCCCCGACAGGCGACGTGGCTCAAGCGCCTTATTGGCAAGCCCGAGCGGGGCCTTTCCGTTGGCTGTCAGATCGAGCTGGCCGTTGGCGCCGTATTGGCCCGCAACGGTCATACCTATCCCGCCCGGTCCGGTTGCGCGCGCATCAATGCCCCAATTGCCAGCGCCATCAAGCGAGGCGGCACCGGTTGCGGTGACAGGTCCGCTTACCTGATCGGTGAGCAAGCCCGCGTCGCGCAGCGTCGCTTCAAACGTGCCGCGCCCTGTGCCAGACTGGCCTCCAACGTCGCCCGTTATCCCGACGTTTGGCAGTCGCAACACAAAGTCCGCCACGCGCAAATTGCCGTCTTGCAGGCTCGCGTCGGCGCTCAGGCGGCCTTTGCCCGAGAGGAGCAGATCAACCGTCTGATTGCCAATCCCGATATTGCGGGACTCCGCCGTAATCGCTGCGTTAAAGGCGGAGAGGTCAGGCTTGAACCCGCCAGTGATCCGCGCGGACAGCGCACCAGAAACAGGTTGCCCGATCAAACGGCGATATGTAGCGAGGTTTTGCAGATCCGCCGTCAGGTCGCCTGTGACATTCATCTCTGGGTCAACATCAGTCGAGAGCACGACAGAGGTGCCCGGGCCTGTGATCGCCGCGCGCACCTGCGCTTGATTGGCCGCGTCGCGCACCGCGTTCACCGTGGCAGACATCGGTCCGCTTAGGCCTTGGCCCAAGACCGCAACGTCCTTAAGACCTGCCACCAGATCAAGGTTCGCAGCCCCGCTCAGCCCGCCATTGGCATTGCCTGTCAGGGTCAATTGCGGCGTGTTAAGATCAAGCCCCTCCACGCGGAATTCATCCGTCGCAATCCGGGACAGGCGTGCAGACAACGTGCCGCTGCCCGCCAAAAGGGGATCAAGCTGGGTGACGCCGACCCGCAAATCCTGGGTAGTCGCGACAAGGTCGACGCCAATATCCGCGCCCGCGTTCAGCACGGTGCCTTCTGCGTCAATCTTTGCCGCGCCATCAAGGTCACGACCGACTAGGGCGGCATAGTGCCCCAGATCGCGCGTGGCGACGGTCGAGGTGAAAGTGATCGCCTGACTTGCCTCTGGGGTGCCAATCACCGCATTGAGCACAATTTCGGAGGCCTGATCAACCGCCGTCAGCTCCGTGCGGATCATGCCGTCAAGATCGCGGGTCGCTGTGCCGTTGATACGGGCCGCACCGCTGAGTTTTGGTTCGAGCAAGCCGACATCCGTGACCGCGAGATCAAATTTTGCGTCGCTCGACGCGGTGGTGATATCGGCGGTTGCTGTCAACTCGGCGGCATCCGTTTTGACGCGCAGGGCCTCAAGGCGGGTGCCATTGATATCGCGAATGGCATTGGCAGACAGAACGCCGGCCCCTTTGAAAACAGCGTCCAGTTGCGGGATGCCAACAGCCAGATCAAGTGTATCGCCTGTCAAAATGATGTCGAACAATCCGTCAAGCGGGGTCGTGTCAATGTTGAAAGCAAGCGCGCCAGACCCTGCAAGGTCGCGGCCTGCCAAAGTCGAGAAACGGTCGAGTGCCGCGACACTCAGCAGCACATTGCTCGCAATCCTGACGCCGGAACCCGCGCCTTCAATAGTGGCTTCCGCTTGGGCCTCAAGACCCGGACCCGTCAGGGTGAAATCCGTGATCTGGGTCGGAAACCCTTCAGTGCGGGCCGCCCTGAGCCCACCCGAAATCACATCGCCAAAGGCCTCTGCCGCACCTGCGTCATCAAGCTCAAGACCGGACGCCTTATAAGACAAATCGGCGGTGACCTCGCCAACCGCGTCGCCCTCGCCAGAGATCAGAACGCCGCCACCTGACAGGCCCAAATCGCGAATGAAAAGGCCGGGACGCTCAAGTCCCGTCACATCGATATTGGCCGTCCACGCGGAACTGGCAGCACCATCGTAGGCGATGTCGATCGTTGCGCCATCAATATAGGTTTTGGGTCCCGATATCGGCAAAAGCACGACCGCGCCGTTTTCCCCCGCGATCTGCCCTGTGACCGTAAAACGGTCTGGCCACCCCTGTGCCGCAATGTCCGCGCTGCCCGCAACTTGGATCGCCTTGGCTTGCAGATCAAACCGCTCAAGGCTGACGGGGCCCTCGGGCGCTACGCGGGCGCTCACCTCTAGCTGAATGTCGTCGCCGAAAAAGGATTGGTATTCGGGGGCGAAAAGGGGTGTGACATCGCCGCCAAGGGTAAAGTTGATCCGCTTGCCAGTGGGGTCCGCCAGCAGCCCGAAATTTCCAGTGACACGGTCTTGCCCGTCAGTGGCCAGCGCAATCTGGGCGGCGTAGTCGTCAATCGGGCCTGTCCCTTCGATCGCGAGCTTTACCGAGGGGCGCCCCGGAAGCTCCAACAGTGTCGCGGCCAGCCCGTCGGGGGCCTCTTCAACATTAAGAAGGAGCGCTAAGATGCGGCTTTCGTTGCCATAAGAGCCATTGATCTGGAATGTACCCATCTTTTCGCCAAGGCGCTCGGCTGCGATATCGGCGGTCCCCTCGCCAGAGGCGAGTGCCGCACTTCCACTGATCTTCAGGCGCAATTCTTCGCCAAGAAAGCTGTCGCCGAGGATGATTTCATCCACATTGAGCGCGTCCAGTTGAATGCCGACGGGGAGGTCTGGCAGGGCAAAAGGGGCGGCCTCTGGGGCTGGGGCGCTGGTGTCGGCGAGCGGTGCGCGTGCGACGATGATCCGCTCTGCGCTCAGCTCGTTGACATCAATCTGGCCACGCAAAAGAGCGGCGCGGTTCCAGTCCAAAACGACCCCTTCCAAGGTCAGCCAAATGCCATCGGCGTCCGCAACGGTCAGTTGGGTGATCGAGGCGGCCGAGCTTAACGCACCCGAAAAGCCTACGATATTTACTTCACGTGAGGCCCCTGACAGGTTTTCCTCGATCAGCGTCACCAAATAGCCTTTGTCCTCTTCCTCTTGGCTTTGGGCAAAGCCCGCGTGAGGCAGTGCGGTCAGGGCTGCGAATGCGATGATCTTCTTCAAAACGATTGTCCGATCCCGATGTAAACTTGGACTTCTTGGGCAATATTGTCGCCACTCGCAGGTGTGCCAATATCGAGCCGGATCGGCCCGATGCCTGTGTTGTAACGCATCCCGATCCCTGCGCCTGCGTGCCATTCATTGGCACCTGCAAAGCCTGCATCAGCGCCGATCTGGCCGAAGTCGTAAAAGCCGACCACCCCGATTTTGTCTGTGACCGCGACACGGGCCTCGATCTGCGCGCCGATGAACGACAAACCACCTGTTGTGGTCGTCACCCCGTCAACTGTCGAAGTGATCCCCAAGGAGTCGTAAGTTTGCCCGCGGACCGTGCCGCCACCGCCCGAATAGAACAAAAAGTCGGCAGGCGTGTCGGTGATTACGCTGCCCATGACCGTGCCGATTTGGCTGCGCGCGGCCAGCGTCAATCGACCGGTCTCGCCAAAGGTTTTGTAGACGCGGGCGTCCGCGAACACCCGCGAGCCAAGATCGCCGGTCGCGACGTTCACAAACGGGGTTGCGTCAAGGTTGATATAATAGCCGTTCTTCGCATCCGTCGGGTTATCGCGGCGCTCCATTGTTGCCCCCAGCGGGAGCGTGAGCAGCGTATAGGTCTTGTTGCCCAGCGATGTGACTTCGCGCGCGGCCAGAATGCCGACGCCTGCAAATCCGTCAATGTCGTCGCGGATCGGGCGCTTGAGGCCGAACTCCAAAGAGACCTTGTCGATCAAGTAGTTAGGCTCGTCAAATCGGCTGATTTCAGCCCGCGAAAACAGATTGGTGTCGGGGCCGTAAACTGCAGGCCGATCAAGACTGGCACCAAGCAGATAGTCGGTGCCCCCCGTCGCGCCACCAATGCCCGAAATCTCGCCCTCAACCCGAAACCGCTCTGCGCCGCCCAGAAAATTGCGGTGCAACCAGTAGCTCGACACTTTGAGGCCTTCGATGCTGGACAGTTCGATCCCGTATCCGATCCGTCGTGGTTTGCTATCCACTGGTTGCAGCTCAATCGGCAGGGTGTTGTTGGGCCCGATCTGATCGGCCTCCACGGCGGAAACGCTGTCAAAAGCGCCCGTTTCGCGCAGGCGGCGTTCAGCGTCCAAAAGGTCTTGGGGGTTGTAGATTGCACCCGTTGGCAGGCCCGCGATTTTTGCGATGCGGGTGGCGCGCACGGCGCTGTTGCCCGAAATCGTCAGCTCGCCAAAGGTCAGTTGCGGGCCTGTGTCGATATTCACGGCAACATCCAAGACCGCGTCGTTATGCTTGGCCGTGATCTTTTGCGCGCCAGCCGTCGCCTTTGCATAGCCCGTGTTATGCCAAGCCTCGACGCCTGTGGTGACAGCTTCCGAGATCACATCAGAACGGGCAAATTCGCCAGTCCGGAATGTCTCTGGCAAGGTCGTGCCTGTTGGTAACGGGGCGACGCTAAGTGCGCCAAACGTAAACCGTGGGCCGGGATTGACGACGTAGTTGA
Source organism: Yoonia sp. (assembly GCA_029252195.1). Taxonomy (GTDB): domain Bacteria; phylum Pseudomonadota; class Alphaproteobacteria; order Rhodobacterales; family Rhodobacteraceae; genus Yoonia. The sequence goes on from JAQXBV010000079.1 coordinate 34,726, forward strand.
CCGTAGAAATTGCCGACGGCGCATCAAGCGGGGCGATATCGGCGGCCTCTAAGCCGTTGACAGAAATAGAAATTGTTCCCCCGTAATACCCGCGCGAATAAAGCGTGGTGAGCAAGCGGCGATAATCTGCACGCGCGGCTGCGATATAGTCTTGCGGGGCAGGCGCATCTTCTGGCACGAGGGCCGCAACAAGCGAGGCGTCGCGGATGGCTGCCTTGAGGATGTCGCTGCCGTCGGTAATTTCGAAGGAGATATCCTGCGCCCAAGACATGGTCGGGAATGCCAAAGCCGCTACCAAATATAGTGCTGTGTGCTTCATGCCGCTGGCCCCCGTGACCGCGTAAATTTACTCTGTTCTTAACAGTTTGATTAACCCGTTTGCAGGCAAATGCATAGTCACGATGCGGTCAGATGCCAGCGAAAGACTGCCGATTTAACGAAACGGGCTTTCGGGATAGGTCACGCCAGCCAGATAAAGCCCGTCGGGGGGGCTGACGGGCCCGCAAGCGGCGCGGTCTTTTGCCTGTAACGCCGCTTTCACGTCTTGCGGCGTCCAAGCGCCAGCGCCGACACGTTCCAGAGTGCCAACAAAGCTGCGCACTTGGTTATGCAGGAAGGAACGCGCACGGACATGAAAGTGATACTCTGTCCCATTTGTGCGCAGCACCGTTTCAACGCGCAATTCATCAAGGGTTTTGACAGGGCTTTTGGCCTGACACATGGTTGAGCGGAAGGTTGTGAAATCGTGATGACCCAAAAGCATGTCGGCACCCGCCTGCATGGCCACGGGATCAAGCGGGTGTTTTACTTGCCAGACAGTGCCCGCCTCGAAGGTCAGTGGGGCGCGACGGCTGACCAGTTTGAACAGATAGCGCCGCTCTGTCGCGTCAAAACGGGCGTGCCAGTCGTCGCCGACAATCGCGCAATTCACGATGGCTATGGGCAGGGGCTTGAGATGGAAATTCAGCGCCTCGGAGAGCCGGAACGGATCCCAGTTTTGCACCAGATCGCAATGGGCAACTTGGCCCAATCCATGCACACCTGCGTCGGTGCGCCCAGCGGCGGCAATGGTATGGTCGCCCGCCTCAAGTTTACCCAGCGCAGCCTCGATCGCGCCCTGCACGGAGGGCTGATCGTTTTGGCGCTGCCATCCTGAAAATGGTCCGCCGTGGTATTCGATTTGCAGGGCATAACGGGGCATGCGCATGGCTTAGGGGGAGGCCTCGCGGAAATCAATCCCTACACAAGGGGCGGCAGAGCGCCTATCTAGGGTCTGAAGCCGCCAAAAGGAGGGCCCACGTGCTCATTGCCTCCATCGCAGATCAGATCGTTCGCGGCGTTGATGCCGTCACCGACACATTGAGCGCGCCGTTTTCCGACCCCGTTATTCGCCTAGGTGTCACAGGGTTAAGCCGCGCAGGGAAAACGGTTTTTATCACCTCTTTGGTGGCTAATCTGATGGATCGTGGCCGCATGCCGCAGCTGGTTGCTGCGCGGGACGGGGCCATTAGGACAGCTTATTTACAGCCGCAGCCCGATGATACGCTGCCGCGATTCAATTACGAAACCTATCTAGGCCAATTAACCGCCCCCGAACCTGCTTGGCCAGAAGGGACGCGACAGATCAGCGAATTGCGGCTGTCGCTCAAGGTGCAGCCGCGCTGATTGCTGTCTGGCTTCGCAGGCCCGGGCACGGTGCATCTGGATATTGTGGACTATCCCGGCGAATGGCTGCTTGATCTCGGATTGTTGGATTTGTCCTATGAGCAATGGTCTGCTGCCGCGATTGTGCGCGCCAAAGGACGCCCCAAGGGAGATGCGTTCTTGGCGCAATTGGCTGGCGTTGATCCAGAGGCGGATTTGGATGAAACGCAGGCAAGGGCCCTTGCCGATAGCTTTACCGCGCATCTGAATGCTTCGCGCGAGGCGGGCTATTCGGACTGCACGCCTGGACGGTTCTTGTTGCCCGGTGATTTGGCAGGGTCGCCTGTGCTGACATTCGCACCTTTGCCAGCAATAAAAGGGGAAAAGCATACATTGGGCCGTGAGTTTGCCCGCCGCTTTGAGAGCTATAAACGCCATGTCGTCAAGCCGTTTTTCCGCGACCACTTTGCCAAGATCGACCGGCAGGTTGTGCTTGTTGATGTGCTGGGTGCAATCCACGCGGGGCCGCGTGCTGTCGAAGATTTGCGTGTTGCAATGGCCGCGATTTTGGGCGCTTTCCGCCCCGGATGCAATGCGTTTTTGACCCGCCTGTTCCAAGGGCGTCACGTTGAAAAAATACTATTTTCAGCGACCAAGGCCGACCATTTGCACCACGCCCAACACGCGCAATTGACGGCCATTACAGAGGCACTGTTGCGCGATGCCAAGGACCGCGCAGATTTTGCAGGGGCTACCACTGCGGCCATGTCGATTGCGGCCTTGCGTGCGACGGTGGAGGACACCGTTGCACACGGCGATGGTCTTTTGGATGTGGTCCGGGGACGCTTGCTTGGGACGGGCAAGCAGGCCGCGTTCTATCCGGGCAAGTTACCGAGTGACCCCGCGCATTTGCTGGGCCCCGCGCGGGCGGGGGCAGAGGCGTGGCTTGATGCGGACTATTCGGTGATGGATTTTGCGCCCGCGCGGCTGGATTTGCGCCCCGGCGACGGGCCGCCCCATATTCGGCTCGACAAGGCCGCGCAGTTTTTGATCGGAGATCGCTTGTGAAGGGCCCGGTATTGATCGATTTGGAGGGCAGCGACGCCGCGCGACCTGATACCGCCCCAGCGGTGCCCGAAACAGGGACCACCGCCGCGATGCAAAATGCCGCGACTTGGGCCGCAAAGCCGACATCTGGCTTGGCCAAGTGGTTCTGGTCCTTGTTGGTGGCGATCACGGGGTTTGTCGTGTCATTGGCGGCTTGGGATTATGTCAACGGGTTGTTGGCCCGCTCCCTGATCTTGGGCATGGTGGCCTTTGGCTTGGTCGTTTTGTTCTGCTTGGTTTTGGCGGTGATTGCGCTCAAGGAACTGGCCGCATTTGCCCGTTTGCGCCGGTTGGACCGTGTTCATGGGGCGGCGATCGCGGCCTTGGCCTCGGGCGATTTGGCGGAAGCGCGGGATGTGGTGGCGCGGTTGAACAAGCTATATGCGGGCCGTGATGATGCGGCTTGGGGACGTGCGCGTCTGGCCGAGCAGGCAGGCGATGTGCTTGATGTTGATGGGCTTTTTGGCGTCGCAGAGACCACGCTTTTAGCGCCGTTAGACGCGCGTGCGGTGCGCGAGGTCGAAGCGGCGGCACGGCAGGTGGCAACCGTGACGGCGATTGTGCCATTGGCCTTGGCGGATGTATTCACCGCGCTCACCGCCAATTTGCGCATGATCCGCCGGATTGCGGAAATCTACGGCGGGCGCTCTGGCACGTTCGGGTCGTGGCGTCTGACGCGCACTGTGCTCACACATCTGGTGGCGACGGGGGCTGTGGCGGTGGGCGACGACCTGATCGGCTCTATCGCAGGTGGCGGCGTCTTGTCGAAGGTCTCGCGCCGCTTTGGCGAGGGCGTGATCAATGGCGCGTTGACTGCGAGGGTTGGCGTGGCCGCTCTCGAAGTCTGCAGGCCCTTGCCATATCACGCCACAACGCGCCCCAGCGTGAGTGCGATTGTGAAGCGGTCGCTGACGGGGTTATTCGCCAAAGATTAGCGAAAACGTGGCGCAGGCCCTACGGGGATCGGCCCAAGCGACATCATGGCATTTTGGAAACTGACCGGCACGGTTAGGTCGGTGGAACCGCCTGCCATCAGCATCGCCATATTCATAACGGTGCGGACGAACGCTTGATCAATGATCCCCGCTTTGACAGCGATATCAAGCATTTGCGACCAGTTCTGCGCCGAAAGCGTGAGTTTGCCTGTCGGAATGCCCGCGCTGTCGATCGTGACCTCGCCCGTCGCGCGTAGGCTGAGTTTGCCCCATGTGAGGGTCATGCCATTGATCTTGAACGCATCAATCTGCGGCCCGTCCGCCGCTGTAAGCGCATGGCGGTCAAGGGCTGCCGCGAGCGTTACGGTGCCGTCAATTGTGCTTTGCGCAAAGGTCTCGGGAAGGGCCGATGTCGGGTCCAGCAACCTGCGCAGGCCTGCGGGCAGGGTCAGACCATCAAGGTTTGCGTAAACGTCATAAGTGAGCGGCGCTGGGCCAGAGGGCCGCAGCGCCACGATGCCATTGGACACCGACACCAGTTCGCCCGTCAAACCATCGACGGAAAGTGGCCCTGTTTGCGCGGTGAAATTCGTCAGATCGAGCGTGGTATTGGCCGCAATACTTGCGCTGGCCTTGAGACCGTCAGACTGGACCTCATAGGTTTTGCCATCAATATCAAGCTCTTGGTGCTCGGGCAGCACGAGGATCACCTCATTGGGGCGATAAGACAGGGCGTTTGCTTGTGCGAAGGGTACTCGCCAGATCACACCGCGATCAGGTGTCCCAAGGGTGATGTCCGAGGCGCTGGTGTCAAACCGCGACGGGAACCCCTCGGTTGTAAGGTCGGTTGTTTGCACCGTCCAACCGTCGGCTTTCATGGCGCTGATTTGCGCATCAATGCCTTTGGACAGGGCGGTTGCGCCAATAAACCAGTAGCCACCATAAAGCGCGGCCAGTCCAATCACGATGAATGTTAGTCGGCGCATGGTTCCCCCTTGGCGTCTTGATCAATCCCGTGTTTATAGGGCGAAATGTGAAAGGACCAGCAAGATGGCGCTTTGGGTATTCGGATATGGATCACTTTTGTGGAACCCCGGGTTTACCCCTGTGACCAAGGTCCGCGCGGTTCTCAAGGACTATCACCGGAGCTTTTGCATGTTGTCGATCCACCATCGGGGCACTGTCGAAAACCCCGGACTGGTGCTGGCACTGGATGCGGTGACGGGCGGGCAATGTACGGGCGTTGCCTTTCAGGTCAAGCCTGAGGAAGAAGCACGCGTTTTGGCCGAGTTGCGTGCGCGCGAGCTGATCTCTTCGGCCTATGTCGAGGCCAATGTGATGTTGCTGACCGACGCGGGCGAGATCAAGGCGCTGGCCTATGTGATCGACCCCGACCACGAGCAATACTGCCAGTTTGATCTCGAGACACAGGCACAGATGATTGCAGGCGCTGTCGGCGGGCGCGGCCCGAACCCGGAATACCTTTATAATACGGCGGCCCATCTTGATGAGATGGGAATCGCTGACGCGGATATGGCGTGGCTTGTGACCCGCGTGCAAGAGATCGCGCAGGCGTGACACTGGGCGCTTCGGATTCTGTTTGGGATTTGAACGCGCTTTGCCTATGGTGGCCCTAACAATAATCGTGAGGGGCCCTTTGTGTCAGGTTTAACAAAGGAAATAGAGTACGAGCCGCAGTTTTCGCAACCCGTGCGCCAGATCACATCTATGATGATCGCGTTGGCGCTGGTGAGCGCGGGGCTCTACATCGGATTTGCACAGATCAAGGCGATTTTCTGGTCGAACCCCTATTTGAACGGGGCGATTTTGATCGTGTTCATCTTGGGGGTGCTGTCGTGTTTCGGGCAGGTCGCGCAGTTGATGCGCTCGGTTCAATGGATCGAGGGCTTTGCCAAGCAACGCTTGGGCTACGAGCAGGTGCAAGCGCCGAGTTTGCTGGCGCCTCTGGCGACCTTGCTGCGGTCGCGCGGGGCACGGATGCAGATTTCATCCTCCTCGGCCCGTTCCATTCTGGATTCCGTGGCGCAGCGGATCGACGAAGACCGCGAAATCACGCGATATATCGGGAATACCCTGATTTTCCTTGGGCTTTTGGGAACGTTTTACGGCCTCGCCACGACTGTGCCTGCGCTTGTCGAGACGATCCGGTCGCTCAACCCTGCGGAAGGCGAAAACGGGGCCGACATTTTTGGCCGCTTGCAGCAAGGGCTTGAGAGCCAGCTTGGCGGTATGGGCACGGCGTTTTCCTCGTCGCTTTTGGGGCTTGCGGGATCTTTGGTCGTTGGGCTGCTGGAGCTTTTTGCTAGCCACGGGCAGAATCGCTTTTACCGCGAACTGGAAGAGTGGCTGTCGACGATCACGCGTCTTGGTTTTCCGACGGGCGATGAAGGCGGGTCGGAGACCAGTATCATGGCCGAGATTTTTGATCAATTCGCCCAGCAGATGGAACGCCAGCAGGCGGTCAATGCGGAAGCGCAAGCTGGTTTGGAGGCCAAACTGGTCGCCGTTCTCGAACAGGGTGCGCGCAACGATAGCAATAATCAAAGCGCCGACCTGTTGCGCCGCGTCGTGGACGGCCAAGAGCGCCTGATTGCCAAGCTGCAAGACAGCGGCGTCGACGGGATCGATGCGGAAAGCCGGATGCGGTTGCGCTCGATCGACGTGCAAATGTTGCGCATTCTCGAAGAGATGTCTGCGGGCCGCCAAGAAACTGTCGCAGACTTGCGAGCGGATATTGCTGGGCTAACGCGTGCGGTGCGCACCGGTCGCGGACGGCCAAGCGGGGGCAGTTAAGCATGGCGCTGGGTCGTCGCAACGCGCGGATGCATAGCGCGATTTGGCCGGGTTTCGTGGATGCGATGACTGGCCTTTTGCTGGTGCTGATGTTCGTGCTGACCATTTTTATGGTGATCCAGTTTGTGTTGCGCGAAACCATCACGGGACAGGCGACGGAGCTGGATGAACTGGCCGCCGAGATTTCTTCGCTCGCGGCGGCCTTGGGCCTGCAAGAAGACTCAAACGCCACTCTGGCGCAGAATTTGGCGAGCGCGTCGGAGGCGGCTGTCGAGCAGCGCGCTTTGATCGACATACTGACCCAAGAGCGTGACGCCACGGCAGCAGCGCTTACGGCGGCGCAAAACAAGATCACAGGGTTTGAGGCGCAGGTCGCGGGATTGCTCGCACAGCGCCGCGAGGCAACGGCCCAGATCGCGGCGCTTCAGGCCGATCAAACGCGCTTGATGTCCGAGCAAGAGGCGCTGAATTTGGCGCTGGCACAGGCCCGCACGGAGATTGACGCAGGCCTCGAACAGGCCCGATTGGCAGCGGCGCGGCGCGAGGCGCTGGAGGCTTTGGTAGCACAGGGCGAAACGCGAATTTCGGATTTGGAAGCGGCGCAATTGGTGGATGCGGCGGCTGCGGATGCATTGCGCAACCGGCTTGAGAACGCGGATGCCGAATTGACGGCGATGACACTGACGCTGGAAGAAAAACGGCGCGAGGCGGAGAATACGCTGACACTTCTGGCGGCGGCCAATGCGGCGAGTGCCGATCTTGATATGAAGTTGGCGGCGGCATTGCTGGCGCAGCAAAACGCCGAGAACGACTTGACGCGTGCGCTCAATGAGGGGTCTGATCTCGATGCACGGCTTTTGGCAGCGCTGGGTTTGCAAGAGACCACATCTGCCGAACTGGCCGAGGCGCGGGCGCAAATCGCGGTTGCGCAAGCCAATACCGAAGATTTGACGGTGCGTCTGGCTGCGGCTTTGGCAGAGGGCGCGCAGGGGGCCGATAGCTTGGCTGCCACGCAGGAGGCGCTGGAAAAGGTTATGGCACAGAGCGCATTGACCGAGCAGGAGTTGCAGGCGCAGTTGGCATCGGCGCTACTTGCCAAACAGGCGTTAGAGGCCGAAATGACGGCTGTTCAGGCCAGCGGCACAGGTGCCGAAGATGCGCGCAAATCGCTTGAGGATCGTCTTGCGGCTGCTCTTTTGGCCAATGAAACGCTACAAGCACGGGTCACATCCCTAGCCGACGGACAAGGTGAGACTGCGACGCAGCGCGCGGATTTGCAGGCCCGTTTGGCGGCCGCCTTGGCGGAAATGGAGAGGGCAAAAGCTGGGCAAACGGCGCAGATGACTGCGGCAGAGGAACAGGCGGCGCTGCTTGCTGCGGCGAATATCGCGCTGTCGGATGAACAGGCGCTCTCGGCCGAAAGCCAGCGTCAGGTGGCACTTCTGAACGAACAGGTCGCGGAATTACGCAATCAAGTCGGCACCTTACAGACCCTTCTCAATCTGGCTGAGGATGCCGATGTCGAAGCCAATGTGCAAATCCAGTCGCTGGGTTCGCAGCTTAATACGGCCCTTGCGCGTGTCGCGGCCGAAGAACGGAGGCGTTTGGCGCTAGAGCAGGCCGAGCGTGCGCGGCTTGAGGCGGAAACCAAGAACCTCGAGCGGTTCAAATCAGACTTCTTTGGTCAGTTACGCGATGTGGTTGAAGGCCAAGACCGCGTGCGCATTGAGGGCGACCGGTTTGTGTTCTCGTCCGAGGTTTTGTTTGAGCCAGGCAGTGCAACGCTTTCGGAACTGGGACGCGGCGAGATTGCAAATGTGGCCGAAATCCTGCGCAACATCGCGCAGGATATCCCCGCAGGGATTGATTGGGTGATCCGCGTGGACGGGCACACCGACAATGTGCCGCTGTTGGGCACGGGCCAGTTCGCCAATAACTGGGAGTTGTCGCAAGCGCGTGCCTTGTCGGTTGTGCTTTATATGGTTGATTTTCTTGGCATTCCGCCAGAGCGTTTGGCGGCAAACGGCTTTGGTGAATTCCAGCCGATCAATCCTGCCGATACGCCAGAAGCTCGGGCGCAGAACCGCCGCATCGAACTTAAGCTGACCGAGCGTTAATCGAGCGCGTAGGTCTGGCTGGCTGTGTCGATGATCGTCTCGCCCCTCGTGAGGGTGAAGTTGAAGAAGTAATCGCCTTTAGGCCACCCTTGCGGCGGGGTTTTGCGTCCCCCTGCGCGGATCGAGCGGGCCTGAGGACGCTTAAATGTCTCGGACTGGCTGAAAAATGGGCCATCGGGGCTGATGATGTCAATCGACAGGATGTCGCCGTCGCGGGTGCCAAAAAGCTGGACCCACCCGACAATCGCAGCCCCGTTTGCTATAGCACCCGTGTTGGCAGTGCCTTCGATGACGGCGTCGAGCGAAGGGATCGCCTCCGCCACTCCAATGTTGATGATGCCACCTGCGGGGGTGGGTAGGGGCGTTTGCCAAAGTGTCGGTTGATCAAGGTCGGGGCATGTCGCGGTCCCGTTTGTATCAAACGGATCGACAACGCGGCCGTCCTTGCGCAGCGTGATGTGCAGATGCGGGAAATCGGTATTGCCCGACAGGCCGACTGCGCCCAACACGTCGCCCACCTGCACGAACTGACCGGTTTTGACCGCAAGAGAGCCCTCCGTCATGTGGCAATACTGAGTCTCAAATCCGTCTTCATGGGCAATCACTAGCCCGTTGCCGCAATCGCGGTCATAGATGTCAGGGGCATCAGGCGCGGTTTGCAGGATGTCCGCCATGCCGTCGCGCGCGCCCAGAACGGTGCCGTCTGCGGCAGCAAGGATGTTGACGCCTCTGGCTTGTGCCGCCAGATCGGGCAGGGCAAAGTCGGTGCCGCTATGCGCGTCATAGGTAAGCGAGCCGCAGGAAAAGTCGCGCGCGGCGGAGCTCGGGTCTTGGTCGACGAAGTTCTGGATGAAACAGCTCTTGCCCAAGGTGCAGTCAAGCGGGAAGGCCAAAGAAAAATCCCCCGCAGCCGGTGTGGCTGCGAGGGAGATGATTGCAAGAAGCACGGTCCGCATTAGTCGGCGGTGAGCAGCGGAGGCTTGTCGCTTTTCCCAGAAATGCGGGCCTGCTGCGGTTCTTCGTATTTGATGTCGAGCTTGCCGTTCTTGACGCCAACCTTGACCAAACCACCCTTCACAAGCTTGCCGAAAAGCAGTTCTTCAGCGAGCGGTTTCTTGATGTGTTCCTGGATCACGCGGCCAAGCGGGCGCGCACCCATTTTGGCGTCGTAGCCTTTGTCCGCGAGCCATTCGGTGGCCTTTGGTGTCAGCTCGATGTGCACGTTGCGGTCGATGAGTTGCGCCTCCAGTTGCAGCACAAATTTCTCGACCACTTGCAAGATCACTTGTTTTGGCAGCGCGCCAAAGCTGATAATTGCATCAAGCCGGTTGCGGAATTCGGGCGTGAAGGTGCGCTCGATGGCGGCGGTATCTTCGCCCTCGCGCGTTTCGCGGCCAAAGCCCATGGCGTTCTTGCCCATCTCGGTGGCCCCCGCGTTCGATGTCATGATCAGGATCACGTTGCGGAAATCGGTCGTGCGCCCGTTATGGTCGGTCAATTTGCCGTGGTCCATAACCTGCAGCAAGATGTTGTAGACGTCAGGGTGCGCCTTTTCCATTTCGTCGAGCAGAAGTACGCAGTGCGGGTTTTGGTCCACGCCGTCGGTCAGCATGCCGCCTTGGTCAAAGCCAACATAGCCCGGAGGCGCGCCGATCAGGCGGGACACCGCGTGTTTCTCCATGTATTCGGACATGTCAAAGCGCAAGAGTTCCACGCCAAGCGTATCGGCCAATTGCTTGGCCACCTCGGTTTTACCCACGCCTGTCGGTCCTGCGAACAGGTAGTTGCCAATCGGCTTTTCAGGTTCGCGCAGGCCCGCGCGGGCGAGTTTAATGGCAGATGCCAAAGCCTCGATCGCTTGGTTCTGGCCAAAGACGACCCGCTTGAGCGACTTTTCGAGGTCTTTGAGGACCTCGGCGTCGTCCTTGGTCACGTTCTTGGCCGGAATGCGCGCGATTTTGGCGACGACGGCTTCGATCTCTTTGACACCGATGGTTTTACGGCGCTTGGATTCAGGGATCAGATGCTGTGCCGCACCCGCCTCGTCGATCACGTCAATCGCCTTATCGGGCAGTTTGCGGTCGTTGATATAGCGCGCAGCAAGCTCCACGGCCGCGCGGATCGCGTCAGCCGTGTATTTGATGCCGTGGTGCTCTTCAAAGTGGGGCTTCAACCCGCGCAGAATCTTGACCGCATCCTCGACAGATGGCTCATTGACGTCGATTTTCTGGAAACGACGGGCAAGCGCGCGGTCTTTCTCAAAGTGCTGGCGGAACTCTTTGTAGGTGGTGGACCCCATGCAGCGCAATTTGCCGCCCTGAAGCGCAGGCTTCAGAAGGTTGGAGGCGTCCATCGCCCCGCCGGATGTGGCACCCGCACCAATAATGGTGTGGATCTCGTCGATAAAGAGGACCGCATCAGGGTGCTCTTCCATCTCTGTCATTACGGCCTTCAGGCGTTCTTCAAAGTCGCCGCGATACCGCGTGCCAGCAAGAAGCGCGCCCATGTCGAGGCTATAGATAGTGGCTTTTGAAAGGACCTCGGGTGTCTGACCGTTCACAATTTTGAAAGCCAAACCTTCGGCAATCGCGGTCTTACCCACGCCAGGATCACCCACCAGAAGCGGGTTGTTCTTGCGGCGGCGGCAAAGCACTTGAATGCAGCGCTCGACCTCGTGGTCGCGCCCGATCAGCGGGTCAACGTCACCCTTGGCGGCTTTGGCATTCAGGTCGACGCAGTATTTCGCGAGTGCGCTTTCTTTCTTTTCGACCTCGCCCGTGCCGGTCTCTTCGCCCTCGGGCGCGCCTGTGATGGGGCGGGATTCGCCGAAAGCGGGGTCCTTGGCGACGCCATGTGCGATGAAATTCACGGCGTCATAGCGGGTCATGTCCTGTTCTTGCAAGAAATAGGCCGCGTTGCTTTCGCGCTCGGCAAAGATGGCGACGAGCACGTTGGCGCCGGTCACTTCGGTCCGGCCAGATGATTGCACATGGATCGCCGCGCGCTGGATCACGCGCTGGAAGGCGGCCGTTGGCACGGCTTCAGAGCCTTCGACATCGGTGATCAGCGTCGAGAGGTCTTCTTCAATGAAGTCCTCCAGATCCTTGCGCAGTTCAACGAGGTTGACCGCACAAGCCTGCATCACGCGCGAGGCGTCAGGTTCATCAATCAATGACAGCAGCAGATGCTCCAGCGTTGCAAGCTCATGCTTGCGTGCGTTTGCAAGGGCCAAGGCACCGTGAATGGATTGCTCTAGTGTTGTCGAAAAAGATGGCACGTTCGTGCTCCTTCATAGTTCTGGGTCATAACGAACGCTGCGCGTCTCATTACAACTGTGGCCTCTTAACCTTAAGGTTTGGTTTTATTGCCCAACCTTCAAGGACTTTTTTTCGTTTTCCGCTCACATTTCCCGTGATCGCGTCTATTTGGGTGCGTTCGGCGGTCAAAATCGCGTTGCGCCGCTTAAAACCTGTCTTTACGCCCACGGATTTCGGCAAAGACAAGTGCGGGGTCGCTCCCTGACATCCCTAGATGCGCCATTAAGGCTGCGTCGTCGGCGCGCAGGAACGGGTTTGTGCGGATTTCAAGATCAAGGGTCGTGGGGACAGTGGGTTGATGGGCGGCGCGGGCTGCGTTCACCTCTTGAATACGAGATATAAGCTCCGCATTGTGCGGATCAAGGGCTGCGGCAAAACGGGCGTTGGATTGGGTATATTCATGGCCTGAGCAAATTAACGTATCGTGGGGCAGGGCGCGTAGTTTCTTGAGGCTGTTCCAAGCTTGCTGCGGCGTGCCTTCAAACAGCCTGCCGCACCCCAGCGCCATGAGGCTATCGGCGGTGAAGGCGAGTTTTTCAGCGGCAAAATAAATGGCTATGTGATTGATCGTATGCCCCGAGACGTCGATGATCTGGGCGTCATGGCCGCAGACCGTGATCACGTCGCCTTCGCTGACGGTCTGATCCAATGGCGGCAGGCGGTGTGCGTCGGCGGCCGCCCCTACCACGGTGAGCGCCGCACGATTTTCGAGCCCATCGAGCCCTTGAACGTGATCGTCGTGGTGGTGGGTCAAAAGTACGGTGGTAAGCCGCCATCCCCCCGCCTTGACCGCCGCATTGATAGGGGCGGCCTCTGGCACATCGACCACGGCGGCTTCGCCAGTCGCGGGGTTGCCGATCACAAAGGCGTAGTTGTCTGTCAGGCAGGGCACGGTTGTGAGCGTCAAAGTCATGGCGTCTTTGTCCTATGATGATAGTGTTAGGTCTAAGTCTTGCCCATAGGAGGGGCATTCGCAATGCACTTAGATGTTCTTGATCTGCGCAACTTCTATTATCGCAGCGCTTTGGGCCGCGCCGCGCAAAAAGTCATTCGCGACGAACTATTTTCGCTTTGGCCAGAGGCCAAGGGGCAGACGGTCGCGGGTTTCGGCTTTGCTGTGCCGCTTTTACGGCCTTATCTGAACGACGCCCGCCGCGTCATTGGGTTGATGCCTGGTCCGCAGGGTGTCATGCCGTGGCCTGCAGGCCAGCCGAATATCAGTGTCCTTTGCGAGGATACGTTTTGGCCGATCCAGACGGGGCAGGTTGATAAACTGGTGGTGATGCACGGGCTTGAGACCTCTGATAACCCCGATGCCTTGCTCGACGAATGCTGGCGGGTACTGGGGCCAGGGGGGCGCGCGGTCTTTATTGTGCCCAATCGGGCGGGACTGTGGTCGCGGTCCGACAACACGCCGTTCGGGTTTGGCCGCCCGTTTTCGCTCGGCCAGTTGGATGCGTTGCTGCGCAAACACCAATTTGTGACCGAACGGTCGATGTCGATGCTGTACCAACCGCCGTCACACCGCCGGATCTGGCGCAAAACCGCCGGCCTTCTGGAGAGGCTTGGCCAGCATATGCCCGTCATCACTGCGGGCGGCGTTTTGATGGTCGAGGTTTCCAAGCAAATAGCCGCGCCAACGCGCACCGGCCTCACCGAAAAGGTCCGCAGGCCATTGCGTGCTTTGGAGGGGATCGGCCAGACACCCGAAACCGCGCGCGGCGGTGATCTTTAGGGCTGGGTCAGATCGAAGATGGAGGCAATCTCGCGGTTCACGTTGATTGTCGCGTCTTCGTTGATCATGGCGGGGGCATCTGCTGTGCCTTCGCCGATCACGGCGCGGAACACGCGGGTCGCGTCAGCGCCGTCATAAAGGCCATTGGCTATGTCTGCGGTATTGAGATCAGCCTGATCGCTGACGTAATAATCAACCCAATCAGTTTGCAATGTGACGCCTTCCACCTGCGCAGTGCTTTGACCTCGTATGATATGAACGAAGGCGGGTGTCGTGTCCTCAAATGTCACGGCCAGTGCATCGTTACTATCGGTCAGATCGATTACGCCCGCGTCGCTCTCTGAGGCCAGCGCGTTGCGGGTGACTGACAGGTTCGACACGTCAGACCCCGCGCCGCCCGCCACATCCGCGCCAAAGCCAAAGGAAATCACATCGTCACCATCATCACCCTCAAGCGTGAGTGGCATCCCCGTTTCGTCATCGGCAGTGATGATGTCGCGCTCTGCTGTGCCTGAGACAGTGGGGGCCAGCCCGAAGTCGACGTCTTGAAAGCTTGATGTTTCGAGTTGTTCGCCTGTTTCAACAGTCACAACCGTCTCGCCCGAGACATAGACATAGTCGTCGGGGTTAGAATCGCCGGGATCCGGTGTGAGCATATCCCCCTCGTCGGGAGTTAGATCCGGCTCTGGATCGGTTGAGGTATCAGAATCGGTCACCAAGCCCAAAATCAAATCGCCAAGGCCAATTGCGATGAGCCCTACCGCTAAATAATCGTAAAACATGTCAACTTAATCCTTTTGCGGGGCCTCAAATTTATTAATCATCTGTAAAACACGCCTTTCAGATGATTTTGTGGCGGCTTTGTGCTTTCTTCTGGGTCGCCCAAATTTGACAGATAGTGCTAAAGTGACAGCGAGGTCGGTGCCTTGCAGGTAAATAGTGCCCGAAAGGCGACAATTTGACCACGCAAGGCGGTTGCGACGTTGGAACGGCTCTGCTACATCGGCCCTGATTTTGCTGCCCTCGCGGAAATGTGAGGGCTCCAGTAAGCTGCCCTCCTGTTGTCCTTGTTTGGATGGTGGGACTGGGCCAATGACATCGGAAGGGTGGACGTGTCCGAACCAGTAGGAGTTTCCACAGGCATCGCTGGTCGCTATGCGACAGCCGTGTTTGATTTGGCCAAAGAAAGCAAAGCGCTTGCCGCGCTTGAAGCTGATGTTGACGCAATCGACGCCGCAATGGCCGAGAGCGCTGATCTGAAGACATTGCTTTCTTCGCCACTATACAGCCGTGAAGAGCAAGGCGCTGCGATTGCGGCGATTGCCAAAAAGATGAAGCTGTCTCAGACAACAAGCAACGTATTGGCGCTGATGGCGTCCAAGCGTCGTCTGTTTGTTATGCCGCAGCTCGTAGCGACATTGCGCGACCGTATCGCCGCCGACAAAGGCGAAGTGACGGCCGAAGTGACGTCTGCAAAAGGACTGAGCAAGGCACAGGCTGCCAAGCTTGCGAAAACGCTCAAGGCGCAAATTGGCGCCGACGTGAAGATTAAAGCGACCGTTGATGAAAGCCTCATCGGCGGTCTTATCGTAAAAGTTGGCTCGAAGATGATAGACACGTCGATCAAATCCAAGCTCAACGCTCTCCAGAACACAATGAAAGAGGTCGGATAACATGGCGATCCAAGCGTCTGAAATCTCTGCGATCCTGAAGGACCAGATCAAGAACTTTGGCAAAGATGCCGAAGTCGCCGAAGTGGGCCGTGTGCTCTCCGTTGGTGACGGTATTGCGCGCGTTTACGGTTTGGACAACGTCCAAGCTGGTGAAATGGTGGAATTCCCCGGTGGGATCCGCGGCATGGCGCTGAACCTTGAAACTGACAACGTCGGTGTTGTTATTTTCGGTTCCGACCGAGACATTAAAGAAGGTGACGTTGTGAAGCGCACCAAGTCCATCGTGGACGTTCCAGTTGGTGACGAGCTTTTGGGCCGCGTTGTTGACGGTCTTGGCAACCCACTTGACGGCAAAGGCCCGATTGGCGCGAAAAAGCGTGCAGTTGCGGACTCCAAGGCGCCAGGCATTATCCCACGTAAATCAGTTCACGAGCCAATGGCGACTG
The DNA here is from genome assembly GCA_029252195.1 of Yoonia sp. GTDB lineage: Bacteria > Pseudomonadota > Alphaproteobacteria > Rhodobacterales > Rhodobacteraceae > Yoonia. Next base: position 50,514 of record JAQXBV010000079.1, read on the forward strand.
GTCTGAAATCCGTGGACTCCATGATCCCAGTTGGCCGTGGCCAGCGCGAATTGATCATTGGTGATCGTCAGACAGGTAAAACAGCGATCGCTCTCGACACGATCCTGAACCAGAAGTCTTACAACGACGCTGCGACATCCGAAGGCCAGAAGCTGTACTGCGTTTACGTAGCCATCGGCCAGAAGCGTTCCACAGTTGCCCAGTTGGTGAAAAAGCTCGAAGAGTCCGGCGCTATTGAATATTCAATTGTAGTTGCGGCGACTGCGTCCGATCCAGCACCAATGCAGTTCCTTGCGCCATATGCTGCGACTGCGATGGCAGAGCACTTCCGTGACAACGGCCGCCACGCTTTGATCATCTATGATGACCTTTCCAAGCAAGCTGTGTCCTACCGCCAGATGTCCCTTCTGCTCCGTCGTCCACCAGGGCGTGAAGCTTACCCAGGTGACGTTTTCTATCTTCACTCCCGTTTGCTTGAGCGTTCCGCGAAGCTCAACGAAGACAATGGTTCCGGCTCTTTGACAGCGCTGCCAATCATTGAAACTCAGGGTGGCGACGTTTCTGCGTTTATTCCAACAAACGTGATTTCGATCACCGACGGGCAGATCTTCTTGGAAACAGAATTGTTCTTCCAAGGTATCCGCCCAGCTGTGAACACAGGTCTGTCCGTGTCCCGCGTTGGTTCTGCCGCGCAGACAAACGCGATGAAATCTGTGGCTGGTCCGGTTAAGCTCGAGCTTGCTCAGTACCGCGAAATGGCGGCCTTTGCGCAGTTCGGTTCTGACCTTGACGCCTCCACACAGCAGTTGCTGAACCGTGGTGCACGTCTGACAGAATTGATGAAGCAGCCTCAGTATTCTCCGCTGACAAACGCCGAGATCGTTTGCGTGATCTACGCAGGCACCAAGGGTTACCTTGACAAGATCGACGTGAAATCAGTTGGCCGTTTTGAGGCTGGCCTGCTCAAGCATCTGCGCACAAACGCAAAAGACGTGCTCGACATGATCACCAAAGAAGATCCAAAGATCAAAGGTGAGGCAGAAGACAAGATCAAGGCCGCGATTGACGCGTTCGCCAAAGATTTCGCCTGAACCCTTTCCTAAGAGAAGGAGACTTAGCTAATGCCTAGTCTTAAGGACCTCAAAAATCGGATCGCGTCGGTCAAATCGACCCGCAAGATCACCAAGGCGATGCAGATGGTCGCGGCCGCAAAATTGCGCCGCGCCCAAGAGGCAGCCGAGGCGTCACGGCCCTACACTGAGCGCTTCAATGCGGTCATGGCAGGTCTGGCGTCCGGCTCCGCTGGCTCTGCAGACGCGCCAAAGCTGTTGTCTGGCACGGGCAGCGATCAGGTCCACCTTTTGGTGGTCATGACTGCTGAACGCGGCCTGTGCGGCGGCTTTAACGGCAACATCTCGAAGTTGGCCCGTGCACATGCTCAAAAGCTGATTGCGGCTGGTAAGACAGTCAAGATCATGACCGTGGGCAAAAAGGGCCGCGACGTTCTCAAGCGTGAGCTTGGGGCGCATTTTGTGGGTCACGTTGACCTGACCGCTGTGAAGCGCGTCAGCTATCCGAACGCACAAAGCATCGCCAAGGACGTTCTGGCAAAGTTTGACGGCGGCGAATTCGACATCGCTACGATCTTCTTTGCGCGCTTTGAAAATGTTGTTTCGCAGCACCCGACCGCCTTGCAGGTGATCCCTGCGAAGTTCGAAGCTGTGGAGGGCGCGGAAGCTGCTCTTTACGACTACGAGCCGTCAGAAGATGCCATCTTGGCCGACCTTCTGCCGCGCGGTGTGGCCACGCAGATCTTTGCTGCATTGCTCGAAAACGCCGCATCCGAACAGGGTGCCCGTATGTCGGCAATGGATAACGCGACACGCAACGCTGGTGAAATGATCGACAAGCTGACAATCGAGTTTAACCGCTCGCGTCAGGCTGTGATCACCAACGAGCTGATTGAAATTATTTCGGGCGCGGAAGCGCTCTAAACCGGAGAAAACCATTATGGCAAACGCAAAAGGCAAGATCACGCAGATCATCGGCGCCGTCGTTGACGTGCAGTTCG
>JAQXBV010000080.1 GCA_029252195.1 Yoonia sp.
GTTGGAATCGGACATCGCCAAAACGCTTACGCTTAAAACGCAAATGAGTACGATCGTTTGGCTTGAGATTTCCAAGGTCGGAGATCGTATACACATCGCGATCTGCGGCAACAAATTCGCGATTGAAGGGCGTCTTGGCGCGCTACAAAATGTCGCCGATACAGCCGAGCTTAACCGTCTGCGTGAAATTACGAGAAGCGCGCCCCTTTTGATATGGCACACCGATACCAGCGGGCGGTTAACATGGGCCAACGACGCCTATCTCGCGACTTGCGATGCCTGCGCCGATCTGTCGACAAACATCCCGAAGTTACCGTCAAAGCCCCTGTTCCCAGAACTTGATCAATACATCAAAATGGGCCGCACAACATCGCGCTGTTCGCTAAAACTTCGCGATGACGATGTCTTTCATTGGTATGAAGTCACAGTTTTGCGCAATGAAAAGGGAATCTTCTATTACGCATCCGATGCAGATTCGATCGTCCGCGCTGAGCTTGGCCAACGTACATTTGTGCAAACACTCAGCCAGACTTTTGCACAGCTTTCCATTGGACTCGCAATCTTTGACCGGAGGCGGCAACTGGCGACGTTTAACCCCGCACTTCTGGACATGACGACATTGCCATTCGAGTTTTTATCCAGCCGCCCAAGCGTCGATATGATGCTCGACCGCCTGCGTGAATTGCGCATGCTTCCCGAGCCCAAGAACTATGTTTCATGGCGCGAGCAATTTACAGCAATGGAACAAGCCGCGCGCGATGGCACATATTCAGAGAATTAGAACTTGCCAGACGGTCAGACATTTCGCGTCACCGGACGGCCGCATCCTGATGGCGCCTTTGCGCTACTTTTCGAGGACATCAGCGCCGAAATATCACTTACACGCCGCTTCCGATCAGAGATTGAAACCAGCCAAGCGGTTATTGATACTCTCGAAGATGCGATTGCGGTCTTTTCAAACGGCGGCAATCTTGTTTTGGCAAACGACGCCTATTGCGAACTTTGGGATACGGACCTCGCCGGCGCACTTGGTCGTTATGACTTGCCCATTGAATTGCGCAAATGGCAGGCACGCTGCACACCTACCCGCATTTGGACAAATCTGCGCGAATTCACCTCTCATATGGGATTAAGGCAGGCTTGGTCTGATACCGCTATTCTGGATGACGGACGGCACATCAACTGTTTTGCCCTGCCGATCAAGGGCGGCATGACGATGATCCGTTTTCACTTTGGTAAGCCCAATGGGCCGGGCCTGCTAAAGCATGGCGAAAAGTCCGAACCATTCGTTATGACAAAAGGCTGAATTGGCTTGCAGGCGCCGTGGCAACCCATATCTTTGCGCAATGGTCAGCAAGTCTTTTTCAATCGCACTCCCCGACGAGCAAGCAACAGCGCTATTGGCGCAACGGCTTGCACCATACCTTAAGATCGGCGATTGCCTTTTACTCGAAGGATCAATTGGCGCAGGCAAAACCGCATTTTGCCGCGCTTTGATCCGCGCCAGATTGGGCCGTCTCGAAGACGTCCCGTCGCCGACGTTCACGCTCGTACAAACGTATGAACATGAGGATGGAGATATCTGGCATTTTGACCTTTATCGGCTGACACATCCCGACGAGGCATTTGAGCTTGGTTTGGATGAGGCGCTAGAACAGGCGATTTGCCTGATAGAGTGGCCAGATCGGCTTGGGGCGGATCAGCCGAGCAACGCCATTTTGCTGTCCTTTTCTGCCGCTGAAACCGCGCACCATCTGGCGGTTTCACTGCCCAGCGCATTGCAGCCACGGTTTGCCCCCGTTTTCCAAGATGCGTGACGCCGTTCTCAGAACCGCGCTGGCGCAGACGAATTGGCGTGATTGCATCAGAGAGCCACTGGCGGGCGATGCCTCTGCACGACGGTATTCTCGCCTTATGCGAAATGGTGTCTCGGTCGCCATTTTGATGGATGATCCACCAAGCGCCACTCAGGCAACTGAACGCTTTGCCCTGATCGCGGATGCGCTTGGGTCTGTTGGACTGGCAGCACCGCAGATTTGGCTCCATGACAAGGCACTTGGGATCATGGTGATCGAGGATCTGGGTGCGACCGACTTTGCTGTTCATCTGCGGCACGCCCCGCAGGAGGAGACCGCTCTTTATGAAGCCGGCACTGATCTTCTTGGTCACCTCCACGGGTGCCACTTCACCTTACCCTTGACCACGATCACCGCAGATGTGGCAGCAGAGATGATATCGCTTGCCGCACGGCATTATGCGCCGACGCCTGTCGCGGAACGACAGCTTCACGATGCGATGCGCGACGCATTCGGGAGCGTGGTAAAACCAAACACCCACCTCGCATTGCGTGACTTTCACGCGGAAAACCTTATCTGGCGACCGCATAAGGCCGCGTTAGATCGCGTTGGATTGCTCGATTTCCAGGATGCTTGCTATGCGCCTGCCGGCTACGATCTGATGTCTTTGCTGCGGGATGCCCGCCGCGATGTCGATCCGCGGGTCGCCGATCAGATGATCGCACGGTTCTGCGCGACGATTGGTGAACCCGTGTCTGCAATGTCTGCTCATCTGGCCTGCGTCTCGGCCCAGCGCAATCTGCGGATCTTGGGCATCTTTGCCCGATTGGCGTCAGACATGGGCAAGACGAAGTACCTGACACTGTTACCGCGCGTCTGGGGTCATTTGATGCACGATCTCGGCCACCCTGCGCTGTGTGATCTGAAGACTGTTGTCCTCGATGCGCTCCCCCCTCCAGACGCCGCAACCATCAAACGCTTAGGTGCGCCATGACGAAAATGCCGATCCTCCTTTTCGCCGCTGGGCTTGGTACCCGCATGGGCGCATTGACGCGCGACAAACCAAAGCCGCTAGTTTCGGTCGGCGGCAAAGCCCTGATTGATCACGCTCTTGACCTGATTGATCCAACAAAGATCGCCCCCTGCGTCGTGAACCTGCATTACAAAGGTGCCATGTTGCGGGATCATTTACAGGGCCGTGATGTGTTGTTTTCCGACGAAAGCGGGATGCTGCTTGAGACAGGAGGCGGGTTGCGCCATGCGCTTGCGCTACTCGGCAACGATGTGATCTGCACCTTGAATACGGATGCGGTTTGGCGCGGTACAAATCCTATCTCGCAACTCCTTGCCGCGTGGCGTCCAGAGATGGAGGCGCTCCTGCTGACGGTGCCGCCTGCGCGCGCAGTGGGGCATAAAGGGCGGGGAGATTTTCTGCTCGACGCAGATGGACGGCTCACGCGCGGCGCAGGAAACATCTATACAGGGCTGCAAATTGTGCGGACCGACGACCTCGGAAATATCGCGCAAGACGCGTTCTCGATGAATGTGTTGTGGGATCGCATTACGGCGCGCGGCGGGCTTTTCGGGCATGTCTATGACGGGCAATGGTGTGATGTCGGTCAACCGGAAAGCATTGCTTTGGCAGAGGCGATGTTGGAGCAGTCAGATGTTTAAACCGTCAACAAAAGCACGCGTATTCGGCATGCCGAATGGCACCGATTTTGCCACGTCGCTGGTTGCCGGACTTCGGACGCGTGGGGCGGGTATGACCCCCGCGGAATGGGCTCGCGTTGAAATTTATGTCAACACGAGCCGTATGCAGCGCCGCATCAAAGAGGTTTTTGATACAGGCCCGGCGCTGCTGCTGCCGCGCATTCGGTTGATTACCGATCTTGCGCAAGACCCCCTTTTTGAGGCGGGCCCCCCTGCGGTATCGCCGTTGCGGCGCAGGCTTGAGCTATCGCAATTTGTCGCCGCCCTGCTGACGCAAGACCCTGAACTGGCCCCTCGCGCTGCCCTTTATGACCTTTCAGATAGTCTCGCCAAATTGATGGAAGAGATGCATGGCGAGGGGGTTGACCCGTCAGTCATTGCCAACCTTGATGTGACCGACGAGTCTGGCCACTGGGATCGCGCCTTACAGTTCCTCAATATCGTCACCCGCTTTTTTCACGAGAACGAAGCACCTGACAAAGATCTCCGCTTGCGCCGCATTATTGCGGCCCGTGCAGCGGTTTGGGCGGAAACCCCACCGACCCATCCCATTATTATCGCAGGCTCGACAGGCTCGCGTGGGGCGACGATGTTGTTGATGAAGGCGGTCACAAAGCTCCCGCAGGGGACGGTCGTCTTGCCGGGGTTTGATTATGACCTTCCCGAAGATGTATGGGCGAGCATGACGGATGACCTTGTTTCCGAAGATCATCCGCAATACCGGTTTCGCAAATTGATGACCCTGCTTGATCTGCAGCCAGCCGACATCGCGCCTTGGAATGATGCGCCACCTGTGCACCCCGCCCGCAATGCGCTGGTGTCGCTCTCCTTACGGCCCGCCCCTGTGACCGATCAATGGCTGCGCGATGGTCCTGATCTTGGTGATCTCATGGCCGCGACCGAGGGGCTTACGTTGGTCGAAGCGACCTCGCCGCGCGCCGAAGCCGAGGCTATCGCGTTGCGCTTGCGGATCGCGGCACAAGAGGGGATCACCGCTGCGCTGATCACACCAGACCGTATGCTGACCCGTCAGGTGACCGCCGCCTTGGATCGTTGGGATATCAAGCCCGACGACAGCGCGGGCACCCCGCTTGCGCTGTCGCCTCCGGGCCGGATGCTGCGGCACGTCGCCGATTTGTTTGGCAAACCCGTGACGGGTGAAAGCTTGCTAACCTTGCTCAAGCATCCGCTGTGTAACAGCGATACCGAGGACCGTGGTCCGCATCTGCGTTTCGCCCGAGAGCTTGAACTTGAACTGCGCCGCAAGGGCCCGCCTTTTCCGACCGCCGAAACGCTCACGACATGGGCCACAAAAACCATGGGCGCCGACACGAGCCGCCTTGATTGGGCGACATGGATTGGCGCCATGATCACGGGTGTTTCTGAAAAGGTCGAGCGTGCCCTGAGTGCGCATCTTGACGCGCATCTGGCACTGGCCGAGCGGCTATGTGGTGGGCCGACTGCCCTAGATGCAGGTGGTCTGTGGAAAGAGGCCGCAGGTCGCGAGGCCCGCCGCATCTGCGATAACCTTGCAGCGCATGCCGACGCCTGCGGCACCCTGACCACACGGGAATATGCGGCGCTTTTCGGGTCGGTTCTGTCGGAAGGCGTCGTGCGCAACCCTGACGGCGCGTACCCTCATATTCTGATTTGGGGGACCTTGGAGGCGCGCGTTCAGGGTGCCGATTTGGTCATCCTTGGCGGCATGAACGAAGGCATATGGCCAGAGGCCGCCACCCCTGATCCTTGGCTCAATCGACAAATGCGCAAGAAGGCGGGGCTGCTTTTACCTGAGCGGCGCATCGGACTTTCGGCGCATGACTACCAGCAGGCTATCGCCGGCAAAGAGGTTTGGATCAGTCGGGCCAAACGCACCTCTGACGCCGAGACAGTGCCGTCGCGTTGGGTGAATCGCCTCGTTAACCTGCTTGGTGGATTGCCCGACCAAAACGGGGTGCTTGCCTTGGACAAGATGCGCGCAGACGGCGACGCTTGGCTCGCCATGTCCGCGGCACTTTGTATCCCCCAGACATCGACACCCCCAGCGCAACGCCCTTCACCGCAACCACCTATTGCGGCGCGACCGAAGAGTATTTCAGTCACGCAAGTGAAAACCCTGATCCGCGATCCCTATGCGATTTATGCGCAAAAGGTGCTGCGCCTCAAAGAACTTGATCCGCTTGTTCCGCGTGTGGATGCCCCGCTGCGCGGCATGATCGTGCACGAAATTTTGGAGAAATTCATCAAAAGCGGCACGCAGGCCAGCGACTCGAAGGCCCGACAAATTTTGATGGATTTATCGCATGAAATTTTTGCCCGCGATTGCCCGTGGCCCACGATCCGCGCGCAATGGCTGTCACGGATGGACCGTATCGCCGATATTTATCTGGAGGGCGAGACGGCGCGTCAATCGCTTGCAAAGACACTTCACACCGAAGTGGAAGGCAAGATTCCAGTTTCAAATACAGGCGTTCAACTCACCTGTAAGGCGGACCGTATTGACCTGACCGAGAACGGGCGCGCGCTGATCTATGATTACAAAACGGGTCAGGTACCGACCAAAAAGATGCAGGCGATCTTTGACAAGCAACTCTTGCTAGAGGCCGCAATGGTCGAGCTTGGTGCCTTCGAGACGATTGGATCACATATCGCGGATGACGCAAGCTTTGTGGCTGTGAACACGGATATGAAAGACGTCGCCGCCCCTCTTGACGAGCATCCCGCGATGGAGGTTTGGACCGATTTCGCGAAGCTTCTTGACGCCTATAACGACAAATCACGCGGGTATAGCGCACGGCTTGCCATGTTCTCACGGGCCGACGTGAGCTACTACGATCACCTCGCCCGCTTTGGCGAATGGGACACGAGCCAAGACGCCGTGCCAGAGGATTTGACATGATCCGCAATGACGCCACCCAACGGCAGGTCGATGCCGCTGACCCCAAGGTCTCGACTTGGCTATCGGCAAATGCGGGCTCTGGCAAAACCCGCGTTTTGACCGACCGCGTCGCGCGGCTATTGTTTGACGAGGTAGAGCCGCAGAATATTCTGTGCCTGACCTATACAAAAGCCGCGGCTGCCGAGATGCAGAACCGTCTGTTCAAGCGGCTTGGCGCATGGGCGATGATGGGCGACGACGACTTGCGTCGCGATCTGGTCGAGCTTGGCACCGAGGGGGTGATTGATGCAAAGCGTCTGCGCAATGCCCGCCAGCTTTTCGCGCGGGCCATCGAGACGCCGGGCGGCCTGAAGATCCAGACGATCCACTCGTTTTGCGCTGGCGTTTTGCGGCGCTTCCCACTTGAAGCAGGCATCAGCCCACAGTTCCGCGAGATGGAAGACAGCACCGCCAAAGACCTACGCGCCGAGGTTATTGACGACATGGTGGTCGGGCCTGAGCGTATGCTTGTCGAAAACCTGCTGTCGTATTTCACAGGTGCCGACCTTGCCGATTTCTCGCAAGAGATTGCGGGCAAACGCGAGGCGCTATCGGTCCGGCCAAGCGATGAATTGCTGCGCGAAAGCCTTGATATTCCCGCTGGACTGATGCGGTCTGACCTGCCGAAACTGGCACTTCAGGGTGACGAGGGCGACCTGATCGAACAGATTACCCAGTGCTTCGCGGGCCAGTCGAAAACCTACATGACATTCGCGGCCGACCTTAAGGCGCTGAACCTCACGTCACCGTCTTGGTCCGATTATGAGATGCTTTGCAAACTGTTCCTTTATGCAAAAGATCAAAGTTCTAAGTCGGCCAACTTTCCGCAAAATAACCATACCAAAGCAGTCGTCGCCGCAGAACCAGTCGCGGAAGATTTGCACGCGTGGATGGATCGTGTTGCACTGGCCAAAGAGTATGAGTCCGCTCTTTTCACCTATGTGCGCACGAATGCTCTTTATGACTTTTCAGACGTGTTTCGGCCTGCGTATGAGGCGCGTAAGCTTGCGATGGGAATGCTCGACTTCGACGATTTGATCGGCAAGGCGAAGGCGCTTTTGACAGACGAAAAAGTCGCGCAATGGGTCCTGTTCCGTCTTGATGGCGGGATTGACCATGTGCTTGTTGATGAGGCGCAAGACACCAGTCCAAACCAATGGGCCGTGATCCGTCAGCTCACGCGTGAATTTACGGCAGGCGTAGGGGCAAACCCCGATAAGGAACGCACTATCTTTGTGGTGGGCGATCGCAAGCAGTCGATCTATTCGTTCCAAGGGGCAGCACCCGAGGCCTTTGATGACATGCGCCACCACTTCAGCGAGGCGCTCGCCAATGTGAACCGCCATCTTGCAGATCGGTCGCTCAACTATTCGTTTCGCTCCTCGCAAGCGATCTTACGGATCGTTGACGAGACATTCAGCGGCACGCGGTCTATGGGCATGGAGACCGAAAGCCGTCACCTCGCGTTCAAGGCCGATATGCCTGGGCGCGTCGATCTTTGGCCTGTCATCGAAAAACCCGAAGAACCTGAAACGCGCAAATGGTTCGAACCCGTTGATACCCCCAGCGAAACCAATGAAATTGTAGTTCTGGCCAATCAGGTTGCATCGCAAATCAAACATATGATCGCGCATGAAACCCTGCCCGTCGAAATCGGCAATACGGGCACTTATGACCACCGCCCCATCACAGAAGGCGATGTTTTGATCCTTGTGCGCGGGCGTACGTCGGGGCTTTTTGGCGAGATCATTCGCGCATGCAAGGCCGCGAATTTGCAGATTGCGGGGGCTGACCGCTTGCGCGTCGGCGCAGAGCTTGCCGTCCGTGATCTTGCCGCGCTCTTGTCGTTTCTTGCCTTGCCCGAGGATGACCTTTCGTTGGCGGCGGCGCTCAAATCACCGCTTTTTGGTTGGACCGAGCAAGACCTGTTCACGCTGGCGCATCATCGTCCTGAAAAAGGGTTTCTTTGGCCTGCCTTGCGAGAAGCAGACGGGCATGAGCCGACCAAAGCGATTCTGCGCGATCTGCGCAAACAGGCAGATTTCTTGCGCCCTTACGACTTGATCGAGCGGATTTTGACCCGTCATGACGGCCGCCGTAAATTGCTCGCGCGACTGGGCATTGAGGCCGAAGACGGGATCGACGCTCTTTTGTCGCAGGCTTTGGTTTATGAATCCACCGGCGTGCCGAGCCTGACCGGCTTTCTGGCCGCGATGGCCACCGATGACCTAGAGGTCAAGCGTCAGATGGACAGCCAAGGTGACCGCATTCGCGTGATGACGGTGCATGGGGCAAAGGGGCTCGAAAGCCCGATTGTTTTCCTGCCAGATACTGCGAAGAGAAAGAACGATATCCGCGCCAACCTCTACCCCGCAAACGCCCACATGATTTGGAAACCAAACGCGGACCAGACCTCAGATAGTGTCGCGGCGCTCAAGGGCGGCATCGCTGCCGCCCAAGAGCAAGAGCGCATGCGTCTGCTTTACGTCGCGATGACCCGTGCCGAGAAATGGTTGATTGTGGGGGCCGCAGGTGATGTCGGCGATCTGAACGAGAGTTGGTATACGATGGTTGCCGACGCGATGGACCATGCGGGCGCGGTGAAGGAAACATGCGGCGGCTTGCCTGTCTTGCGGCTAAGCCACGAGACATGGAACAGCGGGGCGTTGCAGCCAGCACAGAAGGCGGCTGCGCCTGTCGCTGCGCCCCCGCACTTTGCGCCCTTCGCGGAAATCACCCCCAATAAGACGCTGGCCCCCTCTGACCTCAAGGGCGCCAAGGTCATGGCGGGCGACCCCAGTCTCGCCGATGAAGACGACGCAAAGGCGCGCGGCACGGCCATTCACCTGCTGCTTGAACATCTTCCTCTTGTTGCCAAACCCGAACGAATGCAAACCGCCGCCGCACTTCTGGCAGGTATGGACGAGGGGCTAGCGAATGATACCGAGATTCCAACCCATGTCTGCGCGGTTCTTGAGGCGCCGGAGTTGTCACATCTTTGGACGCCTGATGCCCTGACAGAGGTCGATATCACGGCGCAGGTTGGCGACATCCGCTTTCACGGCGCGATTGACCGACTGATCATCGGCACAACAAAGGTCAACGCGATTGATTACAAGTCAAACCGCCTTGTCCCCGAGACGCCTGACCAAACCCCAGAGGGGATTTTGCGCCAAATGGCGGCCTATGCCGCTGCGCTCGCCGAAGTGTTCCCTCACCATGAGATCGAAATCGCAATCCTTTGGACCCAAACCGCGACATTGATGCCCATTCCGCCGAAACTTATTACAGAAGCTCTCAACCGCGTGACTGCGCCTTGACCATTGGCGTGGTGGTTCATAGGTTCTGCTCAAATCACATCGTCAAGGAGAGCCGAAATGGCAACCGTAGCAGTAACAGACGCAACATTTGACGCCGAAGTGCGCCAGTCCGACATTCCCGTCGTCGTAGACTTTTGGGCCGAATGGTGTGGCCCATGCAAACAAATCGGCCCAGCGCTCGAAGAGCTCTCCACCGAAATGGCGGGCCGCGTGAAGATCGTTAAGGTCAACGTGGACGAAAACCCGAACTCCCCTGCCCAAATGGGCGTGCGTGGCATTCCTGCATTGTTCGTTTTCAAAAACGGCGAAGTTGTTTCCAACAAAGCGGGCGCTGCCCCAAAGGGCGCCATTCAGGGCTGGATCGAAGACTCGATCTAACGATTGCGAATTAAGCGGAATCGGGCGCCCCAGTGGCGCCCTTTTTCATGCGCGCCTTGTCGGCCCTGCGATCCATTGCCATATAGGTGCAACAAACGAAGGATCCGACGAATGGCAAAAGATGAATTCCCCGGTTGGCACGGCACCACGATTATTGGCGTGCGCAAAGGAGGCCGCGTTGTGATCGCGGGTGACGGGCAAGTAAGCCTTGGCCAAACCGTGATCAAAGGAAGCGCCCGCAAGGTGCGCCGTCTGTCGCCAGGTGGCATGGATGTGATCGCGGGTTTTGCCGGATCGACTGCCGATGCGTTTACCCTGCTAGAGCGGCTTGAGAAGAAACTGGAGGCCACCCCCGGTCAGCTCGCGCGCGCTTGTGTTGAATTGGCCAAGGATTGGCGTACCGACAAATACCTGCAAAAGCTGGAAGCCATGCTGATCGTTTCTGACGGCAAAGAGCTTTATGTGATTACAGGGGCTGGTGACGTGCTTGAGCCGGAACACGATGTGACGGCTATCGGATCAGGCGGTAACTATGCGCTCGCCGCAGGTCGCGCCTTGATGGATACGGATATGGATGCCGAGGCGATTGCCCGCAAAGCGATGGCAATTGCCTCTGACATCTGCGTTTACACCAATGGTAATCTGACCGTCGAAACCATCTCCGCATGATCGAACGCGACGATCTTCGCGCCGCCGTCGGGGCAGGAATAGTGACAGAGGCACAAGCGGCCTCGCTCACCAGCCTTGCTGATCACCGCCGCGGCGCGCGCCGTGATCTGTCAGCGGGCGACGAAACTTTTGAATTGTTCAAAGGGTTCAACGAGATTTTCATCGTCATCGGTTTGATCATTCTGGCAACGGGCTGGCTCACCATTGTTGGTGTTTCAGTGACCGACCGCATTGCGAGCCCGCAACTAACCGGCCCATACTCCGGTGGGATTGGCGCAGTCGTTCTTTGGCTATTGTCCGAGTATTTCGTCCGTAAACGTCGCATGATCGCACCAGCGATTATGCTTTCAATCTTCTTTGCGATGAATGCTGCTTTGGCGTTCTCACTATATTTCGCCCAGCCGTTTATGGTCGCAAGGCAAGACTATTCCTCGCTGCCCTTGCCCTTCGCGCTCGGAACGCTCGCTTTGCTTATATACTGGTTTCGGTTTCGCGTTCCCTTTGCGCTAGCCATGATCGCGGTGGGGTTGTTTACCGTTGCAATCATGATGGTCGCGACGTCTCAGGGCACGCCGAAAAGCGTCAGCGAGCTTTTCTTATTGTCGGCGGGTGGGTCATTCGCTTGGATTACACTTGTGCTTGGTTTGGCGGTTTTCGCTATTGCGATGATGTTTGATATGTCCGACCCGCACCGCGTTACGCGCAGGTCTGCCAATGGGTTCTGGCTTCATGTTGTCGCCGCGCCTGCCCTCGTCAATACATTGGCTCTCACCTTGTTGGATAGCCAATCGCATTTCGCACTTTTCGTTGTGATGATGGTGTTTGCATTTGTTGCGATCATTATCGACAGGCGTTCCTTTCTCATCGCCGCGATCGGATACATCGTCGCCTTGGCCTCTACTATTTTCGACGGCGAGGGTGCCGCTCTGACGGTGTTAGTTCTTGGTATCGTTCTGCTTCTACTCGGCGCGCTTTGGGAAAAGATCCGCGCCCGCCTCCTGCGTCTTATGCCGGGTTTCTTCCCGCTTCACCGGCTCCCACCTTCTAACTTCTGAGGACTGACATGACAGACCTGACCCCCCGCGAGATTGTCTCGGAACTTGATCGTTATATCATCGGCCAGACCGATGCGAAGCGCGCCGTTGCTGTGGCCCTGCGCAACCGCTGGCGGCGCAAGCAGCTTGGCGATGACCTGCGTGACGAGGTTTATCCCAAGAACATCCTGATGATCGGGCCAACGGGCGTTGGTAAGACCGAGATTTCGCGACGTCTTGCGAAACTCGCTCGTGCGCCGTTTATTAAGGTTGAAGCGACCAAGTTTACCGAAGTCGGTTATGTCGGCCGTGACGTCGAACAGATCATTCGCGATCTGATTGAAAACGCGATCATCGACACCCGCGAGCACATGCGCGAAGACGTGAAGGCCAAGGCCCGCGAAGCGGCAGAAGAGCGCGTGATTACCGCCGTTGCTGGCGCTGATGCGCGCGGTGGCACGCGCGAATTGTTCCGCAAGAAACTCAAATCCGGTGAGCTCGACAACACGATCATCGAGTTGGAGCTTGCTGATACCTCCAATCCAATGGGCGGTTTTGAAATTCCCGGCCAACCAGGCGGCATGGGCGGGATGATGAACCTTGGCGAGTTGTTTGGCAAAATGGGTGGCCGCACGGTGAAGAAGAAAATGACCGTTGCAGATAGCTATGAGGCGCTGATTGCGGATGAGGCTGACAAGCTGCTGGACGACGAGGCCGTGACCAAAATCGCCCTCGAAGCTGTCGAGCAAAATGGCATCGTTTTCCTTGATGAGATCGACAAGGTTTGCGCGCGTGCCGATGCCCGTGGAGCCGATGTGTCCCGCGAAGGGGTGCAGCGCGATCTGCTGCCGCTGATCGAAGGTACAACCGTTTCGACCAAATACGGTCCGATCAAAACGGACCATATCCTGTTCATCGCATCTGGCGCGTTCCATGTGGCCAAGCCGTCGGATTTGCTCCCTGAACTCCAAGGGCGCTTGCCGATCCGTGTCGAGTTGCGCGCACTGACGGAAGCCGATTTTGTGCGCATCCTGACGGAAACCGACAACGCGCTGACGCTGCAATATTCTGCGCTGATGGCGACCGAAGAAGTCACCGTGACCTTTGCCGAAGACGGGATCAAAGCGCTCGCCAAGATCGCAGCAGAGGTAAATGAGAGCGTCGAAAACATCGGTGCGCGGCGACTTTACACCGTGATCGAGCGGGTTTTTGAGGATCTGTCGTTCAACGCGCCTGACCGCGCAGGCGATGCAATCGTTGTCGACGCGGCGTTCGTCGAAAAACATTTGGGCGAGCTTTCCCGCTCAACAGATTTGTCGCGCTACGTGCTTTAGGGCTTTTCGCCGCCGACATTCGCGCCCATGAATGTCGGCATGAAAACAGGCTACATTTCCTTCATCCGCGAAAACGCGCCCTTCCTTGCGACGGGCGCGCTTTTGTCGTTTATGTCCTGCCTCGGGCAGACGTTTTTTATCTCGATTTTTGGCGGTGAGATCCGAGAAAGCTTTGGCCTCTCGAATGGTGATTGGGGCCTGCTTTACATGGTCGGCACGATGGCCTCCGCTGGCGTCATGGTTTTTGCGGGCGGGCTGGCGGATATCTTTCGCGTGCGAACCTTGGGGATTTTTGTCGTCGCGGGTTTGGCATTGGCGTCCCTCGCCATGGCATTTAACGCGTCGCTTTATGGCCTTGTTTTCGTGATCTTTGCGCTCCGCTTTCTGGGTCAAGGCATGGCAACGCATGTGTCCGCCGTCGCCATGGCGCGCTGGTTTATTGCCACGCGGGGACGCGCGCTTGCGGTTGCGGGGCTTGGTTTCATGATCGGTGAAGCGACATTACCTCTCGTGATGGTTTGGATGAAATCCCATGTGGACTGGCGCACGCTATGGATTTTCTTCGCCATATTCTGCGTCGCCATGGGCCCTGTCATTTACCGACTGCTCAAGCTCGAACGTACCCCCCAGAGCGAAGCACAGTCCAACGCGGCTGTCGGTATGCTGGGTCTGCACTGGACACGTCGCGCCGCCCTAAACCACCCGCTTTTCTGGCTCCTTGTGCCCGCAATCGTCTGCTTTTCGGGCTTTGGCACCGTCTTCTGGTTCCATCAGGCACATTTCGCCGAGATCAAAGGGTGGTCTCACCTCTCGCTCGTCGCGGTCTTCCCGCTGGGCACGGCAACACTTGCCATCAGCACGATTTTCTTCGGCTGGGCGATTGACCGCTTTGGCGTGATCCGCCTGCTGCCGCTTTACATCATCCCCTACATCATCGCTTTCGTGTTGCATTGGTATGCGCCGACGTTGAGCTGGACAGCCTTGGCAGTGATCCTGATGGGGCTGTCAGGCGGCGGACACGGCACCTTGCTGAATGCCTGCTGGGCCGAGTTTTATGGAACACAGTTCATTGGCTCGATCAAGTCAGCCGCGACGGCGTTAATGGTGCTTGGCTCCGCACTTGGACCCGGATTGAGCGGATGGTTGATCGACATCGGGGTCGAGCTGGAAATCCAGATGCTCGCTTACGCGGCCTGCTTTGCCATCTCGGGGATCTGTTTGTGGTTGGCGGCGCGGATGGCGCAGCGCCTAACGGTTCTTACGTAAATAGACGTAATAGGCGCCGTGACCGCCGTGGTTCAAATGCGCGGGGGTGACCTGCAAAATGGCCTGCGACAAGGGCGGCAGGGCCATCCATTGCGGCACCTGATGCCGTAAAATACCATGTCGCACAGGAATAGGGCCGCCATCATCGCGGAGCTTGCCCTTCCCCGTAATGACCAAGACCAGACGGCGCCCGATAGCATGAGATCCAAGGACAAAGGCGATCAGTTCGGGATGCGCCTCGCTCATGGTCATACCGTGCAAATCGAGCCGTGCTTCAGGCTTCAATTTGCCGCGGGTCATTTTGCCGTAGGCCTTATTGTCCATATGCACCGGCGCATTGGTCAGCCGCGCCGCGATGCTGGGCAACAGATCGTGACCACGCTTATGGTTCACCTTTTCACCCAGCATAAAGTGATGGATCGGGTCGACCTCGCGGACGACAGGCTTGTTCACTGGCCGCGCTACCGGAATTGGATCTTCAACGGTGCGCTGCGGATCAAGCGGCACGGCGGAGCCTGCGACGCGATCCCAAAGGGCGCGCTCTTCAGCAGAGAGATGGCGCGGGCGTCTCATTCAATTAATTCGGGCAACGTTGCATAGGCCAATTGGATCGGCAGTAACGTGATCATACACCCACCATCCTTGACCCGACCCGCCTCACGGCCAGCCGCCTCACCTGTTCCAAAGAAGATATCGGCGCGTTGGGCGCCCTTGATTGCGGAGCCTGTATCTTGGGCGACCATCAAACGATGCATCGGCGTTGCACCTTCCTTTTCGATCCAGATCGGTGTGCCAAGTTTCGTAAACGCGGGGTCCACGGCAATTGAGCGACCTGTCGTGATAGAGCGGTTCATCGCGCCAAGCGGGCCCTTGTCGGCTGGCACATCATTGATTTCTCGGAAAAACACATAGCTTTTGTTCACCCACAAAAGGGACTTGCCCTCATCGGGGTTGTCGCGCACCCAGTTACGGATCACTTGGGCGGACACCTCATGCTCGGTATAAATACCCCGATTTACCAGTTCGCGGCCAACGGACGAATAGTCTTGCCCGTTTTTGCCGCCATAGCCGACACGAATGACGTCGCCATCTGGAAAGCGAATTCGGCCAGACCCTTGCACTTGCAGGAAAAACAGATCGACAGGGTCAGCGAGCCAAGCGATTTCCAAGCCCTTACCGTTCAGGGCTGCTGTCTCTTCAATCTCTTGACGGGTCAGATAAGGCTCCCCCTGCACATAATCTTCGGGGAGGCGGTAAATCGGGTGTTGATACAGACCGCCCTGTTCTGGCGCGCCCCGCAGCTCGGGCTCAAAATAGCCTGTAAAGAGCATCGACTCGCCGTCTTCAATGCGGACCGGTTGAAAGAAGGTTTCGAAAAAGGCGCGGGCGTCAGGAGCGGATTTTGCGAATGCGCAGAGGCTTTCCCATTCGGGGCCGTCCATATCGCCACAGGTCTCGACGAAAACATCCAAAGCAGCCTGATGGTCGTCATTTTCCCAATCACGCAGATCGGAAAAACGCATAAGTTTATAGGTTGGTTCCGCCACGGCTGCCCCCGCAATCAACAGGCTAAGAGCAACCGCCCCTGCCCGCGCTCCCGTCATTCGCCAGTTGCAACAAGGCGCCAGTTCGGATCATTGGCGTCCATGTCGCGGGCAAATGTCCAGACATCTTTTTGACGTTTGATTTCGTTCGCATTGCCTTCGACAATATCACCACCACGATCACGCACTTGATAGGTCATCTCGCCAGTAAAGCGCACGGTGACTTCTGCCTCTTTGCTGGACGGATCAAATGTCGCAGACTTCAGACCCAAATCGCTGATTCCGACGAATGTTGCCTCGACGGTAAGTCCGTTTTTCTCACGCTCATCCACAACGGTAGAAAGCGCCTCGTAAACTTCCGCAGAAATAAATGGCAATACGCTGGCCATGTCACCGCGTTCAAATGCCATCAAAATCATTTCATAGGCCCCACGCGCGCCACCCAAAAACTCGGTGACATTAAATGTCGGGTCTACGCGCTTCATCGCGGCCAATGCGATTGCGGTGTCGCTGCCTTCTTCGGCGTGATCGCTGATATCAAGATCAGGGCCGCCTTCGATCACTTCGAAATCATCGCGGCGACGGCGCGCAGCACTATCGGCCTTCTTGATCTGAGGTTTCTCAAATCCCTCACGTGTCCCCAGCACGTTACGCAGGCGCAAAATCAAGAAAACCGCAATCGCGGCAAGCACCAAGAGTTGGATAATCGGAGAGTTCATTGTGGCCTCTTCAAGGTTGGGCATGGAAACGCGGGTTTACGATCCTTATGTAGGTGTGGCGAGGGGCCAAGTCCACCTTACCCCCTCAACAACAATGAAAAGGGGCCTACTGATGTGGCTTTTGTTAGCATTTATTGCGGTGCCATTGATTGAAATCGCGCTGTTTATCCAAGTTGGCGGCTTTATCGGGCTTTGGCCGACCCTTGGCATCGTCTTGATCACAGCGATTTTGGGCTCCTGGCTCGTGCGAAACCAAGGTGCGCGGGAAATTGCCAAGCTACAATCAACGTTTTCTGAGTTAAGCGATCCGACAGAACCACTCGCCAATGGCGCGATGATCCTGTTTGCGGGGGCGCTGCTGCTCACGCCTGGTTTCTTCACCGACGCGATTGGATTCGCGCTGTTGGTCCCGCAATTTCGCGCGGCGGCCTTCAAGTGGGTCAAATCGAAGGTGAAAGTGCAGCAATTTGCGATGGGAACAGCACCACGACCTGCGCGACACCCCGATGACCGCGTTATTGACGGCGAGTTTGAAGAGGTTTCATCACAAAAGCGGCCAACGCATCAGCCCTCGGAGTGGACAAAGCATTAAACCCGATTGAGGGATAGGTCTTGGCCTGATAGGAACAACCGAACATTATTTTACGCCGGAGCATGAAATGACCGATACACCACAAACAGGCGCAGATGCCGCAGCCGCACCAAAAGTAACTAGCCGCGTTTTGGCACAATATATCCGCGATATGTCCTTCGAGAACATTCTGGCCCAAAAGGGTATTTCTGGTGACGCACAACCAGAGATCAAAGTTCAGGTCAATCTGGACGCACGCAAGCGCGGCACAGAGGGCCAGTTCGAGGTTATCACAAAACTCAAGATTGACAGCACTGCAAAGGGCACGGGCGATCCGCTTTTCGTGCTTGAGCTTGAATATGCCGGGATCTTTGAAGTGAAGGGCGTGCCAGAAGACCAAATGCACCCTTATCTTTTGATCGAATGCCCACGGATCACTTTCCCGTTTGTGCGCCGCATCGTCAGCGACGTGACGCGCGATGGCGGTTTCCCGCCGCTGAACCTTGAAACCATTGATTTCATGGAACTTTACCGTGGCGAGATTGCGCGCCGCGTCGAGGCAAACAAGGCAAAAGTAAACTAAGCCTAGCCCAGTTTCTTCCAGATCGCGCCGTCGCCCAGCTTTTGTACAAAAGCATCATGGGCGGCGGCTTCTTCTTGAGTGAGCTTTGACCCGAGCGGCGACGGGCGCGGCGACGGGCGCCAATTGGTAGAGACTTCGTTAATTGTGGACTTGACCGTCGTTGTCGACAGGCCAAAATCCGGTTGACGGCCACCGATCAGCTCCAGATAAACTTCCGCGAGTATTTCACTGTCCAAAAGCGCCCCGTGAAGGGTCCGACTGGAGTTATCAATCCCAAAACGACGGCATAGCGCATCCAGCGAGGCGGGCGATCCTGGGAACTTGCGACGCGCGATAGCAAGCGTATCGAGCGATTGGTCCATGGGCAGAAGTGGACGCTTAAGCCACCCCAATTCCGCGTTCAGGAACTTCATGTCAAACGCGGCGTTGTGAATAACCAGTTTTGAATCGCCGATAAAATCGATGAAACCCTGCGCGATATCCGCGAATACGGGCTTATCTCTCAAAAGCACTTGGCCGGGCTGCGGTGCCTGCGGTGGTTCAAGCAGATCAGGGCCGATGCCATGCACGCCAAAGGCACCCGCAGGCATAGAGCGCATAGGATTGATATATTGATGGTACGTGCGGCCCGTTGGGACGTGGCCGATTAACTCGATTGCCCCGATTTCGACGATACGGTCGCCGTCGTGCGGTTCAAATCCTGTCGTTTCTGTATCAAGAACGATTTCACGCAAGGGATTGGCCTCTTATTTGCTGGAGGAGTTTTCGCACAGCATCGCGGGCGACGTCCAATGAAACCGTCTCAATAATGAAATCGGCGCGCTTACGCTTTTCAATATCTGGCATCTGCTTGGAAAGGATCAAGTCGAACTGGTCTTCGGTCATTGTGCCGCGGTCCAGAACACGGGCCCGCTGGATGTCCTCGGGGGCGGTCACGACAATGACGGCATCGAGCCAGAGATCGGCCTTGGTCTCGAAAAGCAAAGGCATGTCGAGTAGGACAAGGTCATGCGGGTGAGCGGCCAAAAACGCCGCACGATCAGCGGCCACGAGCGAATGAACGATGTTTTCCACAACAGGCAGGATGCGGGGGTCATTTGTGATCAGACGTTTCAACCTGTCGCGTGAAACAGCGCCATCGACGACAGCCTCGGGGATTTGCTCTGCGATAAGCGGGACAGCGGCGCCGCCTTGGGCATAGAGCCTGTGGACGGTGTCATCGGCATCCCAGACAGGCACCCCTTCATCGCGGAACATATCGGCGGTTGTCGATTTGCCCATGCCGATAGAGCCCGTCAGCCCTAAGACGAAACTCATCCCAAAACCACGCGGCGGGTTTCATCGTCGACGACGGGGCGAACGCCAAACCAGCGCTCGAATCCAGGAACACCCTGATGGAGCAGCATGCCCAACCCGTCGACAGTGATACAGCCCAAGGCTTCAGCGTCGGTGAGCAGCTTCGTGCGGAGCGGTGAATAGACGATATCGGTGACGAGAGTGCCTTTTCTCAGCCCATCCAGCGGAACGCGCAGGTCAGCGTTGCCCGTCATCCCAAGCGAGGTCGAGTTGATCAGGGTAGCGGCCTCTTCAAGGATATTTCCAGCCTGCACCCAATCGATGACCTTGATACGCGCGCCAAACTCTGCGCGCAGCGCATCAGCTTTGGCACGGGTGCGATTGGTTAAGAAAATCTCGGGGACGCCAGCATCAGCCAAAGCCACAATAATCGCGCGCGCAGCGCCACCAGCGCCAAGGATAACCGCCGGCCCCGCCTTTGGCTCCCAGTCAGGCGCATTCTGGCGAATATTCGCCATAAATCCGTAACCATCTGTATTATCAGCAAAAATACGACCATCTTCTTTGAAAGTCAGGGTATTTGCTGCGCCAATAAGTGTCGCACGGTCGCTGATTTGATCAGCGAATTTCATTACAGCGATCTTGTGAGGCAACGTTACGTTTGCACCGACAAACCCCATTTTAGGCATCGCGCGGACGACGGTCTCTAGGTTTTCATCGGTGACATGTAACGGAACATAATGACCAAGCAGGCCATATTTTTGTAACCAGTGACTATGGAGCCGTGGGGATTTTGACTGTGCGATCGGGTTACCGAGTACGCCAGCGAGAGGGATCTGTTTCATCATCCTGCAATTGTTCCGCGAAGTGTGAGATATGACAAGAGTTCTAAGAGAGGGATTCCCAAAACATTGAAATAGTCCCCCTCAATGCGCGAGAAGAGGCGAGAGCCTTCTTCTTCGAGTTTATACCCGCCGACGGCATGTTGAATACTCACCCAATTTCGATCAACGTAATCGACGAGATAATCGTCAGAGACATCGCGAATGAACAGGCGGGTTTGGCCAACATGGCGCCATTGGGGTTTACCATCTGCATAAATGACCGCCGCCGAAAGAAGTTGATGGGCATTCCCGCGTAAACTTTTGAGTTGTTCAATAGCCTCTAGCGGGGTTTCCGGTTTAGACAAGAGATCCCGACCATGCGCCAAAACCTGATCGCAACCGATCACAATAGCGTCGGGATGTTTGTGAGAAACGCGCAAGGCCTTCATTTCGGCGAGGGCATCTGCGATATCGCGGGGTGATGCACCCTCGGCCAGAAATGCTGATTTCATGGTGTCTTCATCGACGCGTGGAACAACGATATCGAAAGTGAGCCCGGCATTACGCAAAAGAGAGGCGCGTATCTGGGAACCAGAAGCGAGAATGATCTGTTCAGCCATGGGGATAACCCTTTGGAAAAGTCTTGTGTCAATGCAGGTAGGAGACCGTGGATAAGAACAGTGCTGGCCTACCCTGTGTATTCTTTCAACCTTATGCGAGGTCTTAGGGGATAAAGTCCACGGTGGGAAAGCATAACTCTTGGTTGTGGAGGAATCAGACGGATAACAGGAGTCAATTAGAGTTCAGAAAAAAGTTTGTCGCGTGATAATTTTTTAACCTTTTGTTTTACAGTTATTTAATTTTTGTTCAGCGGTTTAAATTTGCGCCCAAGAGGCTCATCAATCGGGGGATAAGTCTGCGTATAAATAAACTATCCACAGATTAAGGTGACACTACTCACATCATCATCTTTCTTTATATATACTTAATATGAATAAGAACGACGGGAAGCGCAGACCATGACCGAAATACTCATTGGCCTTTATCCTTGGATTAAAGCCTTTCACGTGATGGCCGTGATTTCGTGGATGGCAGGGATGTTTTATTTGCCGAGATTATATGTGTATCACGTTGAGCGGGCAAAGGTCGGGTCTGAACTGGATCAGACTTTTCAGATCATGGAAGAAAAGCTACTGAGAGTGATCATGTTCCCGGCGATGATCGTGACTTGGGTGTGCGGTTTGATTTTGATCGGATTTGGCGCGTTTGATTTTGGGGCCGCTTGGGCGTGGATCAAGTTGCTTTCGGTAATTTTAATGACAGTGTCACACGGATGGTTGAGCGTCAGGCGTAAGGACTTTGCAGCCGGTGCAAATACGCGGACTGGGCGGACCTTCAGGATCGCGAACGAGGTGCCGACTGTGCTAATGCTGGTCATTGTCATCATGGTCATCGTGCGGCCGTTCTGATTGACTTAGACGACGGTTCGGCCTAAGGCTGTGGGCGCTACCCGTCCGGGCTAGTTGTTTTCCACTTCTGTTATGAAATGTTCTGCCCTGAAAAGGTGGAAATTGGATTTTTGCATGCACCAAGACCGTTTGAACCTCGCGGACCTCAAAGCACAAAGCCCGAAAGAGCTTTTGACGCTCGCTGAAGAGCTTGAAATCGAAAATGCCTCGACCATGCGGAAAGGCGACATGATGTTCGCTATTCTCAAAGAGCGGGCAGATGAGGAGTGGATCATCGGTGGTGACGGTGTTCTGGAAGTTTTGCAGGATGGATTTGGTTTTCTGCGGTCGCCAGAGGCAAACTATTTGCCAGGGCCAGATGATATTTATGTCTCTCCCGATATGATCCGTGCGCATTCATTGCGGACAGGCGATACGGTTGAAGGGATCATGAAAGAGCCTAACGACAATGAGCGGTACTTTGCCCTAACGGTTGTTGAAGCGATCAATTTTGAAGACCCTGAAAAGGCGAAGCACAAAGTCGCCTTTGATAACCTGACACCGCTTTACCCTGATGAGCGGCTGAAAATGGAAGTCGAAGACCCGACAATCAAGGACCGCTCGGCGCGGATTATTGATCTGGTGTCCCCGATTGGTAAAGGGCAGCGCGCCTTGATCGTGGCGCCGCCGCGGACAGGTAAAACTGTTTTGCTGCAAAACATCGCAAACTCGATCGAAAAGAATCACCCTGAGTGCTATCTTATCGTTTTGCTGATTGATGAACGGCCAGAAGAAGTGACCGACATGCAGCGCTCTGTGAAGGGCGAAGTGGTGTCATCGACGTTCGACGAACCAGCAACGCGTCACGTTGCGGTTTCTGAAATGGTTATCGAAAAGGCAAAACGTCTGGTCGAGCATAAGCGGGATGTTGTGATCCTACTCGATTCGATCACACGTCTTGGTCGGGCATTTAACACGACTGTGCCGTCGTCCGGGAAAGTTCTGACTGGCGGTGTGGATGCAAACGCGCTTCAACGGCCTAAGCGTTTCTTTGGTGCTGCGCGCAACATTGAAGAAGGTGGGTCCTTGACCATTATCGCGACTGCCCTGATTGATACCGGCTCGCGGATGGACGAGGTAATCTTTGAGGAATTCAAAGGGACCGGTAACTGTGAGATCGTCTTGGATCGGAAGGTTGCGGACAAACGTGTCTTCCCTGCGATGGATGTTCTCAAGTCAGGCACACGCAAAGAAGAGCTTTTGGTTGATAAGGTTGATCTTGCAAAGACATACGTCTTGCGGCGTATTCTTAACCCGATGGGGACGACAGAATCTATCGAGTTCCTGCTTGGCAAGTTGAAGCAAACCAAGACAAACGCAGATTTCTTTGACTCGATGAACACTTAACTAATCGTTATATAACAATCGGTTAGAGCTATGGATACGATCTTTGCCTTGGCAACGGCTCAAGGCCGCGCGGGCGTTGCGGTGATCCGAATTTCGGGGGACAGCGCGTTTAAGGCGGCCAGTGGGCTGATGAACTCCCTGCCGGATAGGCGGGGGGTCAGGACGCTGTTTGATCAAGACGGCGTGCACCTTGATGAGGCGCTGGTTTTGGTTTTCCGCGATGGGCAAAGCTTTACCGGAGAACCTGTCGTCGAGTTGCACCTTCATGGCTCTATTGCCGTGGTCGGGGCGGTACTGAGGGTCTTGGGTGAGAATTCAAATCTGCGACCAGCCGAAGCTGGTGAATTCACGCGAAGAGCGCTTGAGAATGGACGTCTCGATCTGACGCAAGTCGAAGGGCTTGCGGATTTGATCGATGCCGAGACTGAGGGGCAACGAAAGCAGGCGCTGCGGGTTTTGTCGGGGGCGCTTGGCGATTTGGCAGAGGGATGGCGAGCGAAACTATTGCGCGCTGCAGCATTGATCGAGGCGACAATCGACTTTGCTGACGAAGAGGTTCCGGTGGACGTGTCACCGGAAGTACTGACGCTGCTGTCCGAGGTGAAGGTCGATCTTGCGCGCGAGTCTCGTGGCGTTCAGTTTGCAGAGCGGCTACGTCAGGGCTTTGAGGTGGCGATTGTAGGGGCTCCAAACGCTGGAAAATCGACACTCCTCAACAGGTTGGCGGGGCGTGATGCCGCTATTACATCCGAAATTGCGGGCACGACTAGGGACGTTATTGAAGTAAAAATGGACCTGCACGGGCTGCCAGTGACGATTCTTGACACCGCAGGGCTGCGCGAAACGGATGATGTCGTGGAAGAGATTGGCGTGAAGCGTGCCATGGAACGGGCCGCGGGCGCTGATATTCGGGTTTATCTGCTTACGCCAGACGATATTGTTGAGATACCTCTCAATGAAGATGATTTGGTGCTGCGCGCAAAATCCGATGTTTTTGAGGGTGCGCAGCAAGGTATCTCGGGCAAGACCGGGGACGGCGTTGATGCGCTAGTTGCCCATTTGACGGCGGTTCTGTCAAATCGGGTCGCGGCCGTGGGTGTAGCAATGCGGGAGCGGCATAAGCTTGCGATGCTAAAGTCGCTTGGGTTTCTTAATCTGGCGCAGGATGCTATGGAATCAGGAGATTTCATGGCGGATCTGGTCGCAGAGGATGTGCGTTCGGCAACGCGCGCTGTGGATAGTTTGGTTGGTCGAATTGATGTGGAAGAGGTCTTGGGAGAAATTTTCTCAAGCTTTTGCATCGGAAAATAGGGATTGTTTCACGTGAAACATTTTGACGTAGCAGTTATCGGCGGCGGACATGCAGGCGCGGAAGCGGCTTTGGCCTCTGCGCGACTAGGGGCGAAAACGGCCTTGGTGACGCTTTCGAAAGAAACAATCGGGGTCATGTCCTGCAATCCTGCCATCGGCGGGCTCGGTAAAGGGCACCTCGTACGCGAAATTGATGCCTTGGACGGCGCAATGGGGCGCGTTGCAGATGCTGCCGGGATTCAATTTCGCCTGTTGAACCGTACCAAAGGCCCGGCAGTCCAAGGGCCAAGAACGCAAGCGGATCGGGAATTGTATCGTAACGCCATGCAGGCAGAGATCAATGCGACGCCGAATTTGGAAGTGCTCGCGGGAGAGGCTGTCGACCTGATTTTGGATGGCGAGCGCGTCGTGGGACTAAAGCTCGCTGACGGTTCCGAAATTCTGACCCGAGCCATCATTCTTACGACTGGCACATTCCTTCGTGGTATTATTCATATCGGTGACGTTTCAAAGGCTGGCGGTCGGATGGGGGAGCAACCCTCAGTCGGGATGGCTGAAAGGCTAGAGAGTTTTGGCTTGCCACTCGGGCGTCTCAAAACAGGGACGCCACCACGGCTCGATGGTAAAACCATTGATTGGGCGCGATTGGAAATGCAGCCAGGCGATGACGATCCGACGCTTTTCTCGTTCCTTTCAACAGAGGTTCAAGCGCCCCAGATTAGTTGCGGCATCACGCATACAAATCCGCAAACCCATGACATTATTCGCGAAAATCTGTCTCGCTCAGCGATGTATGGCGGCCATATTGATGGTATTGGCCCGCGCTATTGCCCTTCAATCGAAGACAAAATTATTAGATTTAGCGATAAGACGTCTCATCAAATCTATCTTGAGCCCGAGGGGATTAATGATGACACGGTCTATCCAAATGGTATTTCTACCTCATTGCCAATGGATGTTCAGGTTGCCTATGTTCAGTCGATTGTTGGACTTGAGACTACAAAGATCTTGCAGCCGGGTTATGCGATTGAATATGACTATATCGATCCACGATCACTGCGCGAAACACTCGAACTTCGGGATGTTCCTGGCCTGTATCTCGCGGGGCAGATTAATGGGACGACCGGATATGAGGAAGCTGCGGCTCAAGGGCTTGTTGCCGGCTTGAATGCCGCTCGGTTTGCTCTTGGGAAAGACGCAATCTATTTCAACCGTCGTGACAGCTATATCGGCGTGATGATCGATGATCTGACCACGCGCGGCGTGACCGAGCCTTATCGGATGTTTACGTCACGGGCTGAATTCCGGCTGTCATTGCGAGCTGATAACGCGGATCAAAGACTGACGGCTATTGGGCGCGATATTGGTTGTGTCGGGAATGACCGCTGGACGGCTTTTAGCACTAAGATGGATGACATAGCGGCAGCCCGCGCCGAGCTATCCGAAATCTCTTTTAGCGCGCGTGAAATCTCGGGCCTTGGCGTAAAGCTAGCGCCAGATGGTCCACGTCGGACGGCATTAGAGGCTCTGACGCTGACAGATTTCGAATTTTCACATATTGCGGCGTTGCAAGGCGCTCCCGCGACGGGTGATCCGAAAATCCAACAGCAGATTAAAAACGATGCCCTCTATGCGAATTACATTGCGCGACAGGCAAAAGACATCGCGGCAATGGAGCGGGACGAGAAACACGTTTTGCCATCCGATATGAATTATACAGAGATCGTCGGCTTGTCCAATGAGCTGGTTCAAAAACTGCAAAAAACGCAGCCCCGTGACGTTGCCCAAGCTGCGCGCATTGAGGGTATGACCCCCGCCGCACTCATGTTGATTGTATCTTGGCTCAAACGTCAAAAGCGCGCGCAGACTGGGACGGCGGCATGACATTGCTCGCAGGTGTGGATGTTTCACGTGAAACAATGGAGCGACTCGAAAGATTTGCTGCGTTAACGCGAAAGTGGAACCCGAGCATCAATCTTGTTGCGAAGAGTACGATCCCAGATCTGTGGGACCGCCATATCGTTGATTCCGTACAGCTTTATCCACTTGCCCCAGCTCGCCCGCGACATTGGTTGGATATTGGAAGCGGCGGCGGATTTCCCGGGATTATTATGGCGGCGATATCTGCCGAAAAGTCGCCGGAAACCAGGTTCACCTTCATAGAAAGCGATCAGCGCAAATCTACCTTCTTGCGGACCGCTGCGCGGGAACTTGGATTGAGAGTGAATGTCATCGCGTCGCGGATAGAAGAAACGGAACCGCAAAGCGCCGATGTCGTCTCTGCCCGGGCTCTGAGTGCGCTGACTGACCTGCTTCCCCTAATTTCCTTGCATCTCGCACCTGACGGCACTGCGATTTTGCCAAAGGGGAAGACACATCAACAAGAGATTGATGTCGCAAAGGAAGTTTGGTCCTTTGATGTCGCTTCGCACCAAAGTATGACAGATGAGCAAGCACGCATTCTTGTCGTGAAAGGTATTTCCCGTGATTGACCCCAGCCGTACCGCACAGCCACGCATCATTGCCGTTGCCAACCAGAAGGGTGGCGTTGGGAAGACTACGACCACGATCAATCTTGGCGCCGCACTGGCGGAAGTCGGGCAGCGTGTTCTGCTCGTTGATCTTGACCCGCAGGGTAACGCCTCGACCGGGCTTGGGATCGAGCAGCATCAGCGGGATGTGACGACCTATGATTTCGTTTTGGGTGATAGCGGCCCAAGCGAAGCGGTTTTACCGACAAATGTTGAAAATCTTTGGATTATTCCTGCAACGACCGACTTGAGTTCGGCGGACATTGAACTCATTTCGAACGAGAAGCGCAGCTTTCTTCTCAGTGATGCGCTGCGGCAAACGGCCATGGATCATTTCCGATTTGACTATATCCTGATTGACTGTCCGCCGTCACTGAATATTCTCACCGTGAATGCGATGGTGTCTGCGGATAGCGTGGTCGTCCCGCTTCAGAGTGAATTTTTTGCGCTAGAGGGTTTGTCGCAGCTCATGCTAACAATCCGGGAAATTCGCGAAACGGCCAATCCAAACTTACGGATCGAGGGCATCGCCCTGACAATGTACGACAAGCGCAATAACTTGTCGCAGCAGGTCGAAACGGATGCGCGAGACAATCTGGGGGATTTGGTGTTTAAAACCGTTATTCCGAGAAATGTGCGCCTGAGTGAGGCCCCCTCATTCGCTGCGCCCGTTCTCACATATGATAGTATGTCAAAGGGAAGCGCTGCATATCGGGCGTTAGCTCGTGAGTTACTTGCAAAAGTTAAAACGCGGAAGGGACTTAATCTAAATGGTTGATAAGAAAAGCAAATCACGTGGTCTAGGCCGCGGCCTTTCCGCGCTTATGGCCGATATTAACCAAGATATCGCTCCGCAACCGGCTCAGCCCGTCCGTCGTGCCGATATGCGAGTCCCAATTGAACAAGTGCGCCCAAATCCCGACCAGCCGCGGCGCGCATTCAATGAGGACGCTTTGCAAGAACTCGCTGCATCAATCGCAGAAAAGGGCGTAATCCAGCCTCTTATCGTTCGTAAACACCCTACAGAAGACGGTATTTTTGAAATTGTCGCTGGGGAGCGCCGTTGGCGCGCCTCTCAAATCGCAAAACAGCACAATATTCCGATTATTGTTCGCGATTACACCGATACAGAGGTTCTTGAAGTCGCAATTATCGAAAACATTCAGCGCGCAGACCTAAATCCTATCGACGAGGGCGCAGGTTACAAGCAGTTGATGCAGAAATTCGGCCATACCCAAGAGCAGCTGTCTACTGTTTTGGGCAAAAGCAGAAGTCATATCGCAAACGTCATGCGGCTTTTGAACTTGCCGGAGGGTGTCCGCGCGTACCTTGTCGACGGCAAGTTAACAGCTGGTCATGCCCGAGCGCTCATTGGTCATGACGATGCCGAGAAGATGGCCCACCTTATTGTGCAAAAGGGTCTCTCCGTCCGCGAGGCGGAAAGACTGGCAAAACAAGGTCTAACCAAGCCAAAAGCCGCTAAGGCCCACCCGATCGCTTCTGCAAAAGATGCGGACACCATTCAAATCGAAGGCGAGCTTTCCGTAGCTCTCGGGATGAAGGTCACGATCGACCATAAGCCAGATGCAGAGGGCGGGCGACTTACTGTCAGTTATAATAATCTGGATCAGCTTGATGACCTGCTTCGCGCCCTATCGGGCGGTTAATCGTCCAGCAAGTGCCGCAAAACCGCATTCAAGATTGGCCGACCTTTTGCGGTCGCCCGTAATTGGCTAAGGTCCAAAGTCACAAGACCGATCTGGATCAGCTCTTCAATCTTGGGCGCCAGCTTTTCGCGTTCAGGATCGTGAATACGGTCCAGATTTACGCCGTCAGTTAGCCTGAGCCCCATAAGCAGAAATTCGGTCGCGGTGTCAGTCTCTGTCAGCGCGACCCGCTCCCCCTCGCCCGACCCTGTTCGCTTGACTTGGTCCAACCAAAGCCCTGGCGTGAGGGGCGTTTCGGTCGCAAATCGAGTGCCGCCGAGCGTTACCCGTCCGTGTGCGCCGGGACCAATCCCAAGGTAGTCACCATAGTTCCAATAGATCTTGTTGTGGATGCTCTCTGCGCCGCTTTTTGCATGATTAGACACTTCATATGCCGGATATCCTGCCGCGTCACAGACTGTCTGCGTCATGTCAAACATATCCGCCGCGGTGTCATCTTCGGGCAAACCGCGCAACCTGCCTGCCGCGTAACGGTCACCAAAAGCGGTCCCACTTTCGATGGTCAGTTGATAAAGCGAAACATGGTCAATTGCCATGGAAAGAGCTTGTCGGAGCTCCTGCTCCCAAGCCTTCAGAGTTTGGTTTTGGCGTGCATAGATCAAATCAAAACTGACCCGCTCAAAAACATTTCGCGCAATATCAAAAGCGCTGAAGGCCTCTTTCGCGCTGTGCAAGCGGCCAAGCGCCTTGAGGTCTGGATCATTCAGTGCCTGCACGCCCATTGATACCCGATTGACACCCGCTTGCCGATATCCGGCAAAACGCCCTGCTTCAACCGAGGTGGGATTTGCTTCTAGGGTGATCTCAATATCGTTCGCCATGCCCCAAGTCGCTCTGACTTTCGATAGGATAGCGTCAACGATTTCGGGGTCCATCATGCTTGGTGTGCCCCCACCAAAGAAAACCGACCGCAGAATGCGTCCGCGCGTCACGGCGCCGACACGGTCAATTTCGCTTAGATAGGCCCTTGCCCAAGCCCATTGGTCAATCTTAGCGGCAACATGCGAATTGAAATCACAATAGGGGCACTTCGCCTGACAAAACGGCCAGTGAATATAAAGCCCGAAGCCTGCGTTTTCCCAATCTTCAGGCAAAACAGCCCGCCACCAATTTTGCGAAGGCATCTGCGCGGTGGCTGATCTTGTTCTTTTCCCAACGGTCCATTTCCCCGAAGGTCACATTAAACCCTTCGGGCTGGAAAATCGGATCATACCCATGCCCCTGATTACCCCGCATCGGCCAGACAATCTCGCCCTCCATGACGCCCGGAAAAACCTCGTCATGGCCATCGGGCCAAGCCAGCACAAGCGTGCAGCAAAAGCGTGCCGTCCGAGGGAATGGCGCATTTGCAGCTTCCAGCTCGTTCCAGCTCCGCGTCATCGCCATCACAAAATCGCGGCCATTTGGTGCTTCCGCCCAATCGGCTGTATAAACCCCCGGTGCGCCACCCAGTCCGTCGATCTCGATCCCGCTATCGTCCGCGAGCGCTGGCAGCCCTGTCGCCTTCGCCGCCGCATGTGCTTTAATCCGTGCATTCCCGACGAACGTCGTCTCTGTCTCGTCGGGTTCAGGTAGCCCGTGGTCATCGTTCGAGGTCAGCGTGATCCCAAAGGGGCGCAGCAGATCCTGAATTTCCTCAAGTTTCCCCTTATTGTGTGTCGCCACAACCAACTGCTGACCATCGAACTTGCGCATCAGGACACCGCCGCCAATTGCGCCGCTGTCAATTGCGCGACCCCAGCCTCTGCCAAATCAAGCAACCCGTCCATCTGGGTCCGCGTGAAGATTGATCCCTCTGCGGACATCTGGACTTCGATCAGCTTGCCGGCCGTCATGACAAAGTTCCCGTCTACCCCAGCTTCGGAATCTTCCGGGTAATCCAGGTCCATCACCAACTGCCCCGCGTAAATGCCGCAAGATACCGCAGCAACAGGATCAACCAGAGGGTCGGACGTAATGAGGCCCGCTTTCATCAACTTGTTTACGGCCAGTTTCAACGCAACCCAACCGCCAGTGATAGAAGCACAGCGCGTCCCGCCGTCTGCCTGAATAACATCGCAATCGACGACAATCTGCCGCTCCCCCAAGGCCACACGATCCACGCCGGCCCGCAAAGAGCGCCCGATAAGGCGCTGAATTTCTTGTGTCCGACCCGATTGCGTGGTTTTCGCCTCGCGCCGCATCCGTGTATTTGTCGCCCGTGGCAGCATCCCGTATTCGGCGGTGACCCAGCCAAGGCCTGATCCTTTCAAAAACGAAGGCGGACGATCCTCGATTGTCGCTGTGCACAAAACATGCGTGTTGCCGCATTTGATCAGACAGGAGCCTTCAGCGTGCATCGTGACACCAGTCTCAATTTCAATCTTACGCATTTCGTTTGTCTGACGGCCGGATGGACGCATGGGGAAAACTCCTGTCACCAATGGTTGCGCGCATGGGATACGCTCCCAATGTCTAAAAACCAAGCCCGATTGACGCCCGACCCCAGATAGCTTTAATACGGTCAGCCACAAAGTTAGGTTTCAATGACCCAAAAACCTCCACAATACGCAGAAATGAATGAACGCTCGCGAGAGGTGTTTCGTTGCGTCGTCGAAGGCTACCTTGAAACAGGCGCGCCCGTTGGCTCGCGTACGCTTACGCGGTCGCTTTCTGAGCAAGTAAGCGCCGCGACAATTCGCAACGTGATGCAAGATCTTGAACATCTGGGTTTGCTTGGCAGCCCCCATGTCTCGGCTGGGCGTGTGCCGACGCAAATTGGGCTGCGGATGTTCGTCGATGGTATTCTTGAGGTCGGCGATGTGACGGGTGAAGACCGCCAAACCATCGACCAGACCATCGGCAACAACCAGCAAGACGTCACCACCCTGCTCGACCGCGTCGGCTCTGTCCTGTCTGGTATGACCCGTGGCGCAAGCCTCGTCCTGACCCCAAAGCAAGAAGCGCCGATCAAGCATATCGACTTCGTATCCTTGTCGCGTGAGCGCGCGCTGGTCGTGCTCGTCTTTGCAGATGGGCGCGTCGAGAACCGCCTCTTCTCGCCCCCCGAGGGACAAACCCCGTCGTCCATGCGCGAGGCTGCCAACTTTCTCAACGCAATCGCTGAGGGTCATACGCTTTCTGAAATGGGGGCTGTCATCAAGCGCGAGATTGCCGCGCGCCGCTCCGAGATTGACAGTCTCGCTGCCGAACTTGTCGAAAGCGGTTTTGCGACATGGGAAAATGAGGGCGAAAATACGGAACGCCTCATCGTGCGCGGCCGCGGCAATCTGCTGTCCGAACATGAAACCGAGGCCGATCTCGACCGCATCCGCACGTTGTTTGACGACCTTGAACGTAAGCGCGATATCGCTCAATTCCTTGAATTGGCCGAGGGCGGCGACGGCGTGCGTATTTTTATTGGCTCAGAGAATAAACTTTTTTCACTTTCGGGTTCCTCTTTGGTCGTTTCTCCTTATATGAACGCCGACCAGAAGATCATTGGCGCCGTAGGCGTCATCGGGCCGACTCGCCTCAATTACGGGCGCATCGTGCCTATCGTGAATTACACCGCACAGTTGGTGGGCAAGATGATTGCCGACCGCACTTGAAGGACGAAGAAGATGGCAAATGACGAACCGCAAAGCTTGGATGACCTCGCTGCAGAAGGCGATATGCAAGACGATATGCTTGGACGCATTGCGGACCTAGAAGCTGAACGCGACGAATTCCGCGACAAATTCATGCGTGCGCTCGCCGATACCGAAAACACACGCAAACGGTCCGAGCGTGACCGCCGCGAGGCCGAAAACTATGGCGGCTCCAAACTCGCCCGCGATATGCTACCCGTCTACGACAACATGCGCCGTGCACTTCAGTCGGTTGAAGAAGAAGGCAAAGAAGTGAACAAAGCGCTGCTCGAAGGTATCGAGATCACGATGCGCGAACTGATTTCCGTTTTCAAAAAGCACGGTATTGATCCTATCGTTCCAGCGGTTGGCGATAAGTTCGATCCGCAAATCCACCAAGCGATGTTCGAGGCCCCTCTGCCGGGTACGAAGGCTGGCGACATCATCCAAGTCGCCGCCGAAGGTTTTATGCTCCACGACCGTCTTCTGCGTCCGGCGCAAGTGGGTGTGTCTTCTATGCCTGCGAGCTAAAAACCGACATCTAAGCCGCCGCAGTTTCAAAATTGCGGCGGTCTGTTCATCAGCTTTCTAGCAAGTCCCGCAACTCATAAATCAGCGATAGCGCCTCTTTCGGCGTCAACTCGTCGGGCAGGATCGACTTCAAGCGCCTCTCAACTTGCGATTCCTTGGCTTTTACTGGCGCCGGCGCGGGCGTGGTAGAAAATAGCGGTAGATCATCGACAATCGCTTTGCGCGCCGAGCCCCCTTCCCGTTCGCCTTTCTCCAAGGCCTCCAGCACAACCTTCGCCCGCTCCACGACCACTTGCGGCAAGCCCGCCAAGCGTGCGACCTGCACCCCGTAACTGCGATCTGCGGTGCCCTTCTTGACCTCGTGTAGGAAGATGACGTCGCCGTCCCATTCTTTGACCGATACCGTGGCGTTATCGACGCCTTCCAACTTGTTCGAAAGCTGCGACATCTCGTGGTAATGCGTGGCAAACAGCGCCCTACAGCGGTTCACATCGTGCAAATGCTCTAGCGTCGCCCAAGCAATCGACAGGCCGTCATATGTCGCTGTCCCGCGCCCGATCTCGTCTAAAATCACTAAGGCCCGATCATCCGCTTGGTTCAAAATCGCCGCAGTTTCGACCATCTCGACCATGAACGTGGAGCGCCCCTTGGCCAGATCGTCCGAGGCACCAACGCGGCTGAAAATCTGGCTCACAATCCCGATATGTGCGGATTTCGCAGGGACAAAGCCGCCCACCTGCGCCAAAATCGCGATGAGCGCATTCTGCCGCAAAAACGTCGACTTACCTGCCATGTTCGGACCCGTGAGTAACCAAATCGGTGTACCGCTGAGATCGCAGTCATTGGCAACAAATGGCGTGCCGGCCTTTTGCAACGCCGCCTCAACCACAGGATGCCGCCCGCCAGAGATCTCAAATGCGCGACTGTCGTCAATCTGTGGTCGTGTCCAGTTTTCGGTGCTGACGAGATGGGCCAACGCAGCCGCAACATCGAACTCCGCGAGTGCCCGAGCCAGCGCCCCAATCGGACCCGCCTGCGCAATAATTTCGGCAGATAGGCTTGAATAGAGTCGCTTTTCGATCTCTAACGCCCGCCCGCCGGCATTCAAAATCCGCGTTTCGATCTCGGACAACTCCACTGTCGTAAACCGCACTTGGTTTGCCGTGGTTTGCCTGTGGATAAATGTCTCGTTCAGCGGCGGCGCGAGCATCTTTTCCGCGTGGGTCGCCGTCATCTCGATGAAATAGCCCAGCACATTGTTGTGCTTGATCTTCAGTGCCGAAATCCCCGTCGCCTCAATGAACCCAGCCTGCATCGCGGCAATCACAGACCGCCCCTCATCGCGCAACTTGCGGGCCTCATCGAGGTCGGCATCAAACCCCGCAGCAATGAACCCGCCATCGCGGGCCAAAAGTGGCGGCTCGGCAACCAGTGCACTATCGAGAATGCCAAGAAGGTCATCATGACCGTCCAGCGCGGCACGGGCGTTACGCAATTCGCTTGGCAACTCCGCAGGCAACATTTGCCGCAATATTTTCGCCTGCCCAATCGTATTGCGAATTGCGGTCATATCGCGCGGACCGCCCCGTTCTAGCGCCAAACGCGACAGCGCCCGATCGAGATCGTGCACGCCACGCAAGCCGTCCCGTAAATCTGCGGCTAAACGCGTATTCTCAACCAGATAGCCTATACTATCCTGCCGTTCTGAAATCACAGAAAGCGCACAAGACGGGCTCGACAAGCGCCGCTCTAACAGTCGCGCGCCGCCAGCCGTCACCGTCCGATCAATCGCCGCCAAAAGCGATCCAGCGCGACCACCTTCCGTCCCGCGCACGAGTTCCAGTGACCGCCGCGTTGCCGCGTCAATTTGCATTGTCGTTGCTTGGCCCTCGATCACAGGCGGGCGCACAAGCGGCAGGTTCCCTTTTTGGGTGATCTCGATGTATTCGGCGACAGCCGACATCGCGGAAACCTGCGCGCGATCAAAGCTGCCAAAGGCATCCAAAGACCCGACCTTGAACAAGGCGGTCAGACGTTTTTCGCCTGCCGTGCTATCGAAAGCAGCGCCACCCAAAGTGGTCAATGCAGCCCCGGATTCAGACACTAACTGGCCATAATCGCCTTCTGATCCATCGACGACAATCACTTCTTTCGGCGTCAATCGCGCAAGTTCAGGGCCAAGCGTCACGCGCGGGCAATTCATCACGTGAAACGACCCTGTCGAGATATCAATCCACGCGAGCGCGCCCTCGCCCCGAACTTCGGCGTAGGCCGCCAGATAGTTGTGCCGCCGGGCATCGAGCAGCGAATCTTCGGTCAACGTGCCGGGTGTCACCAGCCGCACAACATCGCGTTTCACAACAGATTTCGCGCCGCGCTTTTTCGCTTCTGCGGGGCTTTCCATCTGCTCGCAGACAGCAACCCGAAAACCCTTGCGGATTAGCGTTAGAAAATAGCCTTCGGCGGCATGATGGGGCACGCCGCACATTGGGATATCTTCGTCCAGATGCTTGCCCCGCTTCGTCAACGCGATATCAAGCGCCGCTGCTGCCGCCACCGCATCGTCAAAGAACATCTCATAGAAGTCGCCCATGCGATAAAACATCAAGGCATCAGGATACTGCGCCTTCAATTCAAGGTATTGTGCCATCATCGGTGTGACGGTTGGTTTTGAAGTGCTCATGCATCCCCCAAGGATCAATCATGGCGACACTAACCGCCTCATGTTAGCGACGAAAGTGCTAAAGTCAGGCGTTGCCCCCAGCCGAATTTTCAATCAATGTCGCTCAAATGTTATGGGAGGACGGCACATGGCCAAGACGAAATTGACCCGTGAGGATGCACTTGCATTTCACATGGACCCAACACCGGGAAAATGGGAGGTCACAGCAACCGTTCCCATGACGACACAACGCGATTTGTCGCTGGCCTATTCCCCTGGGGTTGCCGTGCCTTGCGAAGATATCGCCGCTGATCCGTCGCTTGCATACGACTATACCAACAAGGGCAACCTTGTCGCTGTGATCTCAAACGGGACTGCGGTTCTTGGTCTTGGGAACCTTGGCGCGCTGGCGTCCAAGCCTGTGATGGAGGGCAAATCCGTTCTCTTCAAGCGTTTCGCCGACGTGAACTCTATCGACATCGAGCTTGATACCGAAGATCCGGATGCCTTCTGCAACGCGGTCCGCCTGATGGGCCCGACGTTTGGGGGGATCAACCTCGAAGACATCAAAGCGCCTGAATGTTTTATCATCGAACAGCGTCTGAAAGAGGAAATGGACATCCCCGTTTTCCACGATGACCAACACGGCACGGCAGTGATTTGCGCAGCGGGTCTTTTGAACGCGCTGCACATTTCCGGCAAGAAAATCGACGAGGTGAAAATCGTTCTGAACGGTGCGGGGGCTGCCGGTATTGCCTGTCTCGAACTGCTCAAATCCATGGGTGCAAAGCATGACAATTGCATCATGTGCGACACCAAGGGTGTGATCTACCAAGGCCGCACCGAGGGTATGAACCAATGGAAGTCCGCGCATGCCGCCACCACCGAAGCGCGTAGCTTGGCCGAGGCAATGAATGGCTGCGACGTCTTCCTTGGCGTCTCTGCGAAAGGGGCCGTGACCCAAGACATGGTGATCAGCATGGCGCCAAATGCCGTCATTTTTGCTATGGCGAACCCTGATCCAGAGATCACGCCAGAAGAGGTGCACGCTGTGCGCGAAGACGTGATCGTCGCCACAGGCCGCTCTGATTATCCGAACCAAGTGAACAACGTATTGGGCTTCCCTTATCTCTTCCGTGGTGCGCTCGACATTCACGCTCGCGCCATCAATGACGAGATGAAGATTGCTTGTGCGCAGGCGCTCGCGGCCTTGGCACGCGAAGATGTGCCGGACGAGGTTGCAATGGCTTATGGGACGAAGTTAACTTTTGGCCGTGACTACATCATCCCCACGCCATTTGATCCGCGCCTGATCCACCGTATCCCCACGGCTGTGGCCCAAGCGGGCATGGACACAGGTGCGGCGCGCCGCCCCATTGTGGACATGGAAGGCTATGAAAACACGCTAAAATCTCGGATGGATCCGACGCAATCCATCTTGCGGAGCCTCAATGCCCGCGCCCGTTCCGCGCAATCCTCGGTTATCTTTGCTGAGGGCGACGACATTCGCGTGCTTCGTGCGGCGGTGCTTTATCAGCGGTCTGGTCTGGGTAAAGCTCTCGTCGTTGGCCGTGAAAAAGATATCGCGGAAAAGCTCACAGCAGAGGGTCTCGCGGACGCCATCGGCGAATTGGAGATCGTCAACGCCGCGAATACGCCACATCTGGAGACCTATAAGGACTTTCTCTACGAGCGGCTTCAGCGCAAAGGCTTCGATTATCATGACGTGCATCGCCTCGCCGCGCGCGACCGCCATGTTTTTGCCTCTCTGATGCTGGCCCACGGTCATGCCGACGGGATGGTCACGGGTGCTACTCGTAAATCTGCGCATGTGTTGGAATTAATCAATCACGTCTTTGACGCGCAGCCGCATGACGGTGCGGTTGGCGTGACGGCCCTTTTGCATAAAGGGCGGATCGTGCTGATCTCTGACACGCTGGTGCACGAATGGCCTGATCAAAACGATTTGGCGGATATTGCGGAGCGCGCGGCCGATGTGGCCCGCGATTTCGGTCTAGAGCCGCGAGTTGCTTTCGTCTCTTTTTCGACCTTCGGTTACCCCGTGTCCGAGCGTGCGGAAAAAATGCACAGTGCCCCAACCGTCCTTGATGAACGTGGCGTCGATTTCGAATATGAGGGCGAAATGGCGGTCGATGTTGCCTTGAACATGAGTGCGATGGAGCATTACCCCTTCTCGCGCCTGACAGGTCCGGCCAATGTCCTCGTCGTGCCTGCGCGGCATTCGGCTTCTATTTCTGTGAAACTGATGCAAGAGATGGCTGGGGCAACCGTGATCGGCCCGATCCTTGCAGGTGTCGGCAAGCCTGTTCAGATTTGCTCCACGGGGTCCACTGTGAACGACATCCTTAACATGGCGGTCATTGCAGCCTGTAAAGTAGGTCAATAATGACCATCTATAACCTCGGCTCGATCAATACCGACATCGTTTATTCCGTGCCCCACATCCCCGCGCCCGGTGAAACGCTCGCCTCGACGGGGCGCGCCACCTTCATTGGGGGCAAGGGCGCGAATATGTCTGTCGCCATCGCCCGCGCAGGCAGTCGTGCTAGCCACATCGGCGCACTTGGTCTGGACGGTGACTGGGCGTTGCAGCGCTTGATGGAATATGGGGTCGATAACCGCCACATTGTCCAGATCGAAACCGAATCTGCACAAGCGATCATTATGGTCGATCCGCATGGAGAAAACGCGATCGTCCTGCATCCGGGTGCGAATGGCGAGATTCCGCAAACCGCCCTCCAAACCGCCCTTTCAGAGGCCGAGACTGGCGATTGGTTCGTGACCCAAAACGAAACCAACCTGCAGCGCACAGGTGCCGCGCTTGCCAAAAAGATGGGGCTTAAGGTCGCCTATGCCGCCGCCCCTTTCTCTGCTGAGCGGGTTCAGGCGGTTCTCGAATACCTCGATTTCCTGATCCTGAATGTAGTCGAGGCGCAACAACTCACCGAAGCCACGGGAAAAGCGCCCGATGCGCTTGGGGTCCGTGATGTGATTGTCACGCTTGGTGCTGATGGTGCCGATTGGTTCGGGCCTGACGGCAAACAGCATTTCGATGCGATCCCTGTCACGCCCATCGACACGACGGGCGCGGGCGATACGTTCACGGGATACCTTCTGGCAGGGCTCGATCAGGGTATGCCCATGGCGCAAGCGATCAACCTTGCAACGAAGGCGGGTGCCTTAATGGTCACGCGCAAAGGCACCGCCGATGTGATCCCCGATCTCTCCGAAGTCCGCGCCTTTAATGGTTAGCAAACGGTGCGGCTGACCCCCAAAGCTGTTTGATCCGCGCATCCCGTCCACAACCTGCGCGATAGAATTTATAGGCATCGGCTTGGGTTTTTATGCCGCCTCGGGTGATCACACGATTGGTGCCGCGATAGTAATCTTGGTGGTAATCTTCAGCCGCAAAGAAGGTCGCGGCTGGTAAAATTGGTGTGACGATTGCCTTCCCCAGATCGCGCTGGGCTTCGGCCAAAGCTGCGGTTGCTATGGCCTGTTGGCCAGAGTTAGACACGAATATCGCAGTCCGATAGGTCTCGCTCCGATCACAAAACTGGCCGCCAGCGTCTGTCGGATCAACCGCGCGGAAGAACATATGCAAAAGCTGCGCATAGCTCACGACGTCGGCATCATAGGTGATTTCAACCGCCTCATAATGACCCGTGCCCTTGAGCGTTTTATAAGTCGGGTTCGCCGTGGTGCCGCCAGTATAGCCCGAAATAACCTCAGAAACGCCGCGCACACGTTCAAAGTCGCTCTCGACGCACCAGAAACACCCTCCCGCGACCACTGCCTTCTGGATGTCGCGCGCGTCTGCTGTCGTGCCATGCAGCATTGCCCCAGCACCGATCAAGATCGCCAAGGCAGCGGTTTTTACAGATTGGATTGTAAAGGTCATCGCCATCTCCTGTTTCATGGCACTCTTGCCTGACTGCGCCCTACGCACAATTCACGGCTCAGTGAGTTCACGCGCTCTTTACCACTTGGAACATTTCAGAAGCGGTCATAGCCTGCGCCAAACAGAGAGGTTCCCATGTCAGATCACGTCACCACCCACCAAGCCGAAGAAGATGCGCGCAACGCCGAAATCCTGATCTATGTGGACGGCAAACTCGTGCCAAAGAAAGAGGCCGTGGTCAGCGTATATGACAGCGGCTTTATGCTCGGCGATGGCGTCTGGGAGGGGCTGCGCTTGCATAACAATAAATGGACCTTCCTTGAAGAACATATGGACAGACTGTTTGAGGCGGCCAAGGCCATCGACCTTGATATAGGGATGGACAGAAATGGTGTCATTTCTGCCTTGTTAGACACGCAAAAGGCGAATGGTATGACCGATAACGCCCATGCGCGCTTGATGGTTACGCGGGGGGTTAAGGTGCTTCCGTTTCAACATCCTTCCCTCTCGCAATCCGGCCCGACGATGGTGATTATCATGGAACATTCGCGGCCAAAACTGCCGCGCCCGATCACGCTTGCCACCGTCCCGCATTTACGCGGCCTGCCGATGACGCAAGATCCGAAATTGAACAGCCATTCCAAGCTGAATTGCATCCTCGCTTGCATCGCTGCGACAAAGGCGGGTGCGGATGAAGCGTTGATGCTCGACGTGCATGGATTCGTGAATACGACAAACGCCTGTAACTTCTTTATCGTGCGCAAGGGGGCCGTTTGGACGAGCACAGGGGATTATTGCATGAATGGAATCACCCGCCAAAAGGTCATCGACCTGTGTCGCGAAAATGACATTCCTGTTTTTGAGCGGAATTTCAGTCTGGTTGATACTTACGGCGCTGACGAGGCCTTTTTGACGGGCACGTTCGGCGCGCAGACGCCAGTTGGCTCCATCGACGGTCGTGTAATTGGTACGGGCGAGCTTGGCCCGATGACCAAACGCATCCGTCAACTTTATGCCGATCTGGTGCACGCCTAACGCGCGTCCTATGAAAAACACAGGGGAAATTTGATGCGAATAGCGATGTGGTCTGGCCCGCGAAACCTGTCTACCGCGATGATGTACGCCTTTGGCAACCGTCCCGACTTCGCCGTCTGGGACGAACCATTCTACGCGCCTTATCTTGCGAAAACGGGGTTTGACCACCCGTTGGCTGCCGAGATTATTGCTGCCCATGATATTGATCCTGCCAAAGTTGCGGCGCGTTGCTTAGACACTATTCCTGATGAAAAGCAGCATTTCTATATGAAACATATGCCGCACCACATGATTGACGGTTTCCCGATTGACTGGGCAAAAGGCTGCGTCAATGTTCACCTGATCCGCCACCCTGCCCGCGTTATTGCGAGTTATGGGGCTAAACGGGTGAATATGACGGATGACGACATCGGGTTTCGACAACAAGTGGCGCTCTTTGATCAAATTGGTGGGCTTGTGATTGATAGCGCCGATATCCGTCAAAATCCTGAGATGATGTTGAAGAGACTCTGCACGGCAATCGGTCTTGCGTTTGATCCCGCCATGCTTGCTTGGCCTCCCGGTCCGCGTGCCGACGATGGCGTTTGGGCCGCGCATTGGTATAACGCGGTGCACCAATCGACGGGGTTTTCCGGGGCAGAAGATGCGTTGCCCGTTCTAGCTGGCCGTGACCTTAAATTGATCGAAAATGCGCTGCCACATTATGAAAAATTGGCGCGCCACCGATTATAAGTCGGGTTTCAAAATTATATTTTAAGGAAATTGCCTTCTTTATCCGGTGGCGGCCACACGCAGCGGTCGCGTTATTGGGTAGTAGAAGGAATTTCAGGTGGCGGAAAAGGGTCTATTTTCATTCGCACTTATGTGCGCTTTGACCGTTCAAGGTGTGGCAGTTGCAGAGCAGGGGCATGTTCAGGAACCGGCACATGAAACAACCGCCGAGCCAGCCCATAGCGAGCCCGCCGAATATGTGGCCATTTCGGATGCAGCCTTGATCGAGCAGCATATGGCCTTGGCAATGTCGACGGAAAAGGCTGGCTATGGCCTGCAATCGCCGCGCGATATTGATGCGCCGCACGGCGATAATACCCGAAACTTTGGACTGGCACCGCCTTTTGCGAAAATGAACCTTTGCGACATCCATTTTCACGAAAATGCGGAACATCGCGGCGGCGAGTTTACGAAATATGTGGGCAACGGTGATGGCTACGGCTTTGGGACGGGTTTCAAATATTCGGGAGAATTGACCGCGCAAGAACTCACGCCGCTTGGCCGTGCTATCGGCGTGTCAGAGCATGGCGATCTTCAGTCTGGCGATACCATCGAGGTGCATTACGTCTTTTCAACCGCGCAAGCGGCGCCCGGACCAACCTTGGGCACATGTTTGTCGGAAGCGATCAACAACCCTAATCTGCGGGTTGAGGCGCAAGTCTATGTGTTGGTGAATGACCAAAATGCGTTGGATTTTCGCGACCTAACAAGAATTGAAACGGTTCGCGGGCTTTATCAGGCGACCGGCATCCCGACCAATACAGGTACGCCTGTTGTGTACAATGGCTCGACCACCGGTCCAACCTACAACGTGAAAGGCTCGCCGTTCCAAGTGACGTGGAGCGTTCGCCCCCGCGTTGCGCGCGTGAATATTGCGT
The DNA here is from genome assembly GCA_029252195.1 of Yoonia sp. GTDB lineage: Bacteria > Pseudomonadota > Alphaproteobacteria > Rhodobacterales > Rhodobacteraceae > Yoonia. The sequence continues at coordinate 41,817 of JAQXBV010000080.1, forward strand.
CGGTGGGCGCGTGGCTTGAGGATAATGTTTTTGAAGAGGATCACGCGCATGGCGTGCGCAACTTGGTTATTGATCCCGCTCTACTGTCCGAAATTGAACGGTAGTTTGGCAAAGAAAAAGGCGACCCCCGCATAGGAGGCCGCCTTTTTCATCATGTTTGCTTTGGCTTACTTAACGCGACGGTTCCGTGTGGCGATCAGCTTCAACCGCAACGCGTTCAACTGAATGAACCCTTGGGCGTCGGTCTGATCGTAGGCGCCTGCATCTTCTTCGAATGTGACATGCGCTTCGGAATAGAGACTATTTTCCGACCAGCGGGCCACAGTCGTTGCAGAGCCTTTATAAAGCTTCACGCGTACAGTGCCGCTGACGTGCTCTTGGCTTTTGTCGATCAGGGCTTGTAGCATTTCGCGCTCTGGCGAGAACCAGAAACCGTTGTAGATCAGCTCTGCGTATTTCGGCATGATGCTATCTTTGAGGTGCCCAGCACCAGAATCGAGCGTGATTTGCTCGATACCGCGGTGCGCTTCCAAAAGGATGGTGCCACCCGGTGTCTCATAGATGCCGCGTGATTTCATCCCGACAAAGCGGTTCTCGACGAGGTCCAAACGACCGACCCCATGCTTGCCGCCAAGCTCGTTCAACTTGGTAAGAATTGTTGCGGGCGACATTAATTCGCCGTTGATAGACACTGCATCCCCGCGCTCAAAACCGATCTCGACCATTTCGGGCGTGTTCGGTGCATCCTCAGGGGCCACGGTGCGCTGGTAAACGTAATCCGGTGCTTCCTGCGCTGGGTCTTCCAGAACCTTGCCTTCGGAAGATGTATGCAAAAGGTTCGCGTCGACCGAGAATGGCGCCTCGCCGCGCTTGTCTTTTGCGACGGGGATCTGGTTCTTTTCAGCAAACTCCAAAAGGCGCGTACGGCTGGTCAAATCCCACTCACGCCAAGGCGCGATCACCTTGATTTCGGGATTCAACGCATAGGCCGCCAATTCAAAACGGACCTGATCGTTACCCTTACCAGTTGCGCCGTGGGATACCGCATCGGCGCCTTCAAGCGCTGCGATCTCGACCAAGCGCTTGGAAATCAGCGGGCGGGCGATGGATGTTCCGAGCAGGTAAAGCCCTTCGTAAAGCGCATTGGCGCGGAACATCGGGAAGACGAAATCGCGCACGAATTCTTCACGCAAGTCTTCGATATAGATAGAAGACGCACCCATCATCTCGGCCTTTTTGCGCGCGGGCTCTAGCTCTTCGCCCTGCCCCAAATCGGCGGTGAAAGTGACAACTTCACAGCCATATTCGGTTTGCAGCCATTTGAGGATGATCGAGGTATCCAGACCACCAGAATATGCGAGAACAACTTTTTTCGGAGCAGTCATTGGTATAGCCCTTGATTAATGCGGTAATTGCATCGCGCGATACCCGTTTTTGCGGGGCCGTGCAAGGATATGGCGTTGACGGCCCCTTTGAGGAATGCGACCAAAACCCGACTGACCCTAAAGGAGCGTTGACTATGGCTTGGAATATTGTGCGCCATGCGTTTTTGATGGTTTTTGGCAATCTGAGCCAATCATTGAAAGTGTCCTTGCCGCCGCTCGTAATGTTGGCGGTATTTACGGCATTTGTTTTGATATCGACCGGCGTTCCTCTGGATATGAATTCACCAGAGGCCGTCACAGATGTTGCTTCACGGCTCTCAGCCTTGGATCTGATGTTGATTCTCGCGCTGATTGGTTTTTCATTATTTGTGATGAGTTGGGTTGCGGTCGCGTGGCACCGGTTCATTCTTCTGGAAGAATATACCGCTCTGCTTCCTGCGACGCAGAACCGCCCGATCGGGTCATACCTTTGGCGGAGCCTTCAACTCGTGCTTTTGATCGCACTTGTCGCGGTGCCAGTGATGTTTGTCGTCGGTATCATTTTGCTCCCGTTTCAGGGCGGTGCCGGATCAAGTCTTGGAGAGGCTCTCGTAGGTTTGGCGCTGGGGGTGGTCATGACATTCTTATGGCTGCGCTGGGCCATTGTTTTGCCTGCGATTGCTGTTGATCACGCGATGACGTTGACGGAGGCTTGGGCTGAAACCAAGCCTGTTAGCGGTGTCATTCTCAACGTAGCGGTGATCGTCACGATTTTAAAAGTTCTCGCGACGGTTGTGGTATCGTTGTTCTATGGCGCACTGCCGCTAGTCGCGTTTGTCTGCGATATCATCACAAACTGGACAGCGCTCATGGTTGGCGCGAGCATTTTGACCACCATCTACGGCCACGTTGTTGAGGGGCGTCCATTGTCGGGCAACTAGAACGTCAGGTTCGCCACAAACGCAGCATCGCCATCATTGCCAAGCTCTTGGATAGCGTCGCTCACGTCCATCCAGATAGCTGCGTGACCTTCTTCCGTCGGCTCGCCAAGACGGCGGACAGGGATCGCGGTGTAGATGTGGCAAAGCTTTTCCGCGTGAATCCCGTATTCGGGCATCCAGACAAAACGGCGGAATGCACCAAGGCGGCGCGGCTTTGCGATACGCCAGCCGGTTTCTTCGAAAACTTCGCGGTGAAGCGCCTGAATCGGGCTTTCGCCCGCATCAATGCCGCCGCCAGGGAGCTGGAATTCATAGTGAGGGGCTGCCTGATAGGTCAGTAACAGCTGCCCCATATTCGGCAAAATGGCATAGACTCCAGCGCGCATTTTATAGCGTTCGCCTGTTTTTGGCGTATTTCCGTACCGTTTGATCATTGTCTCACCCCTTGGACCGTGACTTGTCCTACCTGTATACTCGGGGTATGCCAATTCCGCACATGTTAGGAAAGCCCATGACGACAAGCAAAATTGCTTGGGACGACACCGTCCTGCCATTTCAACTCGACGCCTCCGATATCCGTGGGCGCGTCGCCCGTTTGGACGGCACCTTGGAAGAGGTGTTGCGTCAGCACGATTATCCGCCAGCGATTGAGGGCTTGGTGGCCGAAATGGCGCTGCTCACCGCGCTGATTGGTCAGTCGATGAAGTTGCGTTGGAAGCTGTCGCTGCAAGTGCGCGGCGACGGTCCAATCCGTTTTATTGCGACTGATTACTATGGGCCGACCGATGACGGGGCGCCTGCCCGCATTCGCGCCTATGCGAGCTATGACGAAGAGACGATCAACCTTGATGCGATCCCGTTCAGTCAGATCGGTAAGGGTTACTTTGCGATCCTGATCGACCAAGGCCCCGATATGACGCCTTATCAGGGTGTCACGCCATTGACGGGGAAGTCGCTCTCAAAATGCGCCGAGACCTATTTCGCGCAATCCGAGCAGATCCCAACCCGTTTTGAGCTGACCTTTGGTCGGTCTCAAATTCGTGGTGAGGATGAGCATTGGCGCGCGGGTGGAGTGCTGTTGCAGCACATGCCGAAAGCCTCCCCTGAAATGAAGGGTGACGGCGGATCAGGCGAGGGCGGTCTTCTGCTCCCAGAGGATATTCTTGACGAGGTCGAGGGCGAAAACTGGAACCGCGCGAACGCGTTGCTGGATACCGTCGATTCGCTCGAATTGATCGGCCCTTCCGTGACGCCGAGTGACTTGCTGGTCCGGCTGTTTCACGAAGAGCAGCCGCGCATTTATCCCGCCCAGCCAGTGAAGTTCGGCTGCACCTGCTCTGCTGACCGCGTCCGCCAGTCGTTGTCGATCTATTCCGCCAAGGATATCGGCCATATGACGACGCCAGAGGGCACAGTCACTGCGGACTGTCAGTTCTGCGGATCACATTACGTTTTCGCGCCCGAGACACTCGGGTTCGAGGCGGCAAGTGACGAGGCCTGAGCTTCGCCAGATGCTTTTGGATGCGCTGTCCAGCGAGGGCAGCGCATCCTCTGATTTTGACCTGAACAAAGACGTGGTTTTGCCCGCGGGGCGCAAGTTAACGCCCGCGGCGGTTCTGGTTGCGGTGCGGGTCGAGACGCGGTCTGTGATACTCACGAAACGCTCTGCAAGACTTAAACATCACCCTGGTCAGATTGCCTTTGCTGGCGGCAAGCAAGACCCGACTGACGCCGATCCCATCGCCGCTGCCTTGCGCGAAGCTCATGAGGAAATCGGGCTTGATCCCACGCTTGTAGATGTCGTTGGCGCATTGCCTGCCCATGAAACGGTGACGGGCTATGCGGTCACGCCGGTTCTCGCGCTTATCGACGGCCCCTTTGTGCCGATGGCGGAAGAGGGCGAAGTTAGCGAGGTCTTCGAAGTACCGCTCGCACATCTGATGACATCTGTGAATTTTAATATCGAGGGGCGCATCTGGCAGGGAAAAATCCGCAAGTACTATACCGTGCCTTTCGGCCCCTATTACATCTGGGGCGCGACGGCGCGGATTTTGCGCGGATTGGCGGAGCGGATGCAATGAAGCGGATCGCGGCGGAGTGGCTCACTGGCCCCGCCCAGCGTGTTTGTGCGATGCTGGAGAATGCGGGCTATCAGGCGTGGTTTGTTGGCGGTTGCGTGCGCAATGCCCTGTTTGGGGTGCCTGTCTCCGATCTTGATCTAACGACCAATGCACATCCCGAAGCAGTCACCACACTGGCCGAGGCACTTGGGTTCCGCGTGGTTCCAACAGGGATTGATCATGGCACGATCACCGTCGTTGTGGATGGCAAGTCGTTCGAGATCACGACCTTCCGGCGTGATGTGGCAACGGATGGCAGACGCGCCGTGGTTGCGTTTGCCGACAACATGGAAGACGACGCCCGCCGCCGCGATTTCACCATGAACGCGCTGTATTGCAGTATTGAAGGCGTGATTGCCGATCCGCTTGGTGGCTTGCCGGACCTGGAGGCGCGGCATGTGCGGTTCATTGACGACGCAGACCAGCGGATTAAGGAAGATTACCTGCGCATCCTGCGCTTCTTTCGGTTTCATGCGTGGTATGGCGATCAGGCGCAGGGGATTGATGCCGATGGTCTGGCTGCCTGTGCCGAGAATATCGACGGGCTCGCGGGCCTGTCAAAAGAACGGGTGACATCCGAAATCCTCAGGCTTCTGAGCGCGCCAAACCCCGCACCCGCCGTCGCCTCAATGGCCGCAACAGGTGTTTTGGGTCAAATTCTTCCGGGTGCGATTCCTGATATCTTGGCGGTGCTTGTGCATGTCGAAGGGCAGGCCGGGCTTGCCCCCGACCCTGTCCGTCGCTTGGTTGCTGTAGGCGGGATGCGCGACGGCCTGCGGCTGACGAAGGTGCAGGAAAGGCAGATTGAACAGTTGGCGAGAGAGATGAGCTTGCCTGCGCTGGCGTTCGAACATGGCGCGGAAATTGCGGTGGACCGCGCAGCGATCGAGGCGGCCTCTTGCGCGCAGGAGGTGTCATCCGAAACGCTCGCGCAGATTGCCTTTGCGGCGCGGCAAGTCTTTCCGCTGAGTGCTGCTGATCTGATGCCAAAGCTGCAAGGTGCGGCGCTGGGCAAGGCACTCCAGAAAGCGAGATCCGACTGGATTGCGTCCGGCTTTCAACTCACAAAGGCCGAGCTGATTGGCTGATCTCATCCCGCTTTTTGGCTTTGTGTTTTTCGGGCTTTTTTCACCAGGTCCGAATGTGATTTTGCTGACAACCAGCGGCGCGCGTTTCGGGTTTCGCCCGACCTTGCCGCATATTTTGGGCGTGGCGCTTGGGGTGGGGATTATCGCAGGGATTGTCGGGCTGGGTCTTGGCACAATTCTCGCGGCATTTCCGTCGCTGACCATTGCGCTGAAGATCATCGCATGCGGCTGGATTCTCTGGATGGCTTATAACCTCTGGCGGGCGGATCCCGCGAAACGCAATGCGGGCAAAGACCGTCCGTTTACTTTCATCGAGGCCGTTTTATTCCAATGGGTGAACCCGAAAATCTGGGCTGTTGCGCTGAGTGCAACGGCCTATGTCGCCGCCTTCTCTCCAGTCGGCCAAGCGACCCATTTGGCGCTGACATTCTCGTCCATCAACCTTGGTGTTTGCCTGTTTTGGACGTGGGCGGGCACGTTGCTTTCACTCCTGCTCAATAACCCGACGGCTTGGCGGATCTTCATGCGCGTTATGGCTGTCGCTCTTGCCAGCTTTTCAATGGCTGTTTTCCTCTAGCGCTTTCCACGCTATGTCAGAAGGATTGTCATTTAAGGCTGCTTGGCGTGTTTCGCTTTTTTGAAAACCTCGTTGATCCCTATATCGCGTATCAGGAGACCGACCAACCACCGCAACGGCTTTTGCCGTTTTTGCGCGATTACGCACGGCCGTTTAAAAAGGTGTTTTGGGTCACCGGCATTGCGTCGGTCATTATCGCCTCAATGGAGGTCTGGCTGATCTATTACATTGGCCGGATGATTGATATTTTGGGGACAGGGACGGCCACCGAAGTTTGGGACGCGAGCGGGCCAGAGTTTATTCTCGTCGCGATTTTTATCCTGACACTGCGGCCCGCTTTGCACATCTTCCAAGTCGCGCTTTTGAATAATGCGATTTTGCCAAATTTCGGGACACTGGTCCGTTGGCGGGCACATAAACATGTGCTGCGGCAATCGGTCGGCTGGTTTGAAGATGACTTCGCGGGGCGCATTGCGAACCGGATTATGCAAACACCTCCAGCGGCAGGTGAGGTCGTGTTTCAACTGTTTGACGCGATCACCTTTTCGATTGCCTATCTGATTGGCGCGGCTTTTCTGCTTGGTGAAGCGGATATGCGGCTGATCATTCCGATGCTGTTCTGGCTCGTGCCTTACCTGTTCTTGCTCCGCTGGGTGATCAAGCGGATCGGCCCTGCCTCCGAGGCCGCCTCAAATGCCCGCAGCGCCGTGACGGGTCGTGTCGTGGATAGCTATACCAATATCCATTCGGTCAAGATGTTCGCGCACCACGACCGCGAGCTGGATTACGCGAAAGAGGCGATCGAGGAAACGCGCCGCACGTTTCAGATCGAGATGCGCTACTATACGATCATGGATGTCGCCTTGATGATTTTGAACGGCTTTTTGATTGTCGGTGTCACAGGCTGGGCGATCAAGCTTTGGATGGATGGCACCGCCTCTGTTGGAGTGGTTGCTGCCGCAAGCACGCTTGCCTTGCGATTGAACGCCATGTCAGGCTGGATTATGTGGGCGATTACCAACTTTTTCCGCGAATTGGGCGTTGTGGCAGAGGGCATGTTGACGATTGCGCAGCCGATCAAGCTGCTGGACAAGCCCGAGGCCAAGCCGCTGCAAATCACGCAGGGCATGGTTGAGGTGCGCAATCTGTCCCACCACTACGGCAAGGGCGCGGGTGGCCTTGACCAGATCAGCTTTACCATCAAAGCGGGTGAAAAGGTGGGGCTTGTCGGGCAATCTGGCGCGGGTAAATCGACGCTCGTGAAGTTACTGTTGCGGTTCTATGATCTGGAGCAGGGCCAAATCCTGATTGACGGGCAAGACACGCATCACATCACCCAAGACAGTCTGCGTAGGGCCATCGGTATGGTGCAACAAGATAGCGCGCTGCTTCACCGCTCTGTCCGCGAGAATATTCTTTACGGCAATCCAACTGCCACCGAAGCCGAGATCATCACGGCGGCCAAAAAGGCCGAGGCGCATTATTTCATTGGCGGACTTGAGGATAGCGAAGGCAACAAAGGCTATGATGCCCGTGTTGGCGAGCGCGGCGTGAAGCTGTCAGGTGGTCAGCGCCAGCGCATTGCCCTTGCGCGGGCCATTCTCAAAGATGCGCCAATCCTGATACTCGACGAGGCAACAAGCGCCCTTGATTCCGAGGTCGAGGCTGCGATCCAAGACACCCTGTCGGGCATGATGGCGGGGAAAACCGTCATTGCAATCGCGCACCGTTTGTCCACGATTGCTGCGATGGACCGGATCATCGTGATGGAAAATGGCCGGATTATCGAAGACGGCACGCATGACGCGCTTTTGGCGCATGACGGACAATATGCAAAGTTCTGGCGGCGTCAGTCGGGCGGATTCTTGGGAAAAATACAATGAGTGTTTCAGTTCTGATTGACCCGTTCGCCCCCGCAGAAGGGCCACCGCCCCACACGCTGCTTGCCTTCATGCGCTGGGCCTTTCGCGGTAGTTTCCGCTATATGACGATCGGCAGTATTGTGTCGGTGATGGCGGGCGCACTGGAGGTCCTTTCGGCGTTGATACTTGGTCTGGTGATCGACGCCGCGCTGGGCTCCACACAAGAGCAGTTCTTCGCAAGCAACCTGCCGCTTTTGTTGGGGGTGACAGCGTTTTTCATCATCCTGCGGCCGCTGGTCTTGGGCCTCTCGGGCGTGATGCAGTCGGTTGTTCTGGCGCCGTCGATCATGAACCTTGTTTACTCGCGCCTGCACCGACACACGCTTGGGCAGTCGGTCCAGTTCTTTGACGATGATTTCGCAGGACGGATTGCGCAAAAGCAAGGGCAGGCGGCGCGTGCTGCGACCGATCTGGTGATCGAGACGATCCATACGGTGATTTTCGCCTTGGCCTCCCTGATAGGCTCTGTGCTGTTGATGCTGACCATTGATGTGCGCACGGCGGTTCTGCTCGCTGTTTGGACCATCGCCTATATTGTGATGATCCGCTACTTTATGCCCCGCGTCCGTGCCGCGTCGAAAAAGCGGGCGTCGAGCCGTGCGATGGTGACGGGGCAGGTGGTCGATACGGTCACGAACATCAAAACAGTGAAGCTGTTCGCGCATGATCAATTCGAGGATCGGGCGGCCATTGATGCAATGGAGACCATGCGCTTGGCCTCTGTCGGCTTTGGCTGGTTGTCGGCCAGTTTCCGGTTCAGCCTGATGACGCTTGCGGGCATTTTGCCGCTTATTATGGTCGGCGCGACGCTCTATTTCTGGACGCAGGGTGGCGCAACAGCGGGCGATATTGCGGTCAGCGGATCGATCGGGTTGCGGCTTGCGCAGATGACGGGGTGGGTTAGCTTCACGCTGCTGGGAATGTACGCGAACGTGGGCGAGGTCGAGGACGCAATCCGCACATTGAGCCCCGCGCATACGCTTGTGGATACGCCTGATGCAAAAGAGTTAATCGTAACCAAGGCCGAAATCACCTTTGAGAATGTCACGTTCCGATATGGCGGCGGGCGGGGCGGTTTGAACGGTATAAATCTCACCGTCGCGGGCGGCGAAAAGCTGGGCATCGTTGGTGCCTCGGGCGCGGGTAAATCCACGCTCGTTTCGCTGCTCTTGCGCATCTACGACACCGAGGGCGGGGCCATCAAAATTGACGGTCAAGACCTGCGTCATGTGACGCAAGAAAGTCTGCGCCGACAGATCGGGATGGTGACACAGGAGACGGCAATGTTTAACCGCTCTGCGCGCGATAATATCGCCTATGGCAAACCGGAAGCCACGCAGGACCAGATTGATATGGCCGCCGATCAGGCCGAGGCGCTCGGGTTTATCGGCGATTTACGTGATCATGGAGGGCGCGAAGGCTATGATGCGCATTTGGGTGAGCGTGGGGTCAAGCTGTCAGGTGGCCAGCGCCAGCGCATCGCCATTGCCCGCGCAATCCTGAAGAATGCGCCTATTCTGGTGCTGGACGAAGCAACAAGTGCGCTTGATTCCGAGGTCGAGGCGTCGATCCAAACGGCGCTTGAAACAGCAATGGAAGGCAAGACGGTTATTGCAATTGCGCACCGTCTTTCGACGCTTGCGCGCATGGATCGGATCATTGTGCTTGACGGCGGGCAGATCAAGGAACAGGGAACGCACGCTGAACTGTTGGATCAAAAGGGGCTTTATGCCCGTTTCTGGGATCGGCAGTCAGGTGGATTTATCAATGTGCAAGATGCGGCGGAATAGACAATGGCGATGATCGAAGGACTAACCCATCTCGGCTTGGGCAAGGTGGATGACGGGCGCACATTGCTGCCGCGCGTCTTGCCCGGTGAAGAAGTGGCTGTCGCCCAAGACGGGACTGTGCGGATTATCACGCCGTCGGCTGATCGTGTTGCAGCGCCCTGCAAGCATTTCAAAACCTGCGGCGGCTGCGCGATGCAGCACGCCACTGACGCTTTCGTTGCCAATTGGAAGTTGGAGATTGTGCAAAAGGCGTTGGCGGCACAGCGGATCGACACCGTTTACCGCGATGTGATCACGTCGCCCGCCCAATCGCGCCGACGCGCAAAGCTGGCAGGCAAGCGGACCAAAAGCGGGGCGATGCTTGGCTTTCACGCCAAGGGCACCAATACGCTGATCCCTGTTCCAGAGTGCAAGTTGCTGACCATCGGGTTGATGTCTCAATTCCCCATGCTTGAGGCCTTGGTTGTGATTGCTGCGTCGCGTAAAGCAGAGATCGCCTTGACCGTGACAGAGACCAAGAACGGGCTCGACATTCTGGTCGAGACCGAAAAGCCGCTCACGCCTGAGTTGCGCGCGGAGCTCGCCGTTTTCGCGCAAGCCCATAACATCGCCCGCCTCGTTTGGGTCGATGAACCTGTCGTGACGATGCAACCCCCGATCCAGATGTTTGGAACCACAGCGGTTGTTCCACCTCCAGGGGCCTTTTTGCAGGCGACCAAACATGGCGAGACAGCGCTTTTGTCGGCTGTTGAGGAAATCACAGCAAAGGCCAACCGGATCGTTGATCTTTTTGCTGGCGCAGGCACCTTCACACTGCCGCTTGCCGCCCGTGCAGAGGTTCATGCCGTTGAGGGCGAAGCCGAGATGATCGCGGCACTTGATCGAGCTTGGCGCGAGGGCAAGGGTCTCAAGCGGGTCACGTCAGAGGCCAGAGACCTGTTCCGTCGTCCGCTTGAGCCTGACGAGCTTCGCAAATTTGATGCTGCCGTGATTGACCCGCCGCGTGCGGGGGCCGAGGCGCAGATCGCAACGCTGGCCGCATCAGAGATCAAGGTGATCGCTATGGTCTCTTGCAACCCCGTGACCTTCGCGCGTGACGCCGTGACCCTGCAAAAAGCGGGCTTCACTCTTGATTGGGTGCAGGTTGTTGACCAGTTTCGCTGGTCTGCCCATGTCGAGGTCGTTGGCAGCTTCACGCGAAAGTAATCGGACGGGGTGAAATACCCTTCCTGTTTTCTGCAGCGATAGTGTAGTGCTGTCTAAAAAGAGGCAGAGACCGAGGGCAGAAATGAAGTTTAGCAGACGTGTTCTTATGATGGGGGCGGCCCTTGGCTTGGCGGGCTGTGCCAGCAAGTTTAAGTCCTATCGCGGCCCCGAAGTAACGCGGATTCAGGTCTTTAAGGGCGCGCGAATCATGCAGTTGCTCAGCGGGTCAACGGTGCTGAAATCGTATAATTTCGAACTTGGCTTCGCGCCGGCAGAGCACAAGCAGATTGAAGGTGACGGGCGCACGCCAGAAGGTGCCTATTACATCGACCGTCGCAATCCAAATAGCCGTTATCATTTGTCGCTGGGTATTTCATACCCGAATATCAACGACATCAATAACGCGCGGGCCATGGGCAAGCAGCCTGGCGGCGAGATATTTATCCACGGAACGCCATCTCTCTATGCCGGTCAGGATGATTGGACATGGGGCTGTATCGCCGTGACCAACGCAGACATCGAAGAGATCTATGCGATGGTCAACGACGGAACAAAGATTTTCATCTACCCTTAATTGGTGATGGCCGAGATTGTTGGCCTGAACCCTGTCAGCGACGATTGTGAAAGCGCGGGATCGGCGCCCATGTTCATGGTCCACCACAGCTTGCCCGCAGGTTCTTGGAACCATGCAAAGCCCATGCGCCGCGCTTTTGGATCCAGAATAACGCTCCGTGTATCCGGTTGGCTCATCCATGCCGCCAGCGTTTCAAGCTCGGTTTCGTAGGATTCGGAGATATTCTCGCCGACGATCTGACCAAAGAAACCCACGCGGCGCGCCCTATCAAGCGGCGACGAGCCATCCGAACCAAACAGCCAAGGGCGGTTTTGTGCGGACATGTCGCGCGAGTGGGTGGCGGCGGCAGCTGTCAATTGCGCATCAAGCTCAACGGGAGATACCCCTGCGGCGCTGCGTAACGTGTTGACGCTATCAAGCATGCGAAACTGAATGTCGCTGGTGTCATTTGGGCCGATTTTGTATACTTGCGGCAACGGAAGCCCGTCTGGCCCGATACGCGCGCGCGTTCCGCCCGAACAGGCCGCAAGAGCGGTAAGCGCCAAGCCAGCCAACATTTCACGTCTCAACATAGTAGCACCCATTCCATGAATCTAAGCTCTCTTAGCGCCTATATTGACACACTTCAAATGCTGTTCGGCAAAGCTCCGCCGTTCTGACAATTGTTTGATTTGCATGGTATGAGATTGAGCCCTAAAACCCCGCCATAGTCAGCACTGTAGACTGATGGAGCATATGATGAGCAAGTTTCTGAATTCCAACCTATCGCGCCGCAGCTTTATCGCTGCGGCTGCCGCCTCGATCGGCACTGGCGCTTTGGCACAAACCCAAAATAGCACCGAGATTGAGGCCGACATTTCTTCTGGTGTTTCGCGTAATATTTCGAGCTTCCGCTCGCTGGATTGGCAGCCCTATTTCAGCAGCCTCGCAGGCGGCGCTGTTTTGGTTGATATTCAATCGCGTGCTTTGCACTACTGGTCTGAAGATCAAAGCGTTTATAAGCTTTATCCGACGTCTGTGCCGATGACAGACGATTTGACACGTAAGGGTCAGACCGAGATCACCCGCAAAGTGGAAGGTCCAGAATGGCGTCCGACGCCATCCATGCGGGAGCGGAACCCAGAGTGGCCAGAATATATTGGCCCCGGTCCAGATAACCCACTTGGCACTCATGCGCTTTACCTGTCATGGCAGTATTACCGCATTCACGGCACGCATGACACGCGCAAGATCGGCCGTCGTTCATCCAACGGCTGTATCGGTATGTACAACGAGCATATCCAAGAGCTGTATGGTATGACGAGCGTCGGCACACAGGTCCTGTTGATCTAGGATCGCATTACAGATTTTCGGCAAGAAGCGGCGGGGTCTCCCCGCCGTTTTGCGTTAGCGGATAACCCAGCCGAGCAAGTTCTCGTCAATGATACCGCAAAGTGCGGCAATATGGGCGGGGTCATCATTGAGGCAGGGAATATAGGTGAACTGCTCGCCACCTGCATGTTCAAAGCTTTCTTTGATCTCTTCGTTGATCTCTTCGAGTGTCTCGATGCAATCGGCGGAAAAGGCGGGCGCACATATCGCGATATTCTTGACGCCTTCGTCCTTGGCCAAACGCGCGACTTCTTCAACCGTATAGGGTTTCAGCCATTCTTCGCGCCCAAAGACGGATTGGAACGTGGTTCTTATTTCGGTATCTTCCCAGCCCAACCGCTCCTTGAGCAGTCGCGTCGTTTTCTGACATTGGCAGTGATAGGGATCACCTTCGCGCAGATAGCGTTGCGGCATCCCGTGATAGGAACAGATCAACAGCTCGGGCTTTTTGTCGAGTTTCGCATAAGCGGTCTCGATGGATTGTGCGAGCGCGTCGATATAGGCGGGATCTTCGAAATAGGGCGCAACAACGCGGGCAATCGGCTGCCATTTCTCATCCATCAAGGCGCGGAAGAATTGGTCGTTTGCCGTGGCCGATGTAGCCCCCGCGTAATGCGGATAAAGCGGAAAGAAGAGGATCTTGGTGCAACCGGCCTCGACCATTTCACGGACCTTGGATTTGGTCGACGGATTGCCGTAGCGCATGCAGAAATCAACCATGACATTCTCGCCGTAACGGTCGGCCATCGTTTTCTTGATCGCCGCTGTCTGCTGCTTTGTGATCGTCAGAAGCGGACTTTCGTCGGCTTCGTTGTTCCAGATCGACCGATAATTTGCGCCAGATTTCGACGGGCGGGTGGTCAGAATGACCAACTGCAAAAGCGGCTGCCAAAGCCAAGCGGAATAATCCACCACGCGCTTATCGGACAGGAATTCGTTCAAATAGCGCCGCATCGACCAATAATCCGTCGCATCTGGCGTGCCTAGATTGGCGACCAAAACACCGACTTTCGCGGGCTTGATCTTGGGGTGGTCTTTTGGCGCGTGCATTGGGCAAACGGCGATTTGGTCAGTCATGTGATGTTCCTCTTTGCGCGAGACCTAGTGGGAATGTGTTGCGCGTCAATCTTTGCCGTTCAGCGGCTTTTCTTTTGTGCCCAGCGCGTCGGCCAAACGTGTTGTCGCACTTCCTGGGCGGAGCGGTGTTGGCTGGTTGTCCGCTGGCGCCCAGCCGGTCAGCGTGATCACTTCAAAGGTCGCGTCGATGCGACCGTCATCGTTCGAGAAATTCTCGGCATAAACAGAGGCAGCTTCGGTGATGATATTGCGCATCGTGAAGTGGCGTGGCCTATGGGCCAAGGCATTGGTTTCGCCCATCTTGCGCAGATCATGCATCAGATGAAACAGGTTCGCGTAATTCACAGTATAGGGCGCACCGTCGGCAACAGGCAGGGCAAAACCCGCGCGTTGCAACAGCGCCCCAAGGTCGCGAATTTCACCCATCGGGGCGATGCGCGGGGAAAGACCACCTGCGACAACCGCTTCGGCCTCGGCCAAAGAGGCGCGCAGCTCATGGAGGGTCTGACCCCCAAAACAGGCGGCCAAAAATAGGCCATCTGGTTTAAGAGCATGCCGACACTGCACCAACTGCCCCACGGGATCGTTTGCCCAATGCAGGGCCATCGTATGGAGGACCAGATCATAGGTTTCCGTTTCAAGGGCAATGACTTCGTCATCTGCCACAACGGTCGCATCTGGGAATTGATTTTGCCAGAAATCGGGAAAGCCCGTCACAATCGCCACTGACGTAAAGGTTCTGTTAACCTCTATGAGTCTTTCCTTAAACTCATCGGCGACGAGTTCGTGTAAAAACAAGGCGTCCGAAACGGCGCGCTTGCGGTTGCGCAGAAGCGCTGGACGATCTGTGAGTTGCGGCATTTTTTCCATAAAGACCATTTAGGGTGCAATCATGTGGATGCAAAGCGTCATTCGAGCAATTTATCCGTCCCATTGCGTCGCATGTGATGCGCCGTCCGAAGGTGACTTCGGGCTTTGCGGGGCCTGCTGGCGTGAAACGCATTTCATTGGAGCGACGATCTGCGACAAATGCGGCACCCAATTGCCGGGGGATCATGTCGCCGAAGATCTGATCTGCGACGATTGTATGACGATTGCGCGACCTTGGGATAAGGGGCGCGCGGTCTTGGCGTATTCAGGCATTGGGCGCAAATTGGTGTTGTCGCTCAAGCATGGTGATCGCACGGATTTGGCGCAACCAGTCGCGAGATGGATGGCGCGGCTTGCTAGGCCATTGTTGGCACATGATACTCTTTTGATCCCCGTCCCGCTACATCGCATCCGCCTGATTCAGCGGCGTTACAACCAATCGGCCCTTTTGGTGAATGTGTTGGGTGGTTTGCTGGCGCGCGAAACTTGCGTTGACGCACTTTTGCGCAGGCGGAATACTGCGCCACTCAAGGGGCTGAGCCGAGACGCGCGATTTGCCGCTTTGGCGGATGCCATTCACCCGAACCCGAGCCAGATGGCAATTCTCAAAGATCGGCATGTGTTGTTGGTTGACGATGTCATGACCTCGGGCGCAACGCTCGCCGCCTGCACAGAGGTAATTATGTCAGCTGGCGCACGAGGCGTTAATATCCTGACACTGGCAAGAACTGTAAAAGATGCCTAAATAGGGGCGGAACAGTTTAAGGATCAGCCAGATGAAGCCTGTCGAGCTCTATACAAAAAACACATGCGGTTATTGCCACGCGGCCAAGCGCCTTTTGGCGGCGAAGGGTGTCAGCTTCACCGAGACTGATATTAACGCGCATCCCGAAGAGCGCGCCAAGATGATCCAGTGGTCGAATGGCGGGCGCACTGTGCCCCAGATCTTTATCGGTGGCACGCCGATCGGCGGATACGACGATCTCAACGCCCTTGATCGCGCGGGCAAACTGGACGCGCTTTTGAAAGGATGAAAACCGCTCTCCTTCAGCTTTGCGCAAGCGATAGCCCGCGTGACAACCTGATCACGACACGGGCGTTTCTGCGCGAGGCGGCAGGGCAGGGTGCGCAGTTTGTGTTGACGCCTGAGGTGACGAATTGCGTGTCGGCCAGTCGGGCGCATCAGATTGAGGTTTTGCAGCACGAATCCGATGATCTCACCCTCAAGGGGTTGCAATCCGAGGCGGCCGAGCTTGGGATATGGCTTTCGATCGGATCACTTGCGCTGAAAACGGATGACGTGGATGGGCGGTTTGCCAATCGGTCGTTCCTGATTAATCCGAAAGGGGAAATCGTCGCGCGATACGACAAAATCCATATGTTTGATGTGGATGTCAGTGAAACGGAATCTTACCGCGAATCTGCTGGCTATCGCCCCGGAGATCGCGCGGTTGTCGCGCAAACCCCGTTCGGCAATGTCGGCTTGTCGATTTGTTATGATCTGCGGTTTGCCTATCTGTATCGGGCATTGGCGCAGGCCGGCGCGGATATCCTCCTTGTCCCTTCGGCCTTTTCGACAGTGACTGGTGCTGCGCATTGGCAGGCGCTTTTGCAAGCACGGGCCATTGAAACCGGTTGCTTCGTCCTTGCGGCGGCGCAAGCAGGGGTCCATGCCGCATCAGCGGGCAAACCCCGCGAAACCTATGGGCACAGCATGGCCATTTCGCCGTGGGGCGAAATTTTTGTGGATGCAGGGACCGAAATTGGTCCAGTATTGATTGATCTTAACGTCAAGGAAGTGTCACATGCGCGTAACCGTATCGCCGCGCTCAAACACGATCGCGCCTTCAAAGGCCCTTAATGTCAGATTCGACCCAAAACCTAGCAGTGACGCTATTCAGTGAAATCCTAGCTGTGGACCAATTGGCCCGCAGCTATCTCACGCGCGTGCTGCCAAAGGGGATGGAGCTGTCGCATTTCTCGGTTCTCAATCACCTTGCACATGCGGGTGTGGAACGCTCGCCCGCTCAATTGGCCCGCACTTTCCACCTGACGCGCGGGGCCATGACGAACACATTGAGCAAGCTGGAATGGGCGGGTTGGGTGCATATTCGGCCCGACTGGGAAGATGCGCGGCGCAAAATGGTCTCGATTAGCCCCTCTGGCATCGCCGCCCGTGATGCGGCTGTCGTTGCGATCGCGCCGGTCATTGCCGAGGTCGTCGATACCGTAGGCGCCGATCGGGTGCGCATCGCATTGCCCGTTTTGCGCGAAATGCGGATGAAGCTGTCGAAGGACGAATAGACCTTAAGGTTTAATCGCCGCAGTGACGTAGTTGACCGACAAATCCTTGTCAGAGATCGACCATGTGAAGCGCGCGAAGTTGAACACAAACCCTTTGCGATCCACTGGCTCTAGTCTCGCATTTGCCAAAAGCTTGAATAACTCGTCTGGGGTGATGAATTTTGCCCATTCGTGCGTGCCCTTCGGCAGCCAGCGCATCACCCACTCCGCCCCGACAATGGCCATGGCGAAGGACTTTGGATTCCGATTGATGGTCGAGCAGATGTGCAAGCCACCTGACTTCAAGAGTTGCTGACAGGCGGTCAGGTAGCCCAGCGGATCTGCCACATGCTCGACGACTTCCATGTTCAGAACCACGTCAAACTGCTCGCCCGCAGCGGCCATTGCTTCGGCTGTTGTGTGGCGATAGTCGACGACCAGCCCCGATTTTTCGGCGTGAATTCTGGCTACGGGGATATTACGCTCAGCGGCGTCCGCCCCCACGATCGTCGCGCCCAAGCGTGCCATCGGTTCGCAAAGAAGCCCGCCACCGCAGCCGATATCGAGAATGCGCAGTCCTTTGAACGGCGTTGGCGTATTCAGGTCGCGCCCGAACTCGGCGGCAATCTGTTGCGTGATATAACCAAGCCGGACGGGATTCATCATATGCAGCGGCTTGAACTTGCCCTCCAGATCCCACCATTCGGCGGCCATTGCCTCGAATTTGGCAATTTCAGCGGGATCAACGGTGTTGGTGGCTTGCATTGTCGGCTCCAGTTTTCGCGTGGTCGTTTGAATTCAGACGCTATATAGTCCGAATATGGACAAAGTCTTAGGTCAAAAACGCGCAGTGTCGCATCTTTATCCTCCGATTGACCCTTTCGACCAGCGTATGCTGGACGTGGGCTATGGGCATGTTGTTTATGTCGAGCAATGCGGGCGACCTGATGGCATTCCAGTTGTCGTGCTTCATGGCGGCCCTGGCGGTGGCTGTAGCCCGACGATGCGGCGTTACTTCGATCCCGATATCTTTCGTATCATTCTGTTTGATCAGCGCGGCTGTGGTCGGTCGCGACCCCATGCCAGCGTCGAGGCGAACACGACATGGCACCTCGTGGCAGACATCGAATTGATCCGTGAAACGCTCGGTATCACTGCGTGGATCGTGTTCGGCGGAAGTTGGGGCGCCACCCTCTCGCTTGTCTATGCGCAAGCATATCCGTCTTGCGCTGCGGCGCTGGTTTTGCGTGGCGTGTTTTTGATGACGAAGCCGGAAATTGATTGGTTCTATGGCGGCGGCGCTGGCAAGTTCTGGCCCGATCTTTGGGAGCGCTTTGAAGGATTGATCCCCCACGAAGAGCGCGGTGATCTGGTTGCGGCCTATCATAAGCGGCTTTTTTCGGGGGACCGCAGTTCCGAGATGACCCATGCAAGGGCTTGGGCCAATTGGGAAAATGCGCTTGCGTCGATTGATAGCAACGGGATCACGGGCGAGGCCCCATCCGAATATGTGCGGGCCTTTGCGCGACTGGAAAACCACTATTTCGTCAATGATGGATTCCTGTCCGAAGACCAGCAAATCCTTAATCAAATGGACAAAATCGCGCATATCCCTGCCGTGATCGTGCAGGGGCGTTATGATATGATTTGCCCGCCGGTTTCTGCCTATAAACTGGCATCCCGCTGGCCCGCCGCGCGGCTCGCTATGATCGGGCGGGCGGGTCACGCTCTGTCGGAATTCGGGATTAGCGCAGAGTTGGTGCGTAGCATGGATGCTATCGGAGCCGCGCCAGAGGCGCTCCGTCTTTAGCCTTTACAGCTAAGGTTCAGCCGTTAAGGTGAAGCCTGAGAAAACGGGGAAGACCAACTTGGGCAACGTCCTGACTATCGTACTACAGCGTTTGGCCTTTGGCCTCATAACGCTCCTGATTGTTTCAATGGTGATTTTTATCGCCGTTAACTTGCTTCCTGGCGACTTTGCAGAATTGATTCTCGGACAAGGCGCCACGCCCGAAGCGGTTGCCTCCATTCGCCATGATCTTGGCTTGGACCAATCTTTGGTGACACGCTATTTCGGTTGGCTTGGCGGGATGTTGACGGGTAATCTTGGCACCAGCTTTGCGCAATTGAATTTCCAGACGAACCTTGGCGGCGGTGGTGGCGTGACGGTTGCAGAGCAAATTGCGCCGCGTTTTGCCAATACGATGTTCTTGGCCTCGGTGACGGCGATGATCGCGGTGCCGATTGCCGTGACTTTGGGCATCCTTGCCGCGCTTTACCGCAACACGGTGTTTGACCGCGCCACGAATATTCTGACGTTGAGTTCGATCAGTAGTCCGGAGTTCTTCATGGCCTACATCCTGATCCTCTTCCTCTCCGTGCTGAACCCGATCCTGCCCTCCTTGTCGAACATCTATGACGGTATGGCCTTCGGTGAGCGTCTTGAAAAAACGCTTTTGCCTGCGCTGACGCTGACGCTTGTCGTGACCGCCCATATGATGCGAATGACGCGTGCGGCGATTATCAACCTTCTTGCCAGCCCTTACATCGAGATGGCGCGGCTCAAGGGCATGTCGCCCATGCGCGTGATTGTAAAACATGCGCTGCCAAATGCGCTTGCGCCGATCATCAACGTGATTGCGCTGAACCTTGCTTATCTCGTCACTGGCGTTGTCGTCGTTGAGGTGGTTTTCGTTTATCCGGGGATCGGGCAGTTGTTCGTGGATAGCGTGAAGATCCGGGACATTCCTGTTGTGCAGGCCTGCTGCCTGATTTTTGCTGCGGCCTATATCCTGTTGAACCTGACTGCCGACATCTTGTCGACCCTGTCGAACCCACGTTTGAGGCACCCGAAATGAGCGCAGTTTTCAATATCGCGCTGGGCATCGCCCTTATTGCGGCCCTCGCTTGGGTGTTCCGGTTGGCTGGTCAAAAAGTGACAGGCAACGCCCCGCGTTTCCGCGATATGCCGTTTGGCGTGGCCTTTGGTTATATCCTTGGGGCGCTTGTTCTCGTGTGGTTGATTTGGGCGTTTGTGCAGTCGCGCAGTGCTGATCTGGTCACCGCGAATAAATTCTTTTTCCTCGGTCTCGCGATCAAGGGCTTTCTCTTGTTTGCGGCTGCCGCTTGGGTATTTCGTCTGCTTGGTCGGCACATCGGCACGGCAGGCACGCGCAAGCTTTTCCGCACTATCCCGCTGACCGCCGCCTTTGGTATCCTTGTGATTATCGTTTACGCAATTCTCGCCATTTTCGCGAATGTGATTGCTCCGCATGGGCAGGACGAGATTTTGCAGGGTGTCGCGGCGAACATCATTCCGGGGAGTGATCCTGATTTTCCCCTTGGGACAGATCAGATCGGGCGCGATATTCTTTCCCGTCTCATTTATGGTGCGCAGAATACGGTTGGCATCGCCTTCGCAACAACACTTCTGGCGTTCTTTATCGGCGGCAGCCTTGGCTTTCTCGCTGCCGTGGTGGGCGGCTGGACGGATCAGATCCTGAGCCGCGGCGTTGACGTTCTCATGGCGATCCCGTCGCTGATTTTCGCACTGTTGTTGATGACGATTGCGAGTGTTTGGTCGTCGCGCTTGGGCATTCCGCTCACCGTATTCATGGTCCTGATTATTGCGGTCATCGATAGCACGCGGGTGTTCCGCCTTGCGCGCGCCGTGGGGCAAAACATCGTCGTCATGGATTACATCGAAGCGGCCAAGTTGCGCGGCGAGGGGATGTGGTATCTTGTGTTCAAGGAAATCCTTCCGAACGCGACCGCGCCGCTGTTGGCCGAATTTGGGCTGCGCTTCTGCTTTGTCTTCCTGACGATTGCGGCGCTGTCATTCCTTGGCGTTGGCATTCAACCACCCTTGGCGGATTGGGGCACGATGGTGCGCGATCTCGCGGCCTTCATCAGCTACGCACAGTTCGCGCCGTTGGTTGCGACATTGCCCTTGCTTGCGGCGGGCGCGATCGCTTTGCTGACCGTCGCTGTCAACTTTGTCGTCGACTGGATGCTACAAAAATCATCGGGGCTGAAAGAATGACCGAACCGCTCCTGAAAATTCGCGGGCTCAAGCTTGAGGGACGCAGTGACGAGACTTGGAACCCGATTATCAACGGCGTTGATCTGACGCTTGCGCGTGGCGAGGTGCTTGGCCTCATCGGTGAGTCTGGTGCGGGAAAATCGACGCTTGGGTTGGCTGCGATGGGGTTCACCCGCGACGGCGTGCGTATTTCGGAAGGCTCTGTCGTGTTCGACGGCATAGATCTGCTCAAGGCCTCTGCTGCGGTCAAGCGCGGCCTGTTGGGCAAGCGGATTGCTTACGTCGCGCAATCTGCCGCCGCCAGCTTTAACCCAGCGCACCGCATCATTGACCAGCACGTTGAAGGGCCAGTGCAGCATGGCGTAATGTCGCGCGCGGAGAGCGAAGCCGACTGCGTGGCGCTTTATGAAAAGCTGCGTTTGCCTGATCCCGAAAACATCGGCTTCCGCTATCCGCACCAAGTGTCTGGCGGGCAGTTGCAGCGCGCGATGACCGCGATGGCGATGGCGTGTCGCCCCGATCTGATTATCTTTGACGAGCCGACTACAGCGCTTGATGTGACGACGCAAATCGAGGTTCTGGCCTCGATCCGCGACATCGTGAAGGACTTCAATACAGCGGCGATTTACATCACCCATGACCTTGCTGTCGTGGCGCAAATGGCGGACCGGATTAAGGTTTTGCTCAAGGGTGACGAGGTTGAAACCGCCGATACCCGCACCATGCTTTCTGCGCCGACGCAGGAATACACAAAATCGCTGTGGGCTGTGCGCAGTTTTGAACGCCCGCTGAAAGCGCCTGTTGTGGCTGGGTCCGTGCCTGTCGTGTCGGTGCAGAATGTTGATGCGTCTTATGGTATCGTGCCAGTGTTGCACGGCGTCAGCTTTGATATGCACGCGGGTCGCACCGTGGCCGTTGTTGGTGAATCGGGGTCGGGTAAGTCAACGGTGGCGCGTTGTATCACGGGGCTTTTGCCGCCAAAGGCGGGGCAGATATGCTTTGACGGCGAGGTCATGCCTGCCGATTATCGCAAGCGTTCAAAGGATCAGCTGCGCCAAGTCCAGATGATCTATCAAAAGGCCGATACGGCGTTGAACCCGCGCATGTCAGTTGGTGATATCATCGCACGGCCCGTGCAATTTTATCTCGGGCTGACGGGCAAGGAAAAGCGCGCGCGTGTGGATAGCTTGCTTGAGCAAATCGAACTGGAGCCATCAGAGTATTATAGCCGCTTGCCGTCCGAGCTGTCAGGTGGGCAAAAGCAGCGGATCGGAATCGCGCGGGCGCTGGCCGCCGAGCCGAAGTTTATCATTTGCGACGAGGTCACAAGTGCGCTCGATCAGTTGGTTGCAGAAGGTATTTTGCGGTTGCTGGCCAATCTGCAAGATAACCTTGGACTGTCCTATATGTTTATCACCCACGACCTTGCGACGGTGCGGGCGATTGCCGATGAGGTGGTTGTGATGAAGAATGGCCGTGTCGTTGAAGCGGGCCCAAAGGCGGAAATGTTCCGACCGCCGCATCATCCTTATACCGATCTATTGTTGTCATCGGTGCCAGAGATGGACCCCGACTGGCTGACGAATCTTCTACAAGAACGCGGAGTTGATAACATTGGCGACGCGGCTGTGGGTAAGATGTAAAAACGAATCACCGCGCAAGCGGCGAGAATGAATGGCGAAAAACGCCGATATGACCAACTAGGGAGAACGAAAATGTACGGACTTAGCAGACGCGGATTGATGAAGTCCGGTGCCGCCGCTGGTGTGCTTGGTCTGACAGGTATGCCACTGCGCGCCGCGACGATGGGCGGCAAGTTTACGGCTGGCCTGAGTGGCGCAAACACCTCTGATAGCTGGGACAGCCGCACTCACTCCGACTTGTTCATGATTGCAAGTGCGCAGGGTGCTGTTTTTGACAGCTTGACAGAAGTGGCGGCTGACGGGTCCCTTCGTGGCGAGCTTGCAGAAAGCTGGGAGGCGACCTCTGACGCAAAGACGTGGACATTCAACCTGCGCTCTGGCGTCAACTTCCACAACGGCAAAGCTTTTGGTGCGGATGACGTGATTGAATCCCTGCAAATGCACCTTGGCGAAGAGTCGAAGTCAGCCGCAAAGCCGATTGTTGAAGCGATCACCGAGATGAAGAAGCTATCCGAGACGCAGGTGCAGTTCACACTTGCCGCTGGCAATGCCGACTTCCCATATCTGATGTCTGACTATCATATCTGCATTTATCCTGCGGGCATGATCGAAGAAGCGATTGAAAAGGGTATCGGCACTGGTCTTTACTCTGTTGTAGCCTTCGATCCAGGTGTGCGCATGGTCGCAAAGCGTGTTGCCGATCACTACAAAGGCGACACTGCGGGCTTCTTTGAAGAAATCGAATACATCGCGATTAACGACAACACGGCGCGTATGAACGCGTTGATGACGGGTCAAGTTGATGCGATCAACCGGATTGATTTTAAAACCGAAGCCTTGCTGAAAGCGAACCCCGCGTTGCGCATTCAAGAAGTGACCGGCAACCAGCACTATATCTTCCCAATGCTGACAGATGTTGCGCCATTCAGCGATGTGAATGTTCGTAAGGCCTTGAAATACGGCATCAATCGTCAGGAAATGGTGGACAAGATCCTGCAAGGTCACGGGATGGTCGGCAACGACTCTCCGATTGGTCCTGCAAACCAGTATTTCAACGCCGATATGGAACAGCTTGAGTTAGATGCGGATAAGGCGAAATACTACTTGGGCCAAGCTGGGCTGACGTCGCTTGATATCGACCTGTCGGTTTCAAACGCCGCTTTTGAGGGCGCTGTTGATGGTGGCCAGCTGTATCAGGCGTCTGCTGCAAATGCAGGGATCAATATCAACGTGATTCAAGAGCCGGCAGACGGCTATTGGTCGAACGTCTGGATGAAAAAGCCATGGTGCGCGAGCTACTGGTCGGGTCGTGCGACCGAGGACTGGATGTTCGCGACCGCATATGAAAAAGGCGCGCCGTGGAATGACAGCAATTGGGATCACCCACACCGGCAGTCGCTTCTGATTGACGCGCGTGCCGAGTTGGATAGCGATAAGCGCCGCGGACAATACTATGAAATGCAACAGATCTTGCGCGACGAAGGCGGCGTGATCCTGCCAATGTTTGCCAATAACGTGCAGGCCGTCAACAACCGCATTTCCAGCCCAGAGACCATCGGGAACCTCTGGCAAATGGACAACGCGCGCATGGCCGAACGTTGGTCTGTCGCGTAAATTTCGCCCCGCTAATCTAAGAAGCGCCCCGCAATTTGCGGGGCGTTTTTTGTTAGTGGCATGCGTGCAAGGCGCGCGCCCGAAAATAAGCCGTCGAGATTGGTTCAAAGACAAGCCTTGCAGACTCAGCCTTCGTTCTCTATATGACCTTTTAACAGCGGAGTGCTGGGGTCCAAACCCAGCGCCCAACCGGAAATTTGTAACGGGCCGCGCGCCCGTTTTTTTGTGCTTGAGAGAATAATGAACGATCTAGTCGCCAAAGCTGCCATTGATCGCCGGATTGCCGAGATCATCACCCCTGTCGTGGAAGACATGGGTTTTGAGGTTGTGCGCATTCGTCTGATGACTGGTAAAGAAAGTACGTTGCAGATCATGGCCCAAAAGCCTGATGGCACGATTGAAGTGGATGAATGCGGCAAGATCAGCACGGCGATTTCTGCCGTGATGGATGTCGAAGACCCGATCTTGGATGCTTATACGCTTGAGGTTTCCAGTCCGGGTATTGATCGCCCGCTGACCCGCATGAAGGATTTCGCCCAGTGGGAAGGGTTTGAGGCCAAGATCGAGACCGACGAGCTGATCGATGGTCGCCGTCGCTTCAAGGGCCAGCTTGCTGGCGTTGAGGGTGACGAGATCTTGATCACGATTCCAGAGGGCACGATTGGCCTGAAGTTTGAATGGCTGTCTGACGCCAAATTGGTGCTGACAGATGAGTTGATCCGCGACGTTTTGCGCGGGCGTAAGGATGCGGGTCAAATCGACGAGACCCAGTTTGACGAAATCGAAACCATCATTGATGGTCAGGAGGATAACTAAATGGCAATTACTTCTGCAAACCAGCTGGAGCTGCTGCAAACCGCCGAGGCTGTGGCCCGCGAAAAGAATATCGACGCCAATCTGGTTGTCGAAGCGATGGAAGAGTCGCTCGCGCGTGCAGCGAAATCCCGCTACGGCGCCGAGATGGACATCCGTGTTGCGATTGACCGCAAGACGGGTCGCGCCACATTTACCCGCGTGCGCACTGTTGTTGCCGATGACGAACTAGAGAACTATCAGGCCGAGTTCACAGTTGCTCAGGCCAAAGATTACATGGAAGACCCGCAGATTGGTCAGACATTTGTAGAGGTTGTACCGCCTGTCGAACTGGGCCGTATCGCCGCGCAATCTGCCAAGCAGGTCATCTTGCAAAAGGTCCGTGAAGCCGAGCGCGACAAGCAATACGAAGAATTCTCAGACAAGGCTGGCACCATCATCAACGCGCTTGTTAAGCGTGAAGAATATGGCAATGTAATCGTTGATCTGGGCTCTGGTGAGGGCATCTTGCGCCGCAACGAAAAGATCGGTCGCGAGGCTTACCGCCCGAACGATCGTATCCGTTGCTACATCAAAGAAGTCCGTCGCGAGCAGCGCGGCCCGCAGATTTTCCTCTCGCGCACGGCGCCAGAGTTCATGGCAGAGCTGTTCAAGATGGAAGTGCCCGAGATTTACGAAGGCATCATCGAGATCAAGGCTGTGGCCCGTGACCCGGGTTCGCGCGCAAAGATCGCTGTCATTTCGCACGATAACTCGATTGATCCGGTTGGTGCCTGCGTTGGTATGCGCGGCTCCCGTGTTCAGGCTGTTGTGAACGAGCTTCAGGGCGAAAAGATCGACATCATTCCTTGGAATGAAGATATGCCAACCTTCCTTGTGAACGCATTGCAGCCTGCGGAAGTGTCCAAGGTTGTTCTGGACGAAGAGGCTGGCAAGATTGAAGTTGTTGTCCCTGATGAGCAGTTGTCCTTGGCAATTGGTCGTCGTGGCCAGAACGTGCGTCTTGCATCCCAGTTGACTGGTTTGGACATCGACATCCTCACAGAGGAAGAAGAAGCTAAGCGTCGTCAGGCCGAATTCGAGATCCGCACAAAGCTGTTCATGGAAGCGCTCGATCTGGACGAATTCTTTGCGCAACTGCTTGTTGCTGAAGGGTTCACCAACCTCGAAGAGGTCGCTTACGTTGACGTGTCTGAATTGCTTGTCATCGAAGGTATCGACGAGAGCACCGCAAGTGAATTGCAGGCCCGCGCCAGCGATTACCTTGAGGCGATCAATACAAAGGCCATGGAAGCTGCCCGCGCCTTGGGCATCGAGGATAGCCTTGTGAACTTCGAAGGTCTGAACCCGCTGATGTTGCAGGCTTTGGCCGAAGATGGTGTGTTGACGCTGGAAGACTTTGCGACTTGTGCGGACTGGGAGCTGGCCGGTGGCTGGACGACCGAAAACGGCGAGAGCAAGAAGGACGAAGGCGTTCTTGAAAAGTTTGACGTGTCTTTGGAAGAAGCACAGAACATGGTCATGACCGCCCGCGTGATGTTGGGTTGGGTTGATCCTGCTGATCTGGTTGCTGACGAAGATGACGGCGCAGAAGGTGATGAGGCTTAAGGCCTCGTTTGAGGAGTAGAGTTTACTGATGTCACGTGGTGGTCACAGCAAGGCGAAAAGCGACGACGTTGAACGCAAGTGCATCGTCACGGGAGAGGTCGCGCCAACGGCGGGGCTGATCCGCTTTGTCGTGGGCCCTGATGATCGGGTTTATCCTGACATCTTGGGGAAACTCCCCGGGCGTGGTATGTATGTGACTGCAAATCGCGCGATGTTGGAGGCGGCCACAAAGGGCCAATTCTCGCGGAGTGCGAAGCAGGCAGTATCTATTCCAGATGGTTTGGTCGATGAAGTGGAGCGTCAGGTCGCGCGGCACGCCCTCGATCTGATCGCCTTGACTCGCAAGTCTGGTCGCGCGGTCTGCGGATTTGAAAAGGTTAAGGGCTGGCTCGCCGGTAGCGAGAATGTCCGCGTTTTGCTGCAAGCCTCTGATGGATCAGAGCGCGGCAAGGCAAAGTTATGGACCCCGGAGGGCGCCCGATATTTCGGGTGTTTCACTTCTGAGGAATTGGGTTTGGCATTCGGCCGCGGAAGTGTAATACACGGCGCGCTCTCGACTGGAAAACTCAGTAATCGTGTTGTAGAGGAAGCCACAAAGCTACGTGGCCTACGAGAGATAGACGGCGACAACGTGTCAGCCGGGAAGGATAAAGAAGCCAAATGAGCGATAACGACGGCAAAAAGACACTCGGTCTTGGCGGTTCGCGCCCAAGCAATGTGAAGCAAAGCTTTAGCCATGGGCGTACCAAAAACGTCGTGGTTGAGACAAAGCGCAAGCGCGTTGTAGTCCCCAAGCCAGGTGCGGCGAAACCTGCGACTGGCGGCCCAGCCATGCCTGTTGGTGGCGATCCATCGAAGCGGCCTGCAGGCATCTCTGATGTGGAATTGGCGCGTCGCATGAAAGCCTTGGCGATGTCCAAGGCACGCGAGACCGAAGAAGCAGCGAAACGTGAGGCCGAAGAGGCAGAACGCGCCGCCGAGCGTGAACAGCGCCGCGCTGAGTTGGAAGCCAAAGAGGCCGAAGACCGCGAGCGCGAAGAGAGCCTCAAGGCGAAGGCCGAAGAGGAAGAGCGCAAGCGCCTTAAGGCTGAAAAGGCCAAGAATGCAAAAGCGGCTGCCGCTGATGCACCGATTGACGCCCCTCCAGGTGAAACAGAGATTTCGCGTCCAACGTCGGCTGCGCGCAAGGTTGACCGTGAAAAGGACAATCGCGCCACTGACACAACAAAAGGCAAGCCCACCCGTGATGGCGATGCTGGTCGCCGCGGCGGCAAACTGACGCTGAATGACGCGTTGACCGGCCGCGAAGGTGGACGTCAGCGCTCAATGGCTGCGATGAAGCGTAAGCAAGACCGTGCCCGTGCCAAGGCAATGGGTGGTTCTGTCGAACGCGAAAAGGTTTTCCGCGATGTTTCGCTGCCGGAAGCGATCACCGTTTCCGAGCTTGCCAACCGTATGGCAGAGCGCGTGTCTGACGTCGTGAAGGCGTTGATGAACAACGGCATCATGGCGACCCAAACGCAGACCATCGATGCAGATACTGCTGAATTGATCATCGAAGAATTCGGCCACACAGTTGTGCGTGTGTCGGATGCTGACGTTGAGCAGGTGATCGACCAAGTCCAAGATGATCCGAAGGATCTTGTCGACCGTGCGCCAATTGTCACAATCATGGGTCACGTTGACCACGGTAAGACGTCCTTGCTTGATGCGATTCGCAAAACCCGCGTTGTCGCAGGCGAAGCAGGCGGTATCACGCAGCACATCGGTGCCTATCAGGTTGTGACCGAAAGCGGCCAGTTGCTGTCGTTCCTCGATACACCAGGTCACGCGGCGTTTACGTCGATGCGTGCCCGTGGTGCTCAGGTGACGGACATTGTTGTTCTGGTTGTCGCGGCTGACGACGCGGTCATGCCGCAGACTATCGAAGCGATCCACCATGCGAAGGCAGCCAAGGTGCCGATGATCGTCGCGATCAACAAAATCGACCGTCCAGCCGCCAATCCAACCAAAGTGCGCACAGATTTGTTGCAGCACGAGGTTGTTGTTGAGGCCATGTCTGGCGATGTGCAGGACGTCGAAGTCTCTGCTGTCACGGGCCAAGGCCTGCCAGAATTGCTTGAAGCCATCGCGCTTCAGGCGGAAATTCTGGAGCTTAAGGCTAACCCGAACCGTGCGGCCTCTGGTGCTGTGATCGAAGCCCAGCTTGACGTTGGCCGCGGTCCTGTGGCCACTGTTTTGATCCAAAACGGTACATTGCGCAAAGGCGACATCTTTGTTGTCGGCGAGCAGTGGGGCAAGGTGCGTGCGCTGATCAACGATAAAGGCGAGCGTATTGACGAGGCTGGCCCTTCGGTCCCTGTTGAGGTCTTGGGCCTGAACGGTACACCCGAAGCTGGCGACGTTTTGAACGTGACCGCGACTGAAGCGCAAGCGCGTGAGATTGCGGAATATCGTGCGAATGCTGCAAAGAACAAGCGCGCTGCGGCTGGTGCTGCGATCACACTTGATCAGCTGATGGCGAATGCCAAGCAAAGCGAGAACATGAGCGAATTGCCAATCTTGGTGAAAGCGGACGTTCAAGGCTCTGCCGAAGCGATTGTGCAAGCGATGGAGAAAATCGGTAACGATGAAGTGCGCGTGCGCGTCCTGCACTCCGGTGTTGGCGCGATTACGGAATCCGATATCGGCTTGGCCGAGGCGTCTGGCGCCCCTGTGTTTGGCTTTAACGTGCGTGCCAATGCGTCGGCGCGTCAGACAGCCAACCAAAAGGGCGTGGAGATTCGTTACTATTCCGTTATCTACGATCTTGTGGACGACGTGAAGGCGGCGGCCTCTGGTCTTCTCTCTGCTGAAATCCGCGAAAAGTTCATCGGTTATGCCAAGATCAAAGAGGTCTTTAAGGTCTCTAACGTCGGCAAGATCGCTGGTTGTCTTGTGACGGAGGGTGTTGCCCGTCGTTCTGCCGGAGTGCGTTTGCTGCGTGACAACGTGGTAATCCACGAGGGCACGCTAAAGACGCTCAAGCGCTTTAAGGATGAGGTTGCAGAAGTGCAGTCTGGTCAAGAATGCGGCATGGCGTTCGAGAACTACGAAGATATCCGTCCAGATGACGTGATCGAAATCTTCGAGCGCGAGTCGGTAGAGCGTAACCTCTAAGCGATTTCGACATACTAATTTTGAAGGGCTGCCAAGTTGGTAGCCCTTTTATTTTGTAGTGCGTGATCTTTTGGGAGATGTTGAGAATAGAGGCAGCCAGTCAATGGTTGCCTCTATTCGTAGCGATGGCCGTTAGACGGGCCTTCCGACAAAGGTGCGATCGCCCACACCAATTGCAATGCGTCCATCTTCAAGTGAGCGCAGGAAAACGCCCTGCACCGAAGTACAAGAACCAATCACTATTGTTGGAAACATGCGAAGCCCTCCACGCAATACTCCTGAAGATCGCATGGCACTGCTTAATTGATGGTTAACAATGCCACTTGGTGCAAAGATTTCGTGGCAACGCGCCCGCTCTTTAAAGCCAATCCCGCAGGATCGGGATCAACGGAATATCTGCGGGAGGCATGGGAAAGTTGCGCAGGTCGCGCGCATGAGCCCATTTGAGTGTTTGGCCCTCGCGGGGTTGCGGTGTGCCTTCCCAACGGCGGCAAGCGAAGAGCGGCATCAGCAGGTGGAAGTCGTCGTAAGAGTGGCTCGCGAAGGTCAGCGGCGCGAGGCAGCTTTTCCATGTGTTGATCCCGAGTTCTTCTTGTAGTTCCCGGATGAGAGCAGCTTCGGGTGTTTCTCCCGCTTCAACTTTTCCACCCGGGAATTCCCAGAGCCCCGCGAGAGATTTTCCCTCGGGGCGCTGGGCGAGGAGTATCCGCCCGTCTGCATCGATAAGTGCGACCGCTGAGACGAGCAGTGTCTTCACGAGCGGTAGTCCGCGTTGATCGTGATGTATTGGTGCGTGAGGTCGCAGGTCCAAACGGTTGATGCGCCTTTGCCTAGGCCGAGGTCGACGTTGATTGTGATGTCTTGCTCTTTCATTAGCGCGGCACCCGCTTCTTCAGTGTAGGACAGTGCGACCCAGCCATTTTCGGCAACGAGCACATTTCCAAAGCGGATGGTCAGCAGGTCGCGGTCGGCGGCAGCGCCTGATTTACCCACGGCCATCACAATGCGGCCCCAGTTCGGGTCTTCGCCAGCGATCGCGGTTTTCACGAGTGGGGAGTTTGCAGTGGCCATGGCAACGAGGCGCGCGTCTGCGTCTGTCGCTGCGCCAGTCACGTTGATGGTCACGAATTTGGTCGCACCCTCGCCGTCGCGCACGACCTGATGGGCGAGGTCGAGCATCAC
The DNA here is from genome assembly GCA_029252195.1 of Yoonia sp. Taxonomy (GTDB): domain Bacteria; phylum Pseudomonadota; class Alphaproteobacteria; order Rhodobacterales; family Rhodobacteraceae; genus Yoonia. The sequence goes on from JAQXBV010000080.1 coordinate 73,061, forward strand.
GCTATGCAGCGCGTCTGCGAAGTCGGCGTTGCCCGTCACGTCCACGCCAGAGCGGCCAGTTGCCGCGATCATGAGGCTGTCGGAGGTCGAGGTGTCGCTATCGACGGTGATGCAGTTGAAGGTGGCCGCGTTATGCCGCGAGACGAGTGCTTGCAGATCCGTTTGCGCGATTTTGCCATCGGTGAAGATGTAGACAAGCATGGTCGCCATATCTGGTGCGATCATGCCGGACCCTTTGGCGATCCCCGCGATTTTGACGGGTTTGCCATTGATAGAGACTGTTTTCGTCGACCCCTTTGGAAAGGTATCGGTTGTCATAATCGCGCGGGCCGCGTCGGAGATGTGTTCAGCGGTTTGATTGTCGCGCAGTTCGGTCAGTTTTGCGACGATCTTTTCATGCGGCAGTGGTTGGCCGATCACGCCTGTGGAGGCGGTGAAGACGCGGTTGACGTCGATACCGCAAAGATCAGACACGCCCTTGGCGAGTGCTGCCACAGAGGCCTCGCCGAGTTTGCCGGTAAAGGCATTCGAGTTACCGGAGTTCACAAGAATTGCTGCGGGGCCGCTGCTGCCCAATGCCAACTTGCGCTGGCAATCGAGAACGTTGGCCGAGCGTGTGGAAGAGGTCGTAAAGACCCCTGCCACAGAGGAGCCTTCCGCGAGAAGGGCCAACATCACGTCGACCCTATCTGCGCGTTTCACTCCTGCCGCCGCAGCCGCAAATGTCACGCCGTCGATGACGGGTAATTCAGGAAAGGACGCTGGCGCGAGGGGTGAAATAGCCATGGATTAGTCTCCCAGGAGGTCAAGATTGCTAAGCAACGCCGGATCAAAGGCGCCGTCTTCCGGGCGCACGACCTGTGTTGCGTCGGTCAGTTCTTTCAAGCGCGCCTGAATCGCCGCCTCTTGGATTTCACCGAATATCTCTTGGCGCACCTCTTCAAGGGCTGGTGCTTCTGAGTTGCGGGTTTCAAGGAGTTTCACGACGTGCCAGCCGAATTGCGTTTTGACTGGCTCCGAGACTTCGCCCACTGCAAGCGCCATGACGGTTGCTTCAAATTCGGGCACCATCTGGCCTGCGCCGAACCAACCAAGGTTCCCGCCGTTCGGGCCAGTCGGACCTGTCGACACTTCGCGTGCGACATCGCCAAAATCTTCTCCAGCGTCGATGCGGGCCTTGGCCGCGAGCGCCTCTTCCTCGGTTTCAACGAGCAGGTGCGACGCGTTGTATTCGGTCGAGGGTTCCGCATCCGCGTAGCGTTCATCATAGGCGGCTTGGATCGCCTCTTCGGTCACGGCGGTGTTTGTGATTGTGTTGATCACTTCGCCAGCCTTGAGCGAACGGGTCTCGTTCTGGATCGCGTAATTCACGCGTGCAGGTGTTTCTGTCAGCCCGTCGGCCAAAAGCTGCTGCTGGATGATCTGGTCGAGAATGCCGGCAAACAGCACGTCATCGGGCAATTGCGCATATTGTTGCGGCAATTGAGCCCGCGTGATGATCATCTCGCCGAGCGTGATTTCGGTATCGCCGACGGTTGCAACGACGGTTCCAGCGGTCTCACCCTCTGCCAAAACCGCCGATGCGGCCAATGAGAGGGCCATTGCCCCAAAATATGTTGCATGTTTCAGCATTAAACGTTCCCTTGATGAGCCGCAGGGGTCCGCGGCGTTGACACTGCATAATCAGCCCCTTACATCCGATAAAAGCCTTTGAGGGGGCCGGGCTTGGCCCTTATGTAAATGGCCAACCATTGGCCTACAAGCGACCTCCTCTCAAATACTAATATGTAGCGCGCAAATGCGCCGTCGGAGAGAATATGCTGGGTTTCGGAACAATTGCCAAAAAGGTGTTTGGCACTGTCAATGACCGCAAAGTAAAATCGGTGCGCCCTTTGGTTGAAAAGATCAATGCATTGGAGCCAGAGTTTCAGGCACTGACCGACGAGGGGATCAAGGACAAAACCGAAGCTTTGGCCAAACGCGCGATGGGTGGCGAGAAGCTTGATGCGCTTTTGCCCGAGGCCTTTGCAAATTGCCGTGAGGCGGCCCGCCGTGCGCTGGGCCTGCGCGCCTTTGATACTCAGTTGATGGGTGGCATCTTTTTGCATCAGGGCAATATCTCTGAAATGAAAACGGGCGAGGGCAAAACCCTTGTCGCGACGTTCCCTGCCTACCTGAATGCCTTGTCGGGCAAGGGTGTGCATATCGTCACTGTGAACGATTATCTGGCAAAGCGTGACGCGGAGTGGATGAGCAAGGTCTATACCGCCCTTGGCATGACCACTGGCGTTGTCTACCCGCAGCAGCCTGACGGTGAAAAGAAGGGCGCGTATTTGTGCGACGTCACCTATGCAACCAACAACGAGCTTGGGTTTGATTACCTGCGCGACAACATGAAGTCCGAGCTGAGCCAGATTTACCAGCGCCCGCACAACTTTGCGATTGTGGACGAAGTGGATAGTATTCTTATCGACGAGGCCCGCACGCCGCTGATCATTTCAGGCCCCGCGCAAGACCGCGCCGAGATGTACCGCCAGATCGACAAAATCGTGCCAGAGCTCAAAGAAGAGCATTACACGATTGATGAGAAGACCAAGCAGGCGTCCTTCACCGATGAGGGGAACGACTTTCTTGAAGATCGTTTGGCCGTGGTTGGTTTGCTGCCCGAGGGTCAGTCGCTTTATGATCCGGAAAGCAGCACGTTGGTACACCACCTTGCCCAAGGTTTGCGTGCCCACAAGATGTATACCCGCGATAAAGACTATATCGTCCGCGACAATGAAGTTGTCCTGATTGACGAATTCACCGGTCGTATGATGGTGGGTCGTCGTTTGTCAGACGGTCTGCATCAGGCGATTGAGGCAAAAGAAGGCGTCGCAGTAAAGCCCGAGAACGTCACGCTGGCCTCTGTCACGTTCCAAAATTACTTCCGCCTTTACGAAAAGCTGTCGGGTATGACCGGCACTGCCTTGACCGAGGCCGAAGAGTTCATGGAAATTTACGGCCTTGGCGTTGTAGAGGTTCCTACGAACCGCCCCGTTGCCCGTAAAGACGAGCACGATCAGGTGTATCGCACCGCGCGTGAGAAATTTGACGGCGTCGTGCGCGAAATCAAGATTGCACACGAGAGGGGTCAGCCGATCCTTGTCGGCACGACCTCAATTGAGAAATCCGAATTTTTGGCGCAATTGCTGACCGCTGAGGGGATTCCGCATAACGTCTTGAACGCCCGCCAGCACGAACAGGAAGCCCAGATCATTGCGGATGCCGGCAAACTCGGTGCTGTCACGATCGCCACAAACATGGCGGGCCGCGGCACCGATATTCAGCTTGGCGGAAACGTCGAGATGCGGGTTTTGCAGACATTGGCTGCGAACCCCGACGCTGATCCCGAGGTCGTGCGCGCGCAGATGGAATCCGAAGTGGCCGACGCGAAGGTGAAGGTCAAAGAGGCTGGCGGTCTGTTTGTTTTGGCGACAGAGCGTCACGAGAGCCGCCGTATTGATAACCAGTTGCGCGGTCGCTCTGGCCGTCAGGGTGATCCGGGCCGGTCGTCGTTCTTCTTGTCGCTTGAAGACGACCTGATGCGCATTTTCGGCTCTGAGCGTCTGGACAAGGTGTTGTCCAGCCTTGGCATGAAAGAGGGCGAAGCGATCGTGCACCCTTGGGTCAACAAATCGCTGGAGCGCGCACAGGCGAAGGTTGAAGGCCGCAACTTTGACATTCGTAAACAGCTTTTGAAATTCGACGACGTGATGAACGAGCAGCGCAAGGTGATCTTCAGCCAGCGCCGTGACATCATGGAGGCCTCTGATCTGTCCGACATCGTGGCTGACATGCGCCATCAGGTCATTGACGATCTGGTGCACTTGCACATGCCGCCGAAATCCTACGCCGATCAGTGGAGCACCGAAGGCCTTTATGCCGATGTGATCACTCAATTGGGAATCGATGTGCCTGTCATGAAGTGGGCCGAAGAAGAAGGCGTGGATGACGATGTCATTCGGACCCGTCTTGAGGAATCTTCGGACAAATTCATGGCAGAGAAGGCCGCCACATTTGGTGACGAGACCATGCGCAGCATCGAAAAGCAGATCTTGCTGCAGACAATCGACGGCAAGTGGCGCGAGCACCTTTTGACCCTTGAGCACCTGCGCGCAGTTGTTGGGTTCCGTGGCTATGCACAACGTGACCCGCTCAACGAATACAAGACCGAAGGGTTCCAGCTGTTTGAGCGGTTGCTTGATGGCCTGCGCACCGAAGTGACCCAGAAACTTGGGCAAATCCGCCCAATATCGCCAGAAGAGCAGCAACAATTGATTGAGCAAATGCGCGCCCAGCAGGCCGCAATCGCTGCGGATCAAGCAAAGGCAGTTGCCCGCGCAACCTCGGACGATTCTGGTATCGGCGCGACCCCACGCGAGGGGTTTGTCGAGGATGATCCAACCACATGGGGCAGCCCAAGCCGGAACGATCCTTGCCCTTGTGGATCGGGCGATAAGTTCAAGCATTGTCACGGGAAGCTGGCCTAAGTCCGCCACATTCCTGTCACGCTAAAACCTTGCGGTGGTCCATCTGAGGCCACCGTGTGGTGACAAATTGTTTCCAAATCCGTTGAGGTGAGGGAGGCAATCATGTCCCGTAAGAAAAATCTAAGAACCGCTGCCAGCACATTCGCTGTGGCGCTTGGTATCGGCTTTGTCATGCAATACGGCGACGCGGTTGCGTCGCGGTTCCAGCCAGAGCAAGAGGCGAAAGCACCAGTTGTGATTACCCCTGAAATGGTGGTCCCAGAAGATGTGGTGGCCGCAAATAGCTTTGCCATTCCCGAGGCTGTCATTGAAATGCCCGCTGACGAGGGTATCGAGCTGGCCGCATTGAATACCACATTGAGCGAAGTGCCAGCGCCGGTCTTTGATGCGCCCGATGTGCTCGCCGCGCCAGATTGCTCTGTCGAGATGACGGCAGATGGCTTGCCGATGGCGATGGTTGCCTTGTCGGTATCCGCACCTTGTCACCCTTCGATGGCGGTGACGATCCACCATCAGGGTTTGATGTTCTCGGAGTTGACAGACGAAAAAGGTGATTTGTCTTTGTTGGTGCCTGCACTGGCAACGGAAGCTTTCTTTATCTCGTCGTTTGTTGATGGCGAAGGCGCAGTGGCGTCGGCGACAGTGGCGGATCTTGCTGATGTTGATCGTGCCGCCCTGCAGTGGCAGGTGGTTCATGCGGTTCAACTTCATGCTCGCGAATTCGGAGCGGCCTACGGTGCTGAAGGCCATGTCTGGAACGCCGCCGCGCGTGAGATTGATTTTTCCAAGAAGGCAGAAGAGGGCTTCCTTGTAAGCTTCGGTAACCCCGCGATTGAAAACGGAAAGTTTGTCGAGATTTATACATTCCCAAGCGGCCTTGGCCTGCGTGATGGATCGGTTGCCTTGACGGTCGAGGCAGAGGTGACAGCAGAGAACTGTGCTCGCGATATTTCGGCCCAAAGCGTGCAGATCGACTCGGGTCAGGAGCCATCCGCGATCGATTTGACCATGACTATGCCTGATTGCGATGCAATTGGTGAATTTCTGGTGTTGAAGAATATGTTTAAGGACCTGACACTCGCGGCGAAATGACGCGTCATGAATCAGGCCGCTTTGGCAAACTTCGGAAAAGTGCGGCGATCAACGCCGCACTTTTATTTTGTGCGACAGCATCTGCGGCGTAAATTGTGACCCTCAAATCCGAGAATGGCGGGCTCGTTGTCGTGGGACGCTTCATTGGATTTGACGGAGAGAATATCCAAGTCGAAACTGAATATGGTGCGCTGACACTGCGTTATAATTCGGTCTCCTGCGCGGGCGATCCTTGCCCCGACTTATCAACCTATGTCCCTGAGGTGCGCTTTTCCGGTGCGAGCTTGATGGCGGAGATTTTGGTGCCCTCCCTTGTAGAGGGATTTGCCCGATCCAAAGGCTTGCAGGTGACTTTCGAACAGATTGATCCGCTGCACTTTCGGCAGACCCTTTTTGCCGATGCAGTTGGAACGCCCGTCGGTCGGTTCGTATTTCACGTGGCGACGACCGATGAGGGATTTGCCGACCTGATCGCCCATGAGGCAGATATCGTTTTATCGTTGCGCGAGGTGCGAGCGGAAGAAGTGCGTCGCGGTCGCGAAGTGGGGCTGGGTCAATTGGATGGTCCGCGGCAAAGTCGCATCGTTGGCCTTGATGCGCTGGTGCCTGTTGTCTCTCCACGCTCTAGTGTGGCGGCGATTTCCCTGACGCAGATTGCAGCGGCCTTTGCGGGCGATTTTGCGGATTGGGCGGACGTCGGCGAGGATGCCGCACCAATGACACTGCACCTTGGTCCTGCGACTGACGGTCGGGCCCAGCGCTTTATTGACGAGGTGGTTCGGGGCAGTGAGCGTATACTGAGCCCGACAGTCGTGCACCATGACAGCTATGCGGCACTTGCGGCATGACAGCTATGCGGCACTTGCGGCGGCAGTGGTGGCTGATCCGGGCGCATTGGGTATTTTGTCCGCAACCGCGTTGGGGGCCACACAGCCCATTTCCCTGCGGGACAATTGTGGTTTCGTATCTGCGCCGCGTGTTGATGCGATGAAAACCGATGATTACCCTCTTACAGCGCCGTTGTTTCTTTATCTTCCAAGCCGTCGGTTGCCGTCTTTGGCGGGTGACTTTTTGGCGTGGTTGCGTGGCCCCGAGGCGCAATTGGTTGTCCGTCGCGCTGGATTTGTCGATCAAGGTGCCGTGCCGGTTCCGCTCAATACCTAAGGGCACCGGTTTGCCAACGCGATTTTTGCTGCGGGCGATGAGATTCCACTGGCGGAGCTGCAACGGATGGTGCGCGTATTGGGCACGCAGGTACGAATCTCGACGAGTTTCCGATTTGACGTCGTGTCAACGCGATTGGATGCACAATCGCGGTCAAACCTCTTATCTCTCGCGCAAACTATCCGAGATGGGCGTTACGACGGGCGCCCTTTGATGTTGGTCGGATTTAGCGACGGACGCGGGTCAGCGGAGGCAAATCGGGAGTTATCAAGCGCCCGCGCCGTCGCCGTTCTTCGCGACCTTGAAACGCTTATTGGCGGGAGGTTTCCCGAAGGTGTGGTCGTCGAGACGGAGGCCTTTGGAGAGGCTTTGCCGATGGGATGCGACGACACGGAGTGGGGTCGTCAGATTAACCGCCGTGTCGAACTGTGGGTGGCGGAGTAATTAGAGCAGGCCCCATTCGCGAAAACTTGCCTCACGGGATTTTCCGATGATGATATGATCATGCAGCGTGATTGAAAGCGCTTTTGCAGCCGCTTCGATTTGCTGCGTCCTTGCGATATCTGCTTCGGATGGCGTGGGGTCGCCCGAGGGGTGATTGTGCACCAAGATGATAGAGGCGGCGTTCAATTCCAGCGCCCGCTTCATGACTTCGCGCGGGTAGACGGGGACATGATCAAGTGTTCCTGTTCCATGCTCTTCGTCGGCGATGAGCGTGTTCTTAGTGTCGAGAAAGAGGATCCGAAACTGTTCTGTGTCACGGTGGGACATCATCGTATGGCAATAGTCGATGATGGCTGACCAGCTTGAGATCACGCAGCGCTGCATCACCTTCGCACGGGCAAGCCGTTGCGCGGCGGCCTCAACGATCTTGAGCTCGGCGATGACGGCAGGGCCGCATCCGTCGAATTGTGCGAGCCGCGCAGGGCTGGCCGAGACCACCTGATTGAAGTCGCCAAAGGTTTCGAGCAGGGCAATCGCGAGGGATTTTACGTCCTTGCGCGGGATGGCGCGGAACAGGATGAGTTCGAGCAATTCATAGTCAGGCAGGGAGGCCGCGCCAGAGACGGACACCTGATCAAGCAGTTGCTTGCGATGTTTGGCGACGAACGATTCGACAGGCCTCGCTATGACCTTCAGGCCGTCGTTGCCGAATAAACTGGGAACTTCTGCAAAGTGAATCATAGGACTCACTTTGCAGAGCATTGCATGAACTAATGGTTAACGAAATGGATAAAACCTTATCCCTTCATCGAGTCCCAGAAGTTTTTCACCGACTTAAAGAAGTTCGACCCGTTTGGATTGTTCTCTGCTTTGATTGCATCGAATTCTTTCAGGATCTCTTTCTGACGGGCGGTCAGATTCACCGGTGTCTCGACCGCGAGCTCGATGAACATATCGCCCGCACCGCCGCCACGTAGGGCTGGCATGCCTTTGCCGCGCAGGCGCATCTGCCGACCAGATTGCGAACCTTCTGGGACTTTGACCCGCGAGCGTCCGCCGTCGATGGTTGGCACCTCAATCTCGCCACCCAGCGCCGCTGCTGCGATGCTTACTGGAACGCGGCAGTAGAGATTCATGTTGTCGCGCTCGAAAAGCTTGTGATCGGTCACTTCGATAAAGATGTAGAGATCGCCCGTGGGGCCGCCGCGCATGCCTGCTTCGCCTTCGCCAGCGAGGCGGATTCGCGTGCCAGTTTCAACCCCGGCAGGGATATTGACGGAAAGCGATTTTTCTTTCTCGACGCGTCCTTGGCCGTGGCAGGATTTGCAAGGGTTCTTAATGGTTTGACCCATGCCGTTACAGGTCGGGCAGGTCCGCTCAACGGTGAAGAAACCTTGTTGCGCGCGTACCTTACCCATGCCCGAACAGGTCGGGCATGTGACGGGCTCGGAGCCGCCTTCTGCGCCGGTGCCTTTGCACGAATTACATGCGACTGTCGCAGGTACGTTGATTGTCTTCTGCATGCCCGCGTAAGCGTCTTCGAGCTTGATGCGCAGGTTATAACGCAGGTCGCTGCCGCGCTGGGCACGGTTGCGTCCGCCACCCATGCCGCCGCCACCGAAATTGCCGAACAGATCGTCAAAGACGTCAGAGAAAGCCGATGCGAAATCTCCATTCCCTTGACCGGGACGGGGTCCGCCACCGCCGCCCATGCCACCTTCAAAGGCCGCATGACCATAGCGGTCGTAGGCCGCTTTCTTGTTGGCGTCTTTCAGGACTTCATAGGCCTCGTTGGCCTCTTTGAACTGCTCTTCGGCCTTGGGATTGTCAGAGTTGCGATCGGGGTGCAGCTCTTTCGCCTTTTGACGATATGCCTTTTTGATCTCGTCAGCGCTTGCGCCTTTGGCGATGCCAAGCGTTTCGTAATAATCGCGTTTTGCCATTGTCACTTTTCCCCTTTGGGAATGGAAAAAGACCGGCCCGGTTCAGGGGCCGGTCTCATTTACCTTAGGCGGATGCCTTAGTTGCCACGCTTGTCGTCGCCAAGGTCCTCGAAATCGGCGTCGAGGATATCATCTTCGTCAGCGCCCTTAGGCTCTGCTTCGCCGTTTTCTTCGTCCTGGCTGGCCTTATAGATTGCTTCGCCAAGCTTCATGGCCGCTTCGGTGACATTCTGGATGCCAGACTTGATCTTGTCGGCGTTGTCGCCTTCCAGATCGTCCTTGAGCGCTGCGATAGCAAGCTCGATGGCTTCAATCGTGGTTGGGTCAACCTTGTCGGCATGCTCTTCCATCGACCTTTCGGTCGAGTGGATCATGCTTTCAGCTTGGTTCTTGGCTTCGATCAGGCTGCGGCGCTCTTTATCAGCGTCGGCATTTTCTTCAGCGTCGCGCACCATTGCCTCGATGTCCTCGTCAGAGAGACCGCCAGACGCTTGGATCGTGATTTGCTGTTCTTTGCCAGTACCCTTATCCTTAGCGCCAACGGACACGATGCCGTTTGCGTCAATATCAAAGGTCACTTCGATCTGCGGCATGCCGCGTGGAGCTGGCGGGATACCTTCCATGTTGAACTGGCCGAGGATCTTGTTATCGGCAGCCATTTCGCGTTCACCTTGGAACACACGGATGGTTACAGCGTTCTGGTTGTCTTCGGCTGTCGAGAACACCTGAGATTTCTTGGTTGGGATCGTCGTGTTACGGTCGATCAGACGTGTGAAAACGCCGCCAAGTGTTTCAATCCCGAGGGACAGTGGTGTCACGTCGAGAAGAACAACGTCTTTGACGTCACCCTGCAGAACGCCGGCCTGAATGGCGGCACCCATGGCCACAACCTCGTCAGGGTTCACACCCTGATGCGGCTCTTTGCCGAAGAACTTTGTCACTTCTTCTTTGACGCGAGGCATACGGGTCATACCACCAACAAGAACAACCTCGTCGATGTCGCCAGTGGACAGGCCCGCATCTTTCAATGCCGCTGCACAAGGCTTCATGGAGGCTTTGATCAGGTCAGCGACAAGGCTTTCCAGCTTGGCGCGTGTCAGCTTCATCACCATGTGCAACGGCTGGCCGTTGGAACCCATGGAGATAAACGGCTGGTTGATCTCTGTGGAGGAGGACGATGAAAGCTCGATCTTTGCCTTTTCCGCAGCTTCCTTAAGACGCTGAAGTGCCATCTTGTCTTTTGTCAGGTCGACGGAGTTCTCCTTTTTGAACTCGTCGGCAAGGTAGTTCACGATGCGCATGTCGAAGTCTTCACCGCCAAGGAACGTGTCGCCGTTGGTGGATTTAACTTCAAACAGGCCGTCGTCGATCTCAAGGATCGTGACGTCGAATGTACCGCCGCCAAGGTCATAGACCGCGATGGTTTTGGTTTCTTTTTTGTCGAGACCGTAGGCCAATGCAGCCGCTGTTGGCTCGTTGATGATCCGCAGCACTTCGAGGCCAGCGATTTTGCCGGCGTCTTTGGTTGCCTGACGTTGTGCGTCGTTGAAGTAGGCAGGCACAGTGATAACCGCTTGGTTCACTTCTTCGCCAAGGTAAGACTCAGCAGTCTCTTTCATCTTGCCGAGGATGAACGCAGAGATTTGCGACGGGGAGTATTTCTCACCGCGTGCTTCGACCCATGCGTCGCCGTTGCCGCCATCAACAATGTTGAACGGCATGTTCTTCTTTTCTTTCGCGAGGTCTTTGTCGTCAAAACGACGACCGATCAGACGCTTGACCGCGAAGATTGTGTTTTCTGGGTTGGTGACCGCCTGCCGCTTGGCTGGCTGGCCTACCAGACGCTCGTCGTCTGTAAATGCCACAATAGATGGCGTTGTGCGTGCACCTTCGCTGTTCTCGATCACGCGTGGCTTAGAGCCATCCATGATTGCGATACATGAGTTGGTGGTTCCGAGGTCGATACCGATAACTTTAGCCATAATTCAAATCCCTTACGCTAGGCGAGTTGAGCGGCGCGAACCCGTTCCGGCACCCGCGCCTGATTTACGTGAAACATATCAAGCAAGCGCCTGATCGTTTGATCTTGGCGTATATAGGGTCGGGGTTTGGGGGCTGCAAGCGCCAGCAATGCGACTTTCGCCTCAAAACAGTGATTACAGTAAATTATCTGCTCGCGCTCCAACTGATTGATGCGTTCTTGCGGGTATAGGACTCGCCCATCAATCCGAGCATCAGCAGGCCTAGCGCCTCATAAAACGGGTATGTCGGCGAGCTAAAATGAGGGTTGTAATGCAAAAAGATGTAGCCGCGCGATTGATCAATGGCGTGGAAAAGCGGGTTCCAGTCGAATAGAACAAGCATTGACGACGGCAGCGTATTGGCCACGAACATCTTGCCAGATGCGATCATACTGGCGCGGTTGTACACCGATGTCAGAATCTTGACCGCGTCGGGCGCCCATGGCTTGAGTGCGAGAAATATTGTGCCAATTGCAACCCCAGACAGCCAAGCGACCAGCATCATTGCCATTGCGCCGATGGGTTGGTCGATCACGACAGGGGTAAACAGAACGTGGTAAAAAAACAGCAAAAAGAACATCGACAACATTTGCAGGTAGAGCGATGAAATCGCGGCCGCAGTGATAGAGATCACGGTGTTCATCGGGGCGTGTTGCATCATGGGCGATGCGGGCCCTTCCGCGCTAACGACGGTGGAAAGCGCTTTTGTATGGCACATGAACAGGAAAATCCCGGACATGATGTAGAGCAGAAAATCGCCGCGGATCGCGTTTCCGCGCATGCCAAGCAGTTCGAACATCGCATAAAAGGTGATTACAAAGACCACCGATTGCACCATGTTCATCATCAAACCCAGCAGCGCATTGCGGTGCGACTTGCGGACATCCCGAACAACGGAGTGATAAATAAGCTCGGCCATCACAAAAACCGTGCGCGGCGTCGACTGGCGAACTTGTTGTTGAAACATCATTAAACCAGCATCATTCGGGCATTGATCCCGCTTCCCACGAATTTCTTGCTGTTCGCTTTGCCTAACATCATAAAGGGGCAAACCTGTTCTTTCAATCTATAGAACAGGCTGCATAACGAAACGTGAAGGGTTGTTGAAAATGAATTTTGAGACTTTGACAGAGGTCATGCGCCGTTTGGCGCTTGAGGCAGGCGATAAGATTATGGAGATCTACGCTGCCCCCGATTTCGACGTTCGGTCCAAATCAGACGATAGCCCGGTGACGGCCGCTGATGAAGCTGCGGATGAGATCATCAGCGCGGGTCTACGCGCCGCCTTTCCGGATGTGGCGCTGGTCACCGAAGAGCAGGCCGATAGCCACAGGCAGAGCGTTTCGACATTTCTGATTGTTGATCCGCTGGATGGCACCAAGGAATTTATCAACCGGCGCGGCGACTTTACGGTCAATATCGCCTATGTCGTGGAGGGTGTGCCGATCCGTGGCATCGTATATGCACCTGCAAAGGACCGCCTGTTCTATACCGATGCCGCCGGCGTTTCCGTCGAGGAATCCGGTGATTTTGCCAAGGATAAAGTTGGCCCCGTGACGCCGATTCATGTGAAGACGCCTGACAATAGCGCACTGCTTGTTGTTGCCTCTAAATCGCATCGTGATCAGGCGACGGATGATTACATTAACAAATACAATGTTGCTGATAGCAAGAGCGCGGGCTCGTCTCTTAAGTTCTGTTTGGTGGCCACGGGCGAAGCCGACATCTATCCGCGTGTTGGCCGCACGATGGAGTGGGATACGGCGGCGGGCCATGCGGTTTTGACGGGCGCGGGCGGGAATGTGATCGGCTTTGATGACCACACACCTCTGCGTTACGGAAAAGCCGGTTTTGCCAACCCATTCTTTATTGCCTATGCGCCAGGCGTTGATGTGAAGAAGCCTTAAATGTCTGTATTGATTGTCATTCCCGCCCGATATGCCTCAACCCGTTACCCCGGAAAGCCGCTGGTTGCATTGCGCGGCGCGACGGGTGAGGCCAAGAGCCTGATCCGTCGTAGCTGGGATGCCGCGATGGAAGTGGGAGGCCCCACCCGCGTTGTTATTGCGACAGATGACGTCCGCATTAAGGACCATGCCGAGGCGTTTGGTGCGGAGGTTGTCATGACCTCCAAGAATTGCGCAAACGGAACGGAGCGCTGCGCAGAGGCGTTGAGGACGCTTGGGTACGGATATGATTGGGTTGTTAATTTTCAAGGCGATGCGCCGCTGACACCTCCTTGGTTTGTTGGTAACTTGCTTGACGAGATTATGGCGCGGCCAGAGTTTGGGATGGCGACGCCGGTGTTGCGCTGTGACGGCAAGGCACTCAATGGGTTCCTTTCTGACCGCAAGGCTGGTCGCGTCGGGGGAACAACGGCGGTTTTTGGGGCAGACAAGAAGGCGCTATATTTCTCGAAAGAGGTTATTCCATTCACAACCAAGACCTATGCAGATGACGAAGCGACGCCTGTTTTCCATCACGTTGGTGTGTATGCGTACCGCGCGGATGTGCTGGAGGCGTATTTGTCATGGCCCATTGGCCCACTGGAAACGCTGGAAGGATTAGAGCAATTGCGTCTGCTTGAGGCGGGTCAAGACATGCTATGTGTCAAGGTCGACGCAAAGGGCCGCCAGTTCTGGGAGCTGAACAATCCTGAAGACGTGCCGCGCATCGAGGCAATGTTGCTTCAGATGGGTGTTGAGTAGCTATGAAAGTATGGCTATTTAGCCATACTTTCATAGGTTTTGAGAAGCGGGAGATAGCCCATCATCTGAATTGCTATTTTTTATGGGGATTTCTCATGATAGGCGGGTGCAGAATATCGACACGATTTCTGAGTATGACGAGTGGATTTATGAAAAGAAAAGTTACTATACCGCTGCTACTCCAAAATCCGAAAGTTCTCGTGGGTTATGACGCGGAAGTTGTCTGACACCTTTTCGCGGAATTTCGTCCATTCATGCGGGATGGTTTCGCGCATGAATGCGA